>JAFQDK010000029.1 GCA_017399305.1 Clostridia bacterium
TAATCTCTACTCAAGCAATCGCTTGCTCTTTCGCATAAGTTTTTTTACTTGGTTTCTCTAAAGAATTGTTCGAGATCTCTACACTAAACTTTGTTCGTGTTTTCTTTCTCTTTGTTGTTCAATTTTCAATGACCGAATTTTCAAAGCTGCGTTTTGCGCAACCTTGTATATTGTACACACCCTCATACCACTTGTCAATAGGTTTTTGAAATTTTTTTGAAATTTTTTCAACCGCTCGACTTGTCCATTTGGGTGAGCTTTTTCATTATATCGCGCTTTAGCCCTTTTGTCAAGGGCTTTTTTGCAATTTTTTCAAGGAATTTTTTAGAAATTTCCAGCTCCACATTATATAGTTATTTTTGTATTTTTAAACCACAATTTGTAGATTTTTAATTTTATCTTTTTGCTATTGTTTATTGAAGAATTATGTGTTACAATACAGAAGATTGTTATCGCACTATTATATAAAAGGAGGGAAACACGTCGGAAACTCTGCTTTTAATATGTACAACTATACTGTCCGTACTCGGCAGTCTATATGCATACAGAAGTCTGTTTACCGTACTTGGCCTGTTTTGCACACGCAGATACAAGCGAGCAAAGAATCAGCACCGATACGGAATAGTAATAGCCGCACGCAATGAAGAAACCGTTCTCGGTCATCTGCTCCAGAGCATAGAAAAGCAAACTTATCCGCGCGAACTGCTTAAAGTTTATGTAGTTGCAGACAACTGCACCGATAACACCGCAAATGTCGCACGCGAGCACGGAGCAATATGCTATGAACGTACCGACAATGAACGTTGCACCAAAGGCTATGCCCTGCAATACCTCTTTAACTGCATCAAGCGCGACTATGCGATAGACAATGTTGAAGGATACTTTCTTTTTGATGCCGACAATCTTTTGGCGCAAAACTTTGTTGAAAAGATGAACGATGCTTTTGATGCCGGCGAACGCCTGATCACAAGCTATAGAAACTCCAAGAATTTTGCCGACAACGCAATATCGGCAAGTTATGCATTTCACTGGATGCGAACCGCGCGATTTGAAAATCGCGGCAGAAGCTTTCTGCACTTTCCCGTAAGAATACAAGGAACCGGATTTTTGTTTGGTGCCGAGCTTGTAAAAGACGGCTGGAACTATACCTCGCTCACCGAGGACCGCGCGTTTACCTCAGACGCAATAATTCAACACGTACATATTGCATATCACCACGAGGCGGTGTTTTATGACGAGCAGCCGGTATCAATGAAGATTGCCGCCCGTCAACGTCTTCGCTGGGCGAAAGGTCACATGCTTGCATTTGTCGAAACCACTTGGCCGCTGCTTAAAAACATTTTCGGTTTGCGCAGCAGTCTTGTATCACGACTTGCATCATTTGACATGATAATCACAAATCTACCCGGTGCAATCCCGTTTACCATTCTCAAAGTAGCACGCATTGTTCTGCGCGGCATAACGATAGGTCCTGCAACTATACTCCCGGCAGTTGTTACGCTGTTTACAAAACATCTTTCGGCAATTCCCACAGCGCTTGCGCTTGTGGTGACCGAGTATAAACGCATGCAGCGTTGCAGTATACCGAAGCTGCTTTGGCTGTGCGCCGCATTTCCCATGTTCAGCATCATCGGTGATATTGCAACATGGATAGCGCTGTTTAAAAAGATTCGCTGGGATCCGATTCCGCACGAAGCCGCGCTCAGCATAGACGAGATGAACAACGAACATTCTCTTGAGATGTCTGATAAACATTGACGAACCGTACCATCTATGTTATACTAATATAATAATGATAAAAATTTTACTGTAGTCTATTCGTTTTCACAAAGAAAGTGAGAAATAAAATGGCAAAAAACTGCGAAAAAAACTGCCGTCTCGGCAAAGTAGGCGGCGAAGCGGTGCTTGAAGGTGTAATGATGCGCTGCGGCGATCGTTACAGCGTAGCATCGCGAAAGGAAGACGGCTCGATAACAGTATCGAACCACTCATACACATCAATCCGCAAGAAAAACAAATTCTTTAATCTGCCAATCATCCGCGGCATCGTCGCTCTTGTAGAATCGTTTAAGCTCTCTTTTAAAGTTCTTACCATTTCGGCAGAAGCGCTTGACATGGATCTCGACGAGCCCGAATCAAAGTTTGAAAAGTGGTTGCTTGAAAAATTCGGCGACAAACTCTTCAATATTATAATGAGCATTGCCGGATTCTTTGGAATCCTGCTTGCTGTGGGGCTGTTCTTTTTCCTCCCCACCATGGCAACCAAAGGCATTGACTATCTGCTCGGACTTGCGGGACTTAGCCTCGGCTGGGCAAAGACACTCTGCGAAGGTGTTATCCGTATTGCAATATTTGTATGCTATATCCTACTTGTATCACTGATGCCTGACATACGCCGCACATTTGAGTATCACGGTGCGGAACACAAGAGCATTGCGTGCTACGAGGCAGGCGATGATCTCACCCCCGAAAATGCAAAAAAGTACACCCGTTTCCATGCACGTTGCGGTACAAGCTTTATCTTTGTTATGCTGATTCTCAGCGTTCTTGTATTCTCTCTGCCTTTCGTTCCGTGGGATAACATCTGGCTCCGCTATGCAATCAAACTCCCGCTGATGCCACTCATCTGCGGACTTGGATTCGAGTTTATCTCATTTGCAGGCAAGCACGACAATATCGTAACACGTATTCTTTCTGCGCCCGGTCTTCTGATGCAGCGCGTGACCACACGTGAACCAGATCTCAAACAGCTTGAGATTGCTATTGTAGCTATCAAGTCTTCGATGCCCGAAGAATTTGACCAAGCGCAAGTTGATGCTATCATCGAAGCATCAAAGCCTGAAGAAGAAAAAGAAGAAGAAGAAAACACAGAAGAATGACTTTTTCTGAAATAAAAGACACGCTCGCCGCCGCAGGTATCGAAAACTGCGACGGCGAAGCACGTATACTGCTTGAGGAATTCAGCGGTGATGCACTCGAAAATGCGGTTGAAAGGCGAATATCGCACGAACCGCTGCAATATATAATAGGCAAATGGGATTTTTACAGAGAGGAATACTTTGTTTCCCCATCCTGCCTTATTCCGCGAAGTGACACAGAGATACTGGTGGACTATCTCGTAAAAAATCTGCCGCAAAATGCAAGTTTTCTCGACCTATGCACAGGTAGCGGATGCATTGCAATCTCCACAGCAAAGAATCGGCGCGATGCGCGCGGCAAGGCGTGCGACATAAGTAGCGATGCGCTTGCGATTGCTGAGAAAAACAAAGCACACAACGGAGTGCCCGCTGTAGATTTTTTCATCGGCGATGTCACAATACCGTTTGCATCGGATGAAAAATTCGACTGCATAGTATCAAATCCGCCGTACATACGTTCGGAGGATATGAACTCGCTGGAAAAAGAGCTGTCACATGAACCGCGCATAGCACTTGACGGCGGCGATGACGGTATGCATTTTTACCGCGCGATTGTGAAAAACTATAAGGACAATCTCAAATGCGATGGCTTTTTTGCATTTGAAATGGGCTACGACCAGAGGGACGATGTCGCTTTGCTTGCTAAAGAACACGGATTCAAATTTGAAGAAATATACGACTACGGCGGCAACTTTCGTGTTGCCATACTGAAGAGGAATTAGATGATTGGAATTTTTGACAGCGGACTTGGCGGTCTGACCGCATACCGCGAGCTACACAAGCTTCTACCAAACGAAGACTTTGTTTACTTTGGCGACACAGGTCGCGTGCCTTACGGCTCACGCTCATACGAGATACTCGAACGATATACCAAGCAGGACATAAACTTTCTTATATCGCGCGGCGCTGATGCGATTCTTGCCGCATGCGGCACTGTCAGCTCGGTAGTGCTTGACGATGTGAAGGGTAGCTACAATGTACCTATGCTCGGCGTTGTCGATGCATCTGCCACAGAAGCACTTACTGCTACCAAAAATGGTATTATCGGCATTATCGGCACAGGCGCAACCGTATCAAGCGGCGCTTTTGACAGGAAGCTGAAGGCAGGTGGCGCAAAAGAAGTAGTATCTGTTGCTTGCCCACTGTTTGTACCACTGGTTGAAAACGGATACATCGGCAGGGATTGCACCGTAACCAAGCTTATTGCCCAGGACTATCTTGCGAAAATCAAGGCATCCGGCGCAGACACGCTCATCCTCGGTTGCACACACTTCCCAATTATCGCAGATATCATCGGTGATATTCTGCCCGATGTTACTCTTGTAAACTCAGGCGCAGCGGCGGCTAAAGCTCTGGCGAAGAGCTACAAGGCTACCGCCAACAAAGGCTCATCCGAATTCTTTGTCAGCGACAATCCCGTAAACTTTGATGCGGTTGCACGCATCTTTCTCGGCGGCGAAACCGTAAAAGCACAAAGAATCGACATTGATAAATACTAAAAAGGTATCAGCTTTTGCTGATACCTTTTTGCTTACACCGCCAGGCATTGGCTTGACAAACAAATACAAAAATAGTATACTTGTACCATCTTACATATAAAGAAAGGACACTGTTATGAAAAAGATAATTGCTCTTGTGCTTTGCTTTGCACTGTGTGCGGCAGTCCTCGTTTCTTGCGGCAACAATGACGCCGCAGTTACAACCGATGCCGTGACTACAACACAAGCGGCAACGGACGCGCCCGAAACTACCGAAGCTGTCGAAACTACTGAAGCTGTCAAAACTACTGAAGCTGTTGAAACCGCCAAGGCTGCAGAAACAACCGAGGCTGTTGTTACAACCGAGGCTGTCAATGAAATCACCGGATTTGAAGACGGAACAGATGACGCTGTTGCGGCAATCACCTCTGTTTTTGATCCCCTGAAGAGCGGCAACCTGTCTGCCCTTTACGGCAATGAAGAGGTTGACGAGCAGACAAAACAGGTCATACTCGGCATGTACGCAAACTTTGATTATGAAATCAAGGGCGCTTCTGTTGTCGAAGAAAACAAGGTTGCTGTTGCGGTAGACATCACAACAACCGACTTTGAAGTTGTTCTCACCGAATACTTCATCGAGGCAACAAAGCATCTCGAGGAAGAAAACTGGGATGCAGACGGCTCATACTTCATGGAGCTTGCAACAAGCCCCGATGCGGCAGTAAACACTTTCTCCACTGTAGCATATGTAACAAACAATGGCGGTCAGTGGGATGTCGATACCGAGTCTGAAGAAAATATTGATTTCTTCAATGCGCTCACCGGCGGCGCAATGTCAATGCTTGAATAATATGTAGAAAAACAAAAAATCCCGCATAAGCGGGATTTTTTGTTTCTATTTTACTGTTGTTTTGAGAACAACGAGAACATCGCGGAGAGATGCATCAGAAGTTCCGTTAAGAACCTGTCCGAGAATAGCAATAACGTCTGCTATATCAACATCGCCATCAGAGTCGATATCCGCAGAGTAGTCAAGAGTTGTTGCGTCACTTGCATCACCGATACATGCGCCGTTTACATAACCTGCTACGGAATATGCTACAGCGGCATCGCCGGGAGTCCATGTGGTATCAAGATACTCGGTTTCGGTAGTGTAACCAACAACCTCGCCATCCTTATAAATCACATACTGAGGAGCATTTGCAACCGACTTGAATGTGAGTTTTGCGCCATCTGCAGAAGCAATTACATTGGGTGCACTCATCTTTGCCGGGCGAATCTTTGCATCGCCGCCAATGACTAACGTGGAAGAAGGAGCAGATGTGCCGATCTGAGCGGTGCTCTTTACACTCTTTTCGGTTGCGATAGACCATGTACCGCTGAGAACTGTGATGGTGTTGTCAACATCCTTGGTAACTGCAGCATTATTAGCATAATTGAAGTTAGTGTATACACCGGAGGTGTTTGTAGACCACCAATAACCGCCTACGAGTACAGGGAATGTCTTTCTTGTAGGCTGTGCGATACAGCTTACACCCTCACCCATAACAACATTGTTGAAGTTGCACTCGATAACTGAAATGTTGCTAAGGGTTCCGGGCCAGAATGAGATATTATCAAAGTAAACATCAGAGTTTACGCTGAGGAACTTGAAAGAGAATGGTACTGCGCTCATTTCACCTTTGATCATAAGCGGGCCGTTAACCGCAGGAATGTCAATATAATCGGCAGAGGTCTCGCCGCTTGCAGCATACTGCTGAGTTATGATAATTGTACCGCCGTTTGCAAGCTTAGCACAAGCTGCAGTAATTGTCTTAAGAGGAGCGTCCTTTGTACCTTCCGCAGAATCGTTACCGTCTTTGTTCGCTACATAAACGGTGGGAAGGCTCGGAATATCTGCAAAAGCTCCGGTGAGATTCTGCTTTCTTGTAAGGGTTGCGCCAGAGGGGAGCACCTGTGCGGTTGCGGTAGGATGTCCTTTTGTTTCGCGTCCCGCAAAGAAAGTGCCGTCGTCATTGAAGCCTGCAAGGTCGATACAAATTCTTCTTTCCTCAACAGTGCCGCCGGTTTCGTTCGGGTCAGTACCGCTTCTGTGAGCATGGTAAACAATAATAAGCTCAGAGCCGTCGGGGGATGTGGTGAAGCTGTGATGTCCCGCACCGTAAAGATGAGGATTGTCGGTGTCCTCATTAAGCTGGTCGTCTGTAATGAACGCAAGCTTCTTTGAGCTGAACGGTCCCATAGGGCTGTCAGCAGTTACATAGAAAACAGAGTACTGCGAGCTTGTGTAGCCGTCCTGTGAAAATGTGAGGTAGTACTTGCCGTTGTGCTTGAGCATCTCGGGGCCCTCTGCCACTGCAGAACCGTCATATCTGTTGGGGTAGATAAGGCTGAGCGAGCTTGTGTTGATCCAGCCGGGATAAGTTACTTCGTTCTTGTTGTCATGCTCAACAAGAAGCTTGGGATATCCGCTTGCAAATGTGAGAGTTTCAAGGTCAAAAGGACCGCCCCAGATATTATTACCGTGGTCGATAGAATCGCCGTTCAGCGAAAAAGCGCCACAGGAAACAATATAGAGATAAAGAGTACCGTCATCATCCTTGTAGAAGTGACCGTCAATACACTTCTGTGTGGAAATCGCCGTGCCCTCGGAGTTGCGGCCTGTAATGGTATAAGGAATCAGATAAGAATCCGCATCATTTTTAAAAGGGCCGAGAGGACTGTCCGAGGTTGCAATACCAAGATGCTCCTGCGCGGTGTATATCATGTAGTAGGTATCGCCTTCTTTGTAAACCTCGGGTGCCCAGAAGTTATAGATAGCGGACGTTGCGCCGGTCTCTGAATTGAGCTTGTTAATTTCAGGGTCGGTATAAACGTCGTCACGGCGGAGGCAATATCCCTGTGACTCCCATTCTACAAGGTTTGTAGAAGAGTAAACACGGTAGCCGTAAGCTCCGCCACTGGTAAGGTACATATAATATGTACCGTCTGTGTCTTTAAACACAAAGGGGTCCGCGCCGTTTGCCACGGGGTTTGTAAATGTATCGACAGCAGATGCGCCGATCATGAACATAACGCCAAGTGTCAAAGCAGCAAGGAAAAGTGCAAAATACTTTTTCATGATGGTTCCTTCCTTTATTTGAATTTGAATATTGTGCTACGAGTATATTATACTAATGTAACCAAAAAACGTCAATATTTAATTGAGAAATAATTACATTTTGCACAACAAATCAAAAAAATCCCACCTGAGTGGGATTTTTTAAAACAAAAATTGTGCCAAAAGCGCGAAAACCTCTTCCTTGCTCTTATCGGGGGCAAGGGCAAGTATCTTTTTGATGCGATAGCTTATTGTATTCTCTGCGATGAACAGCTTCGCCGCAATCTTTGAATAGCTCTCTTTATTGAGCACCTCACGCAAAATTCTGATATCAAGCTTGTCGCATCCTGCAAGCAGTTTTTCAACCAGCAACACCTTTTCAACATCGGGGTCGCGGAAGAAATTTGTGCTTGGCGTATTATCAAATGCAGGCGCCGTATGCCCAACGTGTATATCTGTAAGCTCGCAGTTACAATCAAAAATATCACAGTGCAAAAGGAATGACAGCGAAGATATCTCAGGGTCGGACTTAAGCATGCGATATGCGCTTATCGAAAGACGCCCTGCATCAAAGCTCTTGACCCTGGCAACCGCAATATTATGTATCTCAAGGTTTGAAAGCGTGGTGTCACCAAAGGTTGCCATGTGGAAATCTTTAGGTATCGAATAGCCGAGATCCATAAGGCGACGGAGAAGCACAACAGAAGAAACGTCATTTGCGCAAAGAATAGAATCAAAATCCTTGATGCGCGCAAGCAGACGGTTGCAAGTTTCACTCAGCGAATCCTTGTATGCAAAAACATCTTCCTCGCTGCCGCCGTTTTGCAAATACTTGTTAAGTTTTTGCAAATCGGTGGAGCTTTTCATATTTCCGGCAAAAAACGCAGTGCGCTTGCATCCCTTATCTCGGAGATATTTCATCAATTTCATCGCCGCGTCATCATAATCCATGGTGATAAAGCTTGCAAACGGGAACTGTTTTTGATAATTTGCAATAGAAAGCACAATGGGGCGCACGCCATTTTCATAAAGCAGACACATTTTCTTTGATGCCCATGTGAGCGACGAGCCAATGAGGATAACATGCGTATCATCAAAGCCCTCGGCGTGTAAAAATTCAGTATCTGTATGTATCTCAACAGGCAGATTCTTGCGCTTTGCCTGAGCGGTGATTCCCTTGATATAATGCGAACACCAGTGCGAATTTATAAATGCCCCCTCCACCAGTATGTGCATATCGAAACACCTCCCATAGAATTTTTTACACTGATATTGTACCATAGATTTTAAAAATGGTCAATCCTTGCAAAATATTATTTTAAATTAAGGTAATTTTTTGTATGGATTTACAGAAAAATATATGTTATCATATATAATGTATAAAACTATGCGGTGAAAACCGACTTTGAAAGGAGATAGTTTTTTGAAAAAGATTATTTGTTTAGCTCTTTGTCTTCTGATGCTCTGCTCTGCTTTTGTAGCATGTGACAAAGACGATTCGCCCGCAAATACCAATGTTTCAGACAACACTGATGTTACCGTAACCGAAGGTGCAGAAGAACTTGGCATTCCGCTTACCGGCGATTTCGGCGGCGAAGAATTCCGTATTCTTTCCGCAGGTAACCAGGCTTGTAACGACTTCAACTATGAAGAAGAATCCAATCTCTCCCTTGACAATGCTCAGTACAAGCGCAAGCTCAAGGTTGAAGAAGATTACAAAATAAAGATCACAGAGGATGTTGAAGCTAAGTACTCCTCTGCATCCAGCGGCTCTCCCGGACCAGGTTATACCAAGGTCAACACCGCTGTTAACTCTGACACACCCGACTACGATCTCTGCCTTATCGCAGGCTATGACGTTTCTCAGCTTGCACAGATCGGTTACCTCTACGATATGAACTCTATCGAGGGTATCGACCTTACCAAGTCCTGGTGGGACCAGAATGCTACTGAAAGCCTCAGCGTTCGTGACGTCGTATTCTTCACCACAGGTGATATCACCGTTTCCGACAACCGCTCTGCTTTCTGTATCATGTTCAACAAGATGCTCCTCGATGAGTATGATGTTGAGTCCCCCTATGATCTTGTAAACGAAGGCGAATGGACTATCGAAAAGTTCGGTTCTCTCTGCAAGACTGTTTCTGAAGACCTCAATCAGGACGGCATTTTCAACCAGAATGACCGCTACGGTCTTCTCGTTTGGGATGACTCTATCGTAGGCATGGTAAATGCTGCAGGTCAGCGTTGCTGCACTATCAACGAAAACGGTCAGCTCGAACTCACATTCTACAACGAAACCACTCTCGATGCGCTCACTCAGTATGTAAACATTGCATACGACACCGAGTATGCGCTCACATTCCAGAGATACATTAAGAGCGTAAGCGACATGTGGCAGAACGACCAGGGCCTCTTCCTCACCGCGCTTATCGACAATATGCCTAAGTACCGTGAAATGGAAAGCGACTTCGGTATTCTCCCGTATCCCAAGCTCACAACCACTCAGGAGAATTACTACACCACCATCGCTCCCTATAACTCACAGTTCATCTGCGTTCCCCTCGTTGTAAATGACATTGAGATGACAGGTGTTATTACCGAGGCGCTTGCATACTACGGTCAGACGATCGTTACTCCTGCACTCTATGATGTTACTCTTGTTGGTCAGTCCGCTCGTGACGAAGAGTCTGAAGAAATGCTCGACATCATCTTCGACAACCTTGTTTACGATATCGGTTACTACTACCAGATCGGTACATACAACAAGCAGCTCATCATTATGCTTCGCGAGTACAACTCAAACTTCACCTCTATGTATGATACATATAAGCCCACTGCTGATAATAAGATCCAGCAGATCAATATGTTCTACGAAGAAGCAGTTTCCGAGTGGAAATAATATTAGTTTAAAAAAAGGAAGCCTTTCGGCTTCCTTTTTTATTTCTCAACGATTTCGGTCTTGCCGCCCATGTAAGGACGAAGAGCCTCAGGAATGCGGATGACAAACTTGCCGTCACGCATTTCAAGATTGTTTTCAAGGAATGCAATAAGCATTCTCGGAGGAGCAACAACGGTGTTGTTAAGTGTGTGTGCAAGATACTTCTTGCCATCTGCACCCTTAACGCGAATGCCAAGGCGGCGCGCCTGTGCATCACCAAGGTTGGAGCAGGAGCATACCTCAAAGTACTTGCCCTGCTTGGGTGACCATGCCTCAACGTCATATGATTTAACCTTAAGGTCTGCAAGGTCGCCTGAGCAACACTCGAGTGTACGAACAGGGATATCCATAGAGCGGAATAACTCAACAGAATAGCTCCACATCTTGTGGAACCAGTCCATTGACTCCTCAGGCTTACAGATAACGATCATTTCCTGCTTTTCAAACTGGTGGATACGGTAGATACCTCTCTCCTCGATACCGTGTGCGCCCTTCTCCTTACGGAAACAGGGGGAGTAACTGGTGAGAGTGTGAGGAAGTGTCTTTTCATCGGTGATAGTGTCGATGTACTTACCGATCATTGAATGCTCGGATGTACCGATGAGGTAGAGGTCCTCACCCTCAATCTTATACATCATTGCATCCATTTCTTCAAAGGACATAACGCCTGTAACTACGTTGGAACGAATCATGAAAGGAGGAATACAGTAGGTAAAGCCCTTGTCAATCATGAAGTCGCGCGCATATGCGGTAACTGCACTGTGAAGTCTTGCGATATCGCCCATGAGGTAGTAGAAGCCCTCGCCTGCGACACGTCCTGCGGCTTCCTTGTCGATGCCGTTGAAATGTGCCATGATATCGGTGTGATAAGGAATCTCAAAATCAACCTTGGTCTGCTCACCAAACTGCTCAACCTCAACGTTTTCGCTGTCGTCTTTACCAACGGGAACGCTATCGTCAATGATGTTGGGAATCTTCATCATGACTTCCTTGAGCGAAGCCTCAAGCTCGGTTTCCTCAGCCTCAAGTGCTGCAAGCTCTTTAGCCTGCTCGGTTACGAGAGCCTTTTTAGCCTCAGCCTCTTCTTTGAGGCCCTTGCCCATAAGCATACCGATCTCCTTGGAAACCTTGTTGCGGTTTGCACGGAGGTCGTTTGCCTTTGTATTGGCGGCACACTTGCGTGTGTAAAGGTCAATAGCTTCGTCAACAAGAGGAAGCTTTGCATCCTTAAACTTCTTTTTAATATTCTCTTTTACGAGATCGGGATTGTCGCAAATAAATCTGATGTCTAACATATCAATTATCCTTTCGGAATATATTTCATATCTTATATTATCGCTCAAATTTACCGTTCTGTCAAGGGGGAAGCGAATATAAAAAAGAAACACCAAGTTCAAATGAACTTGGTGTTTCACTTTATTAAAGATTGTGTTCCTTAATGTACGCGTCCATTCTGTCGTTGACGGGGTTCTCTTTCCAAACAGTATCTGCAGGAAGATTTGCAAGCTCAAGTGCAAGCGCGTCACGCACAGTGGAGAAGTCGGACTGCTTAAGACCTGTAGCCTCAAGCATCTTAGTGTTATCAACAATACGGTCGTACATTCTGTCGTACTCAAGTTGCCAACGGGGACCGCGGAAAGGATCCTCGGGATCGATGAGCTTGAGGAAGTCGTCAGTAGGGATAACTTCATACTCAAGACCGATGAGGTCATGATAATAAGAAGCAACAGTTTCCCAAGTGTTGTGCTCAGCAGTAGCAACAGTATAATGCTCGCGCATAGCTTTTTCATTAAAGAGCAGGCGAGAAATCATCTTTGCAACGTCACGGCCCCATGTCATTGTAGCCTGAGCCTTCATTGCGCCCTCAGGGAGAAGAACCTTCTTGCCGAGCTTTGCACGGTGAACGATAACCTCAGCCTCAAGAGTAACAAGCTGATAACGGAACTTTGAGAAAGTGATTGCAGGGCGGATAGCAGTCCAGTTATTATAAGAAGAATTCTCAAGGATATCCTCCTGCTTAGCCTTTGCAAGAGCGTATGTATCGGTTGCAAGCATATCCTCATCCTTGGATACATCGAGAAGCTGGGGAGCACTCTCGGTGATGGGGTGCTGCTCATCAGCATATACGCGGTAAGAAGAAAGATAGATGTAGTGCTTGCAGTTGTCAAGAAGAAGCTTGTGACGGGTTGTAAAAGTCTTTGTGGTGTAGAGCATAAAGTCTACGATACCGTCATAATTGCCCTCTTCAAGGAAAGGACGGATAGTATCCTCAACCTTTGCGTTTGCCACCTGGAAGTATCTGAGGTTGGGGTTGTCGCTTGTTCTCTCATCAAGAGAAAGAACGTCAACCTTATAGCCAAGATTCAAAAGTTCGGGTACAACATAAACGCCCATTGCGCCTGTACCACCAAGAACTAATACCTTTTTAGTTTCCATAATGTTTCTCCTTTTTGTAATAAATTAATGGTTATGCGTTGCAAATAAGAAACCACAAACCGTAGGGGAGACCTCCCGGACGTCCCATTTTGCCTTTGTTAATGCGGGCTGTCGAGGACGCAATGCCCACCACAGGTTGGTGCGTCGCCGTTACTCACATAAACATTAATCTATCTTTTTGTTTCTGCTTTCATATTAATTTATTGACCGATGCATTACGATATGATATACTGTAAAAAACGGGTAATATTCTGCAAAAAAACTAAAAAAACGGTAGGTTTTATGCAATGGATAATATACAGTTCTACAAATCATTCTATTTTTTCGAGTGCTCGTTCAAGCGATATCATCACACCGATAACTCGCACGGTACCATCTGCCATCATATCGGATACATCAAAAGCGGCAGTGCTACCTTTGACGTAGGCGGCACAATATATAAGTTTTCCGCAGGTGATGTGTTCTACACTCCGCCCGAAATACGCTATCACTCATATTGGGAAGGCGAAAATATAGTTTACGACTCATACGCTTTTCACACATTCCCTCTCCACCGTAACATCGAATACGGCATACAAAAACTGCAGATGACCGAACGCGCGCACGAGATACTGTCAGCACTCACGCTTGACAAAGCCGTTAGTTGCCGCTCGGTCGGGCTACTGTATGAGCTGATGTATGAAGTGCTGCCGTCAATGATGCCAACCGTCAGGGATGTTCAACGCGAAACCATATCGCGCGCACGGGCATTTATGCGCGACAACATCGACTGCACCGTGCCGCAGTTATCCCGTCACCTCGGCATGAGCGAGTCCGCAGTGTATACCCTGTTCCGCGAGCGGCTTGGCACGACACCGATATACGAAAAAAACCGCATCCGCACCGAAATTGCAGTGGGGCTTTTGGAGCGAACCGACCTTTCTGTCGAGGAAATTAGCGCGCGCCTTGGATTCTCGTCGGCTGCATATTTTCGCAAGGTGTTGCGCTCTTTTTACGACAAAACACCACGCCAACTCAGAAAAAACGAAACAATTTAATTAAATTCGTCAAAAGCAGTTGTAAATTAAATTCTAATGTAGTAAAATATAATTCCACATTGCATATAATAAGATGATAGATATTTCAGAAAGGCTTTAAAATGAAATTGTTTTCCAAGATTTCCGAATTTTTGAAAAACGAACCCAATCTCAAGGCTCTTTTTTCAAAACCGCCTAAAACAGAGAACCACACTCCGCCATCGCCTGCTGAACGTGCGCATATGCGCAACAGGAGAAACTTCTTTTTCTTCCTGTTTTTCCCGATTGCGGTATTCTACATGGAAGTGGTCTTTCACTTCTCGCTTTACGGTGAGTTTCCGATAGTCACATTCCTCACAATACTGCTTTTTTCATTTGCATACGGCTTTCTTGTAAACGGCGTTGCACTGCTGATGCCGCTTAAAGCAAATCGTATCTTCACGCTTGTGATGCTTATTATCACAACGCTTGTCATAGTATCGCAGTATATATACACAAATATCTTCGGCGGATTCTATACCGTATCTGTAATGGCGCTTGGCGCAGATGCGATTAACGGCTTTTCGGATATGCTTTTTGCCGCGATAAACAAATCATGGCTCGGCATCATCCTCCTATTTCTTCCTCTTATCATCTTTATTGCAAAACTCAAAAAATACGCTCCGGCTTTCTCGCCCACATTTATATTCCGCATTTATCTTCTTGTCATTGCATTGCTCTGCCACCTGCTTGCTATCGGCATTGTCAGCATGGATAAGGGTGAAACCGGAAACAGCAACAGCTACTATTACAAAAACACTTTTGAGGAGCTTGAATCGGTCAAACGCTTCGGCGTGGTCACCAACATGCGCCTCGATATAAAAGCGCTACTTTTCGGAGTTGAAGATGTGGAAATTGAGCCGCCGGTCGGCGAAGTAACCCACAACTTTGCAAAGAATGAAGACCCCGAAACCACCACCGGCGAAGCTCCCGAAACTACCGCAGAGGAGATTGTACCTGAGCCCATCGTCTATGGCGACAACGTAATGGACATTGACTTTGAAACCCTGATTGCAAACGAATCCAACAAGGATATCAAGGCAATGCACGAATACTTTGCAAACCTCACCCCCTCAAAGCAAAATGAATACACAGGTATGTTCAAGGGCAAGAACCTGATTTTCCTCACGCTTGAGGGCTTCTCCTACACCACAATAGATCCGGAGCGCACACCCACGCTTTATATGATGGCAAACAATGGCTTTGTACTTAAGAATTTCTACACATCTCTCTGGGGCGGCTCGACCGCAACCGGTGAGTATGCCGCAATGACAGGCAATTTCCACTCAAGTGCAAAGTGCCTTGGCTGGCTTAAGGGCAACACAATGCCATTCACCATGGGTACACAGCTCCGCGAGGAAGGATACGTAACATACGCATTCCACAATAACCTCCACGATTATTACAGCCGTAACCTCTCGCACCCCGTTATGGGCTATGAGTTCATCGCTATCGGCAACGGCCTTGAGGACGACCCGATAAATGAAAACGGCGATGTAATGTCGTCAAAGTGGCCGCGCTCCGACTACGAAATGGCGCTTGCAACTCTTCCTTATTATATAAACTCAGACGTTCCTTTCCACGCATACTACATGACAGTCAG
The DNA here is from genome assembly GCA_017399305.1 of Clostridia bacterium. Lineage (GTDB taxonomy): Bacteria > Bacillota > Clostridia > Oscillospirales > CAG-272 > UMGS902. The sequence goes on from JAFQDK010000029.1 coordinate 15,529, forward strand.
CGGACACGCCGAATACAACTTCCTCGGCAATACCATGGCAAAGAAGCATCAGGGTGTCACCGCAGACATGGCTTGTTCAGATACTCTCAAGGCTTACCACGCCGCACAGTATGAGGTTGAGCTTATGCTTGCCGAACTTGTACGCGCACTTGATGAAGCCGGCAAGCTTGAAGATACCGTGTTTGTCATGAGCTCTGACCACTATCCATACGGTCTCACAGATGCTCTTCTCGGCGAGCTTTATAATATGCCCGAAACCGGCATCCGCAAAGACGTTGAACTGCTTCGCAACACCTGCATTATCTGGTGCGCCGATATGGAAGAACCCGTCATCGTTGAAAAGCCCTGCTCGGCTATTGACATTATCCCAACAGTTTCAAACCTGTTCGGCATTGAATATGATTCAAGACTCCTGATGGGTACCGACGTTCTCTCAGACAGTGATCCGCTTGTTATTCTCAACTGCCTGTTTGACGGCCCTTCATGGTGCTGGATGACGCAGTACGGTCTTTACAACAGCTCAAATGGAAAGTTTACTCCTGCTGAAGGCTTCACTGCAAGTCAGGAGGATATCGACGCATACGTAAAACAGATGAACAATGTTCTCTGGGCAAAGCGCCGTTATTCACCAATGATTCTTGAAAAGAATTACTACAGTTATTTATTCAAAGAATAAAAAAATTCCCGCTTACGCGGGAATTTTTGTTTTACTCTTCAAAATTCTCTGCAAAGGAATTAAGACCGCCTGTAATGGCATCTGCAAAATCATAGTTTTCGTCTGCATCAAAATCCCATGTGCCATTGGTCTTTAGAAGCTTAACTGTTGCTGTCTTGGTAATGGTTTCGTCAGTATCTGCAATAACTGAGTTAAGAAGACTGCCGTCATCTTCCCAGCTCTCATCTTCCATATACTTTGCCATTGCCTGTGTAAAGTACTCGGTGAAAACAGTACCCATATCAACATTGGTGATCTCGACTGTTACATTAACCGTGTTTTCGTCCACCGCAACAGCATCTTTAACGGTGTACTTAAGGTTGCCGAAAAATGCCTTGATTATCACAAGATCTTCCTCAGGAAGCTCCTCATCTGTAAATCCAACCTCAGCAAGCTTTTTTGCATCGCCGCTCTTGATAATGTCAAGCGTATCAGTAAGCGCCTTTGTCGCCTCTTTGGCAGGATCATTGCCGCAAGCCGCAAGGAAAGTCACACACATAACGACACAAAGAAGAATAGAAAGTAATTTTTTCATAGTAGTATTTCCTTTCTGAAAATTATACTATAATTATACGCTTTTTGAAGATTTATGTCAATATTAGGTCAATACATAAAAAAATTCCCGCATAAGCGGGAATTTTAAGTTATGAAAGCAAGTCGGATGAAAGCAAGCCGCCGGAAATAACATTTTTGAAATCATCATTGCCGTCATCGCTGATGTCCCAGCCGTTCGCATCTTTGGTCATTTTGATAGTAACATCATAGTCTTTAAGAACTGCATTTTCACCGGAAAGAAGGTCATAAAATACTGCAAAATCAGAATCCCAGTCATCTTCGTTTGAGTGTGCCATGATCTCGGTCATGTATGCGGTGAGTGCCGCGCCAACGTCAACCATGGTCATCTTTGCTTCTACGGTTGCAGTGTTACCGTCGATAACCTTTACCTCGCCAAGAGTATATGTAAACTTTGCAAAAAGAGCTTCAAAAGTAGCCGCATCTTCTCCGGCGAAAGCACTGTTGGCAAGATATGAGCCCTCGATAGGAGCGTAGCTCTTGAATGCCTCAAGCTGCTTTTCAAGCGCCGCAGATACGTCAGCAGGATTTACCTCATCAGCAGATGCCGCAGGAGTTTCTGCCTTAGCTGTGGTTGTAGCCTCGGTTGTCTTTGCAGGTGTCTTGTCAGTAACAGGCGCATCTGTCTTAGCAGGTGCATCGGCTGTGGTTTCTGCAGGAACAGTTACATCGGTTGTATCTTCTGCAGCTTCGGTAGTGTCCTCAACCGCCTCGGTAGTTTCTGCAGGAGCGGTTGTAACATCCTCTGTCTCATCGGGAGCAGTTGTAATGTCATAGCCCTTAGTGGGAACGGTAACAGAAGCATCATCATCGGTAGTAACAGTGGGTTTGCTGTCGCCGCACGAAGCAAGCATAGCGACACAGAGAACCAACAAAAGTGCAGTTAAAATTAATTTTTTCATAATAATATATCCTTTCTTTGAATATAATATAACTAAGTATACCGCTTTATGAACAATTTGTCAACCAATAGGTATTGACAAATTAAAAATGACGTTGTATAATAGAAAGGCTGAAATGAATATTCGGACCATTAGCTCAGTTGGTTAGAGCTACCGGCTCATAACCGGTCGGTCCTAGGTTCGAGCCCTAGATGGTCCACCAAATGCCGAAAAGTCGAACACGGTGTTTTTCACAAAGGGACTTTTTGGTGTAATAACAAAAATAGAGGTCAGGAGAAATTCCTGACCTCTATTTTTTTAAATCTCATCTTTGTTATTTGCTTTTATTTCATTCATAACCTTGTCGCCTTCAATAGCGGCATTGGTAAAACTGTTATTCTTCCACCAAGCCACAACAGCCGCGCCGATAGTAAACGCCGCCGTAATAAGCGCCTCAACCGTTTCATTCGCAATCGGGATAATAGGCTTGCCACAATGTCGAAAGAAACGGTGCATTTTGATTATTATTTATTAACAACCATTATTCATCAGCAAGATATGCAACACAATGAACACGTCAAGCACAGTGATTTTAAGGTCGCCATCAATGTCAGCGGCGGCAAAATCAAGTGTTACGCTACTATCGACACTTCCTTTCAAAACTCTGAGGATATCAACCAATGATAAATTGCCATCGGCATTGGCATCACCGTAAAACACAAGGCTATCACTTGACACAACGTAGGTATTTCCCGAAACTGCTTTAAACGAAACTGTGTCGTCATTTACTTCTGCATCTATCTTTATAAAACTGTCGCTTTTAATTTTATAAACATAGGCGCTGTCCCCATCATATTCGATATTTACAGTAGTTCCAAGCGGAGATGCGTATCCCGAAATAGAAATATCGTATACCGCAAAGGGTTCACCTTTGGCACGGCTCTCGACTTTATCAAAAGCATCACCCTCTGTTATTTGGAGAATATCAATAACAGTTTCGACCGACTCGTCAAGTCCCGTGTCCTCTCCCTCGCCGGTATAAACCCACATAGCATATACAGACATATCCGAGGTGACGATAGTATTTTTGGTGATTCGTGTAGTTTTATCTGCAAGGTACCAACCGACAAACCTTCTGTCAGCGAAGACAGGCGCATCGGGCAAAGCTCCGATTATATTGCCGACTCTTACATCGCTTAAAACATAATGCGCATTTTCAAAACCGTGTGCAGGATAAAAACTAACATCAAAGCGTGGAGCACTATCCACTACATTAAGAGTGAATATCGCACCGTCGCCAAATTCAAATTGGAAAGTGAATATATGAGTTCCTACTGTGAGGTTTTTTAGGAATTGCGAATTAAATTCTACAAAACCGTCATCATATACAAACGCATCGCCTGACAATTCTGCGCCGTCAAGTAAAACTCCGTCAAAGCTGTTACCGGGCATAATCAGTCCGACAGTCAAGCCATCATCGGTATATATGTCATAATTTGAATATTTAGTAGAAACATCGCTTCCTATTTCCCATTTTGCATACAGAGTGACGGGCGCAATTTCATATCCTGTTATTTCGCCGCCGTTAGTTTTTGCTGCTACTTGGCCGAGAGTACCTTTAGGCAATGTAAAAACACCCTCTGTGTCACATTTTGCATCAAAACACCATCCCACAAAGATATATCCTTCTCTTTTGGGAATTGGAAGAGACAATTCTGTTTTTGCATTCAGCTTATAGCTATCGGCATAGCTGCCCTGCAATACCGCAATAGAATCCTCACTGTCATTTAATACATAGTTGATACCGTATTGTGCTTTTGTCAATGCATTTAACAATCTTTCGGCATCTACAATACCGTATCCGTATGATGTATCGTATCCCGAAGTTCCGAGATCTCTTGAGGAAACCGTAATAAGCGACAAAAAATCATCACTGTCAAGCGATGGGGCTATCTGCTTGGCGATTGCCGCAAGAGCCGCAACTATTGGCGAAGAATAGGATGTTCCGCTATCAAAAAGATAGGTTTCGGCGGCATTTGCATACCATATCCCGTTCTCATTGGGATATATCTGTATGCCGAGCACCGAGCCGCCGGGTGCGGTAACATCAACGCTTGTATTATACTGTGAAAAAGAAGATTTAACAAGGTAGTTGCCGCTACGGCTCACGCTTGCAACACCTATAACATTTTCGCAATTTGCGGGATAGTACATTTTGGTACTTCCGCTGTTTCCTACCGCTGCAACAATAATTACCCCTTTAGAATTTGCATAGCCTATAGCCTCGACTAAAAGCGTACTGTTGCTTGTCATGCCAAGGCTAATATTTATAACATCGGCACCGTTGTCAACCGCATATCTGATAGCACTTGATACCGCAGAAACACTTCCGCTTCCGCTATCGTATGTTGCATCGTATATATATTTTTGTGAATTGCTTTTTGAAACGCAACGCAAAACCATTATCTCAGCGCCGTCGGCAACACCTACAATACCTTCGGCATTATCCGCAACTGCGGCAATCTGGCTTGTAACAAACGTTCCGTGTCCGAGTTGGTCTCGGTAATATGCATCGGTATGTGTTCCGTCTCCGAGAAAGTTTTTGCTGTACGAAGAGATGTTTGCCCCATAAAAATCGGGGTGGGAAATATCAAGTCCGGAATCGATAACCGCAACAACAGCGCCCTCGCCGTCATAACCGCTGTTATATAAAGCGGGATAATTTATACCGCTTAGCGACCATTGTTCTGAATATTTTGTATCGTCCGGAAGGTTGCCGAGCGGCTCGAGTATGTAGTTCGGCTCAGCAAATACAACTATACCGCTTTTTATAAGTTCATCTATAATAGCAGCATCCTCTACCACATAAACGCTATCATGATATTCAAGCTCTTTTATCGCTTCGCCGTCTGCACCAAAGGTGCTCATAATCGGCATAGGCTGTGAAAGTTTTACAACATATCCGTCATATTCGAGTTCGGTGGCAAAAATCGAAACAATGCAGATTGCTATGCACAATGCAACAAATATACATCTGCAAAAACGACGAATATTTTTATATATAACCATCTCTTCACCCTTTTTATTTTTATGCCTTAATTATACAATATTTTCCCCGAAAATACAAGGACATATCACAATTGTGATATGTCCTTGATTGCTGATTACTTCAGAATATATCGAATAGCACGTTCGGTTATTGCCGCTATTTCAGCGCGTGAAGCAATCTTGTCGGGTACAAGAAGTTTTTCATCTGTACCAACTACAATTCCTGAAGCAATACTCCAAGCAAATGCCTCATTTGCATAATCGGATACGCTGTCGTTATCACCGTATTCGGCAATATTACTGCGTTCATCGCCAACATAACCTTCTCCGCTAAGATATCTGAAAAAGATTGTAACCATCTGCTCTCTGGTGATATAACCGTCAGGGTTAAAGCTTGTTTCGCTTACACCCATGATTATATTGTTTTGATATCCCCAAAGAAGAGCATCGTAATACCATGCTCCGCTTATAACGTCTGTAAAAGGCATTTCTCCGCTAACTTCGGGCTCACCCTCCAAACGATATATAAGCGTTACAAGCATCGCACGCGTCATAGTAGCCTCGGGAGCAAAGATGCCATCGTCAACACCCTTGAAGAGATTGCGATTTGCACCGAAAATGATGTTGCTCTCTGCCCAATGGCCGTCTATATCGTCAAATGTACTTTCTCTCTTAACAACCGCGTACTTGCCATCGCCCACATAAGCATATGCCGTTTTTCCGTTTTCGGCAATGCCGATAGGAAGAATATTGCAAGTTCCATCAGCGGCGGTAAATTCAACTACGTTGCCCTCTCCGCCTGCAAAGTTGTCAATAAGCTTGGAAACCTCATCGTCGCTTTCGAGAACGCCCTCTGCTACAACAACCTTTCGGTCTCCGATAATGAGGACAACAGCATCTTCGCCGTTTGCCTTGTAAATATCCTTGGCATCTGCATCTGTCAAGTCTGTATCGCAGTTGATGATGTAGTTTACGCCTTCTTTGGTTTCTTCCTTTGAGATAATAGCAGAAGATTCTTCTTTTTCTATAAAGGTACCCATCGAAGTGGAAACACGTATTATACCAAATGATGCGGTTTCATACTTTGCGGGATTTTCAGCATATGCAAGTGCTACCTCATCGCAAAGCTGCTTGTTGATTTCATTGTATGCAGTAAGCGCTTCCTGAAGTTCCGCTGCCCGCTTTGCATTGACATATTCAAGTACGGCTTCTTCATAAGCCTTTCTTGTTGCCTTTTTGGTGGCACTGGTAGAGTTAAGCCATGCATCACGCAACTCGATTATCTTCGAGGTGTTTCCGATAGCTGTGAGATAAGCATCGAGCAAAGCTTCATCGTCCGTACGCTTATAATCATCGTACAAGCCGAGTATATTCTTAACTTCACTGCGTACCGCCTTATCTTCGGTCGCCGCCTCCGCAGCATCATATGTCGCCTTAATCACCGCATAAGTATCGGCTACACCTTCGGTATACAAAAGTTTGTTCACATCTGTGTCATCGGTGATATCAGGATCATATACAACACGTACAAATACTTGATACCAACCGGCATCGAGTGACTTGAAGACCTTGCTCTGCTCAATATCGGCAACGCTGTCTGCAAACTGCCAATCAAGTCCAAGATTGCCTATTTCAGCCATGTTTTCACTGTAATCAACTGCGGCTTCTTCGCTTTCGATAGGAAGCAAAGCAAACTGATAGTATACTTTTTCGCCGCCGTCATAAGCAGTTCCACCTGTTGCAACAGCCTTCACTGTACCGGTGGGTTTGCTGGAAGAAGAAGATGTGCTTGAAAGTTTAACATTCGTAGGAGCGGCAAAAGGAACAAATATCTCTTCACTGATAAGCATGCCATCCCAAAGGGTTGCATCATTATCATATTCTGCGCCGGATGCCGACAAAGCTTCAAGAGCGATAACAGAATATGCACTCTCTGCCTCGGCAAGTGCCGTGTTTGCATCATCAATGCTTTGCTGATATGCTGCATTTTGATATGCTGTGCAGAATTCGGATATAGCATTATCGTATGTAGCACGTGCCTCTTCTTTAGTATCAACTTCGGCATTCTGCCAACTGTCACGAAGAGCAATTATCTCGGCAAGTTTGGTTTCGTCAATTCCGACCAAAGCCGCAACGTATGCGTCTTTTGCAGTGTTTTCCGCACTTATTGCACTCTGCCAAGCATCGTATGCATCGTCTACCATGTCGTTAGTAACGGTGGCATCGCCGCTTTCGAGCTTGCCAAGCAATTCATCATATGTTGTCTTTGCGTTGTTTACAACGTCTGTTGCTGCACCCCACTCACTGTGATGTGCGCCGATTTCGGTCTTCATTGCAGAAATTGCATTTGCAAGTGCAGTTTGTACCGCGTTAACCTCTGTCTTTGCATTTACAATCGCTGCGGCATTCAATGTAAGCGTGTCGCCCATTTCGCTGTCAACATTGAGCGAACGGACAGCTACCATATATTTGCCACATCCAAGACCTTCAAACGTTACTGTATCACCTTCTCCGTCAAAGTCGGCAAGTTTCCAGACAACATCATCCTTCATAAAGTCTGCTTCGGTGAGCGGAATGTAAAGTGTAACTTCCTCTGTACTGTTTTCGGTATCAACAGCCATCGGGAGAACCGCAAACTCATATTTGCCCGTCAATCCCTTGCTTGCAGTAACGTATATCTTACCGTCGGTACTGCTCACGCTTGAAGAAAGGAGGGAAATTGTATTTGTAATGTCAATAGCATTGTCGACAAGCGTAAACTTGTAAATCGCCATTGTCGAATACTCTGTCGGATTCTGCCTATCACGAATAATTACAACATATTCGCTGCTTGCATCCTCCAAAACTTCAAGTCCGTCTACGGTAATAATATCATCGCTGTCTGCCGCTATCCATGTAAGTTCGGTAAGCCAGCTTTCCGTGCCGTCTTCAAGTTCGCTCGGCATTAGCTTGTCTGCTACGTCACTTGCAGGGAGAACCGCAAACTCATATGCGCCGTAATATTCGTCAACCGACATAACCTCTGCAGTATTTGCATAGTCACCGCCCGAAATCTTAGTAAAGTCAACGGTAACACTACCGTGATATACATTGCCGTTTTCAGGCTGACCCCATGCGTCTACATAGGAGAATATCGCATCGGACGAAATGTCAACGGGAACCGCTACGTCAACCATAGTCATACCCGTTACATTCTTACTGTCAATCGCCTTGAACGTATATACGCCGCCGTACTTTGTAACAATGCTACCCGAATAAGAGGAGGACTGTATAGACAAATTATCGGTAAGGCTGATATCGTTTACACTGACGCTTGTAAGTTTTGCGGTAGACTCCTCGTCTTTTGTCGCTACATAACTGAACTCTATGCCGTTTGGCGAAGAAAGTGCAGTATGATTTACACGCACCTCGGGAGTCGACTCAACACAGTCGATAGCAAAGATTTGCTGACTCCATGTGTTGTAACTGTCAATCGACGTTGCCTTTACGAGATAGTATCCGTTTGCGGTGAGCTTATCTGCAATTACACCGTCACGGGGTGCAAATCTTGCGGTTTCCTTATCGTATTCGGAGTATACAACACTTGCCTCATCACCTGATACATCAATATAGATATGTCCGCCGACAACAAGTTCGGTATCAATAAGTGTTGTGTCTTCGGTTACGTTTGTCACCGCATCGCCGACAACCTTTTTAAGCGATACCACAAGTTCGGGAGCCATACCGTAAGGAGTAGTTTCATCATCTCCAAACCAGTCAACCTCTACACTTCTGTTCGTGGTATTTCCGTTGGTGTCAACTGCAGAAACGATAAAGTTTTCGTTTGCATTTACGCTAAATGTGTAGCTCCACAAGTTGTCATCCGTCTTTGTGATGTCCGCCGCATTGATAACGGTGTTGTTAAACATCATGCTTTGGAGTCCGCTTTCATCTATCGCATAAACGGTGATTTCAACAGTTTCGCCCGTCTTAACCGAATGTGCAGTCGGGAAACTGCGTCCAAAGTAAAGACCGGGTGCCGAAATATCGTCGCTCGGCGAGTATTCACCCGCATAAGCAAGATGTACTGTGTCAAAATATGCCGTTTCGCTTGTAACGGTAACGGTAATGGTATGCGTGATATGCGTATCATTACCAAAATCAATCGAAGTGCTGAGCGGAGGTGCAACGCTTCCGTCACTTGAAACTATATACTCACCGGGGAACTTGTTGCTCTTTACAACAGCACTTCCGATAAGGCTAAACGAAATCTCACTTGCCTTGGTATTGAATGTAAATGTAGTTCCCTGCTTACCGATAGCAAGATTACTGAGGTAAGGTACGGCAGGAACATTTGTCCAGCTTGATACATCCTTAAACGACCAATCCTGCGCAGGCTCTTCTTCGTTAAAGCGACTTCCGTCTGCATTGTAGAAGCTGAACTGTGCATCGTCATTGTAGATGTTAACGCCGTTGCCCTCTTCTGCCACTATGTAAGCAATAGCATAGGTGGTGTTGGTTGCGCTGTCAACAATATGAATTACACCCTCGCCAAGAGTTCTGCCGACAATAGTGATAGAACCTGTTTCTACCGATGCCACACCATCACTGTCCGCATCGGGAGTGTAATAAAGGGTACTGAGTTCATCAGATCCGTCTGCAACCTCAATAACGCTGATTACAGGGGATTTACCCGTAGTGGTGCGTATATCAACAGGAAGAGTACGTTCGCTACCGCGCGCAATAACTACTTTTGCCGCAACATTGACAAAACTGCTTTGTTCAAGTTGTGCATCGTCAGAGTTATTTATTCCGTCATACTCGTCGGTATGTTTGGAAACATGGAGATTTTCTCTGTAATCCGGATTGCTTGTGCTTGAGAATACCTCTGCTTTGATATTAAGGCTTCCTGTAATGTTGCCCTTGAACTTTTCGGGAGCAACACGGATCTCACCCTCTACAGTACGGAAGTAGTTGCCCTTGATTTGTTGTGAATTGTCCTCAAGTGCACTTTCATAAGCGCTTATTGCATCCGAATAAGTAGCATATCCGCTCGGGATGTAATATCCTGCATTGTCGCTTGCCTGCTTAAAGGCCGCCTTTTCGGTTTCGCCAAGTGCGTTATACTGTGCCGCAGTAAGTACATATTCTGCCTTACGTGCCGCATCTGCCGCACTCTTTGCATCGGCATAACTGTCGTATGCGTTGTTATAGTAATATCCGTTACCGCCGTTTGACCAGTTCTTTACCGCCTCACTGCCGGCTGTATATGCTGCATACGCACTTGTATAATGGAGTTTGTCGAAATAATACGTAGTGCCATTGTATGTTCCTCTATCCCAGCCCTCAACGGGAGTGGTGCTGTAATATCTTGCAATAATTGCATTATAATCATCTTCGGTGATGTAATAAGCATCGGTATAGAACTTAGAATCAGTGCCAAGATAGATAATACCGTTTGCAAGATCGTTTACACCGAGAACAAACATATCATCGGTGATAAGCTTTTGCTGAGAAACATAGATGTCACTGTCTGTGATATCAAGAGGAGAGTAGATTTCGCTGCCATCTTCATCATATCCGCTGACATAACTGAACTGTACATAAACGTCCTCAGCGGTTACCGTGCCGCGATTGGTCACATCAAACGAGAAATCAATCTTTGAATCGCCCTCGTCAGAAACGCCGATTATATCAGCATTAAATGACTCGATTGCAAGCTCGGTTTTGCTTTCGATGTTGAACGTATAGATGCAATTTGCATCCGTAGAAGAATCGTAAACATACGGTGTACTTGCATATTCGTCTTCGGATACGGTGATGTAGAAGTAATCTCCTGCGCCAAGGCTACTTGCAAGAGGCGCACAGTAAGCGCTATCGGTAGAAAGATTTACAATCTGACCTGCGCCGATAGACTGTGTAATCTGCCAGCTTGTGAGAAGCTGAGGGGCGCCGTCTGCATCATGTGCCATAAGGTTTACCGTAATGGGCTGATCTACGCTTCCGCGGATTGCCGCATCGCCGACATTCTTAAAGCTTACGGATGCATAAAGCTCGGAGCCTACAGAAAATTCGTTGTAACCAAAGTAAATTGCCGCATTTCCGACCTGCTGACCGCCCTTGCCGTAGCTGATAGCATAAACGCCAAGGTCTGCATGCTCTGCAGTGTCTTTGCCTTCCTCATTCTTTGCCGCAATTATCTTTTCGCCGTTTGCCTCATATTCCCAAAGTTCTACAAGAGAGCCCATTGTGAGAATAAGAAGTTCGGGAACAGAAGAATTGCGTCTGCCGGTATCAATACCGAGAAGTTCAAGTTCTTCGGAAAGAACGTACAAATCCTCATCGCTGAATTCTTCAGAGAATACCTCATACTCATCTTCATTTTCAGGAATAGTTATTCCGAGTTTTGAAAGTGCATCAACATAACCGTTTTCGTCAATATTTACACTGCTTGTTGATGTTTCGCCGTCTGCGGACATAGTTTCCATGCTCTGCTCGGCCGGAACACGTCCGAGTGCGACCTGAAGACCGCTAAAGGTCATACTTGTCATACCGCCGCCGAGAGTGCTGTCAAGATAAGCCGCTTCGGTTTCTACACTATCCCAACTGTTTGCAATAGAACGCTCATAAACGTCCATGTAGTTCATGGCGAGCATTACGCCACTACTCCATGCGCCGTTTTCATAATCCCAATAAGAGATGTAAATTGCATTATTGGTAGTTCCGGGAACAGATGATGTATAGATTGCCGCAACATTGCCCTCTCCGTCTGCGCCGATAACAACCTCGCTCTTATTAGAACTGTAACCCTCGGTTTGATCTTCGGGGAGTCTGTCACCGTATACCTGCTCAGGTGTAAAGAAAGGAGAAATTACGCCTGTGTGAGAATCGCCTACGATAGATTTGAGGCTATCCTCCTTGATTACGTAGGTGCTGCCGTTCATCTCGAAGAGAAGGAAGGTTTCTTCTTCTACATCTGCAAAAGGATAGAATGTTTCTTCATCGCCTGTAAGTTTGTCGCCAATCTTACCGTCAAGGAAGCTTATATTAGATATATATGCATCATTGTATCTCTTAACAAGTGAACCGTTGCTGTAAACGCCGTCCTTTGAACTGTCCTCTTCAAAGTTGACAACCGAACGGAGCAAGTAAGGTGTTCCCCATTCTACACGGCCATCGTCGTCAACAGTAAATGTTCTGAGATAGAAGCGTGAAATACCGCTGCAATCCGTATATGCGCCGCCATTCTTTTCAAAGAAGTCTTGCAAAGTTACGTATGCAAGATAGTATGTGCCGTCAATCTCGGTAAGATCGATGTTGGTGATGACTTCGTGAGTCTGCTCTGTTGCAACCCCGTTACCGTCCTCCTGATGCAAGCTTACATACATAACATTGTTTGTCAAAGTCTTGCCGGGAATATTTACGGTAAGCATACTGTTGCCGCCGTAAATCTCAAGGAAGCTCTTTTGATAGTTAAGACGGAACTGCTTTGACGCTTCAAGATAACCGCTCGGGTCGCTTGCGTTGTCGTCAAGCACCATAATATTGTCAAGGAACTTTTTGTACTCTGTAAAGCGCTGGTCAAGTTCTTCAGTGTTGTAAAGTACAGACTGTACAAAAACAGATACGTCACCTGCGCTCACAGGCATAAAATAGTATGTTTCGTTTTCGCTGTCGCTAAGTACGGTTACGTCGGAGAATCCGTCGCTGCCTACATCCGAGGTGTCAAACGTTGCAAACTTAACAACTGTATTCTGCGATGCGTCAACAATCTGTCTTTCGGCATCGGTACCGCGGAAATACTTGTACCACGCTGTATAAGAATCATATTCTGCCTTGGAATCTGCATACAAATCATTTGCTTCATCATATGCGTCACAAGCACTCTGATAATCTGTATAGTCTACGTGATAGTATCCTATAACTTGGAGTTCAGGCTCATCTTCGAGTTCGCCTTCTTCAAGTTCGCCTTCTTCAGGTTCACCTTCGGGCTCGTCTTCAGGCTCGTCTTCGGGTTCTTCCACGGGTACTTCCGCAAATTCAGGAAGATAGTCTTCCTGCTCTTCGGATGTAAGTTCGTTATAATCCTCAACGCTGATGTAATAATCAGATACATCGGGAACATCCATCAAATCAGGCTTAACGATACTGTCATAGTTGGTTTCGTTCATGCCACCGTAAGCTTCGCCGCTTGGCATAACGGGAGTTTCGGTCTTTTCACCGTAACTTATCCATATAACGTTAATGCTCTTTCCGTCATCATCCGCAAATGCATAGAAGTCAAGGTCGCCCGTGCCGTCACCGTCAACGGCTATATATTTTTGCTCCGCCGTTCCGTTTCCTGCTATCGGGTTTACAAAACCGTAAACATCATCGTTTACTTCAAGTTTAGAAAGCCAAATTTCGGTGTTATCTACAGGTTGCTCTACATCGGTATTTGTACCGGTGTAAACAACATAGTTTGTATCGCCAACAGTAACTATCTGATATTCATAGCCTGTTTCAACATCGCCAACAAGCTTAAACGCATTTACACTTGCACCGTAACCGGAAACCTGGAAATCAGGAGTATTTGAGTTGTAAGCCTGCTCAGTCATATCTCCCTCTGTTCCGTTTACGTTATTGCCGTAAACAGAGGCACGTACCTGTGAGGGTGTCTGAATGTATACGTTAATCTTTTCGCCGCCGTCACTCAACTCACTGGTATCACCGTATTTACCGCCGACTGCGGACCATCCATGTGTCCAACCGTCGTCGCTCGAGTAGTTAAGTGAATAACCGATAAGGTCGAGCTCAAAGCTGAAGAACAAGAACACGGCACGAACGCCAAGTCCTGCCGAAAGTCCGAACTCGTCAATTGTTGCAGGTTCGTATTTGTCCTCTTCGGCGTTATATACTCCAAGGGTAAATGCAAAGTTGATATTTGCTTTTACAAAAATCTCAACTTTTGCGATATCGATACCTGCGCCGACACCAACTTCAACGCCGCCCTCAAGTCCGATGCTGATACCCTTCCAGTAAATATCGTTTTCTACGTCTTTGATAAGCGCGATGCGGTTAAGGGTTGCCTTACCGTTTTCTTCATCGCTGTCATCAATAGCCGTAAGGATTATCAAAATGTCTTTACCAAGGTCAAAACCTTTTTGAAGCTTAATCATTACCTCTGTAGAATTTTTTCCGTCAGAGGAAATATATCCGGAGTTAAATCCCTCGGCACGTTTTCCGATAGTGTCAGTTCCCTCATCAAATACGCCGTCACCGTCTTTATCATCCACCTCGAAGAACTCCATATAGAGTTTTCCTTCAAATTGGATGTTAAATGCCTTCTTATCGGTGATGAAAGCATAGCGATTGCTTTCTCCGTCGGTGGGATTCTCACGGAGAACGATTCCCTCGCTGTTGTTCAGTATAATGTCGCCCTCAACAGCTTCTCTTTCTCTGCCGAGTCCGGTTTCCGCCGATACTTCAAAACTAAACTGTACATATACATAAAGGAGCGGCAAAACAGAGAAACGGTAGGAAAGTCTGAGCTCTATTCCGGCGCTGAATGCAATAGCCGCCTCTGAAAACTTATAAGAGTTGTCGAGCGGATTGTACTTGAGGTTAATGCCAAGTGCTACCGACATTGAGAACTCAACGGATTTCAACTTTGTACCCTTTTTGCCAAAGTCATCAGCCGCGAGGTTCTTAAAGGGTTGACCGCCCTTTGTAAATACGTTCTTTATAAAATTACCGATTTTTTCACCAGCTTCTTTTACGTCGTCAAACGTGTTAACGGCAGAACCGGTATCGCCGCCGTTATCCTTTGAATAAACAGGAATACCAAATCCAAGGCTTATCTCATATCCGTCGGTTTCAATCTCAAACGCACCGAGTACAGAACCGCTGAAAGAGAAAAGCTCGGGCTCGGCATCAACAGAAAATTCGGGATATTCGCTTTCGCCGTCATTTCCTGCATCACCTGCAGAAGCGGTGCTTCCGTTTTGCTTTAAGTATTCGGAATTGGGGTACAAACCGAGAGTGCCTCTTGTAACAGTTTCGGCTTTAGCATTTTCATCGTCGTCAAGAACACTAAAGGTGTTCATAATCTCGTCGGTAGTACGTTTTTGCTCTTGAACTACCAATGCAAAGGTATCGTTACCCGTAAACGAGCCGAGATATTCGTTAAGTGCTCTTGTGCCCTCATCATTTGCACGGATTTCGGAGGTGTAAAGGCCTAAATCGTCCTTTGCATATCCTTCACCTTCGCCCACAGGCTCAACGTTTGTCCAGGTGCCATCCTCTTTGAGATACCAAAGTTCAAGTTCATTTGTAATCGGAATGTTGTCACCCGCAAGCGAATGAGGAATATTTACAGGAGCGGGCGAATCAAAATCTGTCAAAAGATTGCCGAAATATTCAGGCTCCCATACAAAGATGGCATCGCCGAGATTTTGGGCTCCGGTCGCACTGTAATAGTACGCCAAACCTTCATGTGACATATAGTCAATGCCATTTGCGGTAAATCTGCCGTTTTGCGGTGCCGATGCGAGAATTTCAACACTCTTAACGTGGTGGCTGGGATTTGTGTCGCCGCCAAGCGGAATATCGACATAACTGTATGCACTTGCTGCAGCAGTATACTTATAATGGTCATCTGCACTGTAGTGGAGTGTTCCGTCTTGACCGAGTTTTGTCATACCGCTGACAATAGCGCGGTACTGTTTTTGTTCCTTGGTAAGCGCCTCATATACGCTAGAGTCGGTAACGTCGGTTATAAAGTTCGGCATTACCTGCATACGCTCGTCAACACTGTGACCGGTGGGTACAACAAGGCTTACGGGGTTTGCTACGTAATACGGGCGGAGGAAATACTGATAAACCTTGCCGCTTTCATCAACGTAAGGCTCAAACTGCGTTTCCTCAAAATCGCCGTTATCAACATAAGATACAAGTTCGTCGGTTACGCCGTTTACCTCGGTGAGAATAAATACGCCCGATTCGGTGTTGTAGTATCCGTCAATCTGACCGTTTCCGTTTCTGTCGTAATAGATAGCGGTCGTGTCGATTGTAAGCTGCATGGGACGCTGTGCGGTGAGGAAGTCCTCATGATAATAGTAGAACAGTATATCATTCATCGAAAGATGGCTCTGTTCGAGTTTGATATTCTGATTACCCGAATATGACTTGCCCGCAAAGACAATCATATCCTCTTCGGGAAGATTGAAATTGATATACTGAACGTTTGCAATATTGTTTGCTCTGACAAGCGACAAAATACCGTCGGATTTCATAGATGCATCACTGATATCAATCTTTGTTTCTTCAATTTCATCCTTGAACTTATAGTCGCCGCTTGTCTTGCGAACAGAATATCCGACAGTTATTTTACCGTCGGTAACACGGCTCTTGAAAAGCTCGCTCGCATTTTTATATGCGTTGTCAACAAGAACGCCGTTTGCATCTATCTCAGAAGATGTAACGATACTGAGATTTACGTTCTGCTTACGGTCGAGAACGATTGTAATATAACAGTCGCCCGTAGGATTTGCAATAATATTGCTAAAGGTAACCATGTTGCCGTTAACAGTACCCTCTGCAAATCTCTTTCCCGTAGAGTCAACTATGTATGCCGCAACACAGTCAAGATGCGATTTACTGAGATCTACGGTAAAGGATGAACCAACATACATTTGGCCGTACGAAGCACCGCCCGCATTTGAAACAAATGCTATTTCGGGTTGGATGCTCTTATAATACTCAACGGGAAGCTTTGATACGTTACTGTTTGTCAAAACACCCTTCTCGTTATACTCGTCGTTTGCAGTATAAATATCGAGGTAGAAGTTGTTGTTAAACTTTCTTCTGTAAAGTGTAACGTTTGCTTTTGCGGTAATCGTATTTGCACAGTCATGTGCATCATAACGCGCAAGGCCTGCGGTGATACTACCGTCTTTTTCGGTATAATCCCAACTGTCGCTGAAATATATGTTGCTCGAATATGACAAATAATATGTAAGACCTTCACGCCAGCCCTTGTGGTAAACTTCCTTGCGAACCGTATCGCTGCCAAGCTTGTACTGGAAGTAGGAATATGTATATTCCAGACCGCGCCAGGTAAGCTTCCAGGCGGTTGCAAGTTCTGCAATACCCGTTGTATTTGAAATAAGACTGTCATACATTGATCCGAGGTTGGGAATCTGCTTTGATTGACTGTGATTTCCCTTACCCGATACAGAAACGCTGTGATTCACGCTGCTGCCCCAGTCACCCGAATTGAAAGATACCTTTCCGTAACTGTAATACAAAGGATCGAGAGTATCCTCGCTTTCGGTACCAAAGTCGATTGTTGCATATCTGCCCGAATCGGACAAAGGATCAAGGCCTTTTCCGACAGTTTGTGTACCGCCAATGGTTTCGGTAACTACTTTTGTTGTACTCACCTCTTCGATGTTTCCGGATACATCATCGGTTTCGACATCGTAAAGTACGCTTGAAAGATTCATTTCCGACGAGGAATCTGAATTGTAAACCCAAACTGTAAATGTGTCATTTACAAGTTCTGCATTGTCATCGCCGAGAAGATTTGAAAGTTTTACTGTAAAATCTTTTTCATCTTCACAAAGAACCTTATCATTTACAAGCTCTATCTCTATGGTTGCGGTGGTCTGCTCGCCGTAAAAATACAACGTGCCGCTTGCATCTGCATAGTCTTTGCCCACAACTGCGCTTCCGCTTTCAAGAGACCAGTCAACGCTGAGCGTATTGATGATACTACCGGTACGTTCAACAGTTACGGTCGCAACACCGTTTGATTTGTCAAAGGTAGCCTCATTTATGGCAAAGCCGACTTTTGCGTTTTCGGAAAGGTCCTCGTCATTGTCGCCGATGCTCATAATCACGCTATTGATGCTTTCGTGAACATCTGCGCCAACGCTATCAAGAATGGTAAACGTACCAAACTCCATAAGTTCAGCAACGCTATCATCAATTACAGTCAATCGAATATCCTTTTGATATTCACCGTCTGCAAAGCAAACCTCAAAAAGCCATCCCGAATATTCATCATCGCTATCATCAAGATCGAGAGCGCTAAATGTTTTTTCAGGATTAAGTTCAAGGTCAGCGGGCATAGAGGGAAGCTGTTCTTCCTCGGGCTTTACATATTCAACACCCTTGTAAGAATCGGTGCTGTATCTTGTGCCGTTAACCTCATATACCAAACGGAAATCGTATTCTTCGATATCTTCTGCACTAACGGGAAGTTCCGCGGTCTCTGCATAATCTATCTCCGTCCAATCTTCGTCAAAAAGGACATACCATTCATATGCATCCGCTTCTACTTCCACATAAAGAAGTGTGCAAGGATTTCCGTTGCCGTCTGTCCCCTCTTTAGAGAGTATTAGCGCATCTCCCGATTCGGGCGCCGCGGGCATACCCCATGCCTGATATTCGGTAATGGGGAGCGGATCTTCAACTTCAATTATGATATCATCTGCAGAAATCGCAGAAACATAACTGCTCTCTCCATTTTCATTTTCAACAACGGCAGGGAGATAATAAACTATCGCCGAAGCCTTGCCTACTGATCCGCCAAGACGGTGTACGGTAAGAACCTTCTCATCGCCGCCTTCTTCCAAATACATTTCGCCATCACTCAAAGCGAAAATGCCATAAGGAAATTTCTCTTCCCAACTCTCGTCTACCACCTCGGTAGTACCGTCGGGATTGGTAATTACAAATTGACCTTTATCTCCGTCAATTCCCGCATTTTCAGCATTATTTACCACTGAAGCAAAAGCCGGTGCAACCATGCTGAAAATCATTATTGTCGTCATAAGCACGGATATTATGCGTTTCGACAATCCTTTCATCAGTTCTCCCTCCAAATTCAAGAAGTTTTTTAACAAGCGGATACCCATTTCTTTAGCAGAGAAATGAAGCATCTCTTTTTGTTCAACTGTAAACGCAAATTTTCTGTCATTTATCATGTAAAAACTTGAAAATTAAGGAAAAAATGCTATAATAATTATACACCGTACATTAATGTGCGATGCAATACTTTTTTTTACAATTATTTTAAATTTAAAGGTGTTTTATGAACGAAAAGAAACTGTTTTCCATAGGCGAGATTGCGAATGCCATTGGAATCACAAGAAGAATCATCCTGAACTATGAGGCAAAGGGTCTGATTGTGCCCGACAAAAAGGATGGCTCTTCGGCAAACCGATACTACACCATAGATACGTTCACGCAAATCCGCACTATACGAGTCTTTCAGGATTTAGGACTTTCTCTCGATGAGATCCGAGAATACTTCGAGGAGTCTTCGGACCTTGCATCGGTTATCAAGCGGCTTGAAACCATGAGAGACAAGCTTAATCTCGCCATAGAAAAACTTAAAGAAAGAACCTGCAAAAGCAACGATACTATTGAGGAAATTACGGTTCCGCCGCAAACAATTTATCGCCGTATATACAACACGTCTTCCATTGAAGATAAAACCAACTTGCTTCGCGACACCGCGCTTGAGGCAATGCGAAAACACGGAACCGACGTAACAAAGCGTATGTATTTTACCGAATACGACGTGCACTCACTTGACGAAATTTCTTATTGCGTAGCTGTTCCGCCCGAAAGCGAAGGAGAATACATCGAAAATATTCCCACACTGCGTGCGCTCTCAATTTACCATCATGGTGCATACGAGGCTATCCCAGAAACACGCAAAAAACTGTTTTCATATGCAAAAGAAGCCGGCATCACCCTTTCCGGCACCTATCGCCACGTTTATCTGGAAGGCCCGCCGCAGCATAAGGATAAAAGCAGATTTATTACACAGATTCTCGCAATTGTTTTTTGAAGGAAACAGTCTATGTTTAGCTCGTCAATCTGTACCATGTGCAAAGCAGTGTCAGGTGACACAGGTTTTGCAACGATCAGCACAACAGTATCTTCTACACTGGTGAAAACAGCGTAGTAGCTATAGCCCTCTAAAACCATATAGATTGCAAAATTGTCTGCAACCGTTTTGCAACCTGCATAGAAACTGTCGCAGATTGCCATGCCCAGTGATGCCGCATACATTGACGGCACGCATTGCCGAATTGAAATCGACAATCGCTACCGACAAGCAGAATGCTCTCAACATCGAATACTTCCTGCGCCTTGTTCGCAAGTACACTTGCATCGAAGAACTCACCGCCGAGATTATCCGCGAGTTCGTTACTAAGATTTATGTGCACAAGCCCGAGACCGTTGAAGGAAGAAAAGTGCAACGAATCCGCATTGTTTACAACTGCATTGGCGAGTTCGCTGCACCTTGCAGCCTTGAGCAAAGAAAAACGGCATAGCCGTTAAAAACGACTATGCCGCTATTTTCTTGAAATATTAAATCCCTAATACAACTTCTCTTTCGGGTGGTTTTTTGTTTACTTTATTCCATATTTATGATAGAATACTTATCAGATCATATTAACTTTTGGAGAGCGCTCATGAAAAAACTTACATTATTATTACTTATCCTTATCCTTGCTTTTGCCGCATGCGACAACAATGGAGCACTTATTGAAAGTGAGGGCGAAACGGTAACAGAACAACCATCCGAACCGCAAGCGCTTGACATATACACCCCCGATGATATGCGCGGATGCTGGTATGGCGCAAACTCAAACGGTGACATATATCTTTTGCGAATCTTTGAAAATGACCAATTTGAACACGGAGAAGATTATTATATTTATAACTATGTTTTAAGCTCGTATAACGGTCACGAAGATGACTATGTTTATGACCAGATATTATTTAAATTGGTTACCGAAGAAGAAGGCATCGATGTTGATGACTATATATTCTGCCGTTTTAATAACGGCGAAGACTATACACGATTTTTACGCGGAACATTCTATACAGACGGTACATTTTTATATGAACCATATGAAGTCAGCACAGATGAAAACGGAAAGGTTTTAGATATACGCCTTTTCCCCGAAGAAAACATCGTGTTCTCACGAAGATTTCCTGCGCCCACACTTAAAGTAGACCGCGATGAAAAAACTGTAAGCGGCTCATGGTATATCAGAGAAAACGAAGAGTTTGTTTTGCTTGAGCTTTATGACAACAAAAGCTTCTCGCTTTACCAGGAGGGCGAATACGCAACAGGTATATACAGTTTAAGCGGCGATACCCTTTCACTGACCGTAAAATTTGTTGACGGCGAAGAATACACCGACGATGATAAAACCGTTAGCGTAACACTGAATAGCGATAACGACATTATCATCGGCGAAAAGCTCATGTATGCAATAAACGGCGGTGTAAACGCAGTATATGAAACTACAGACGAATCGGCATTTACCCTTGAGCTGTGCAATGACGGTTCATTTTATATGACACGCGGCGATAACCAGATAGCCGGGGTATACATGGAAGACGGCACAGGCTATACCTTGTATGCTCTTTGCGGCGGCGGTTATACCGATAAAGAAATCTGCTTTGCAGAGATTATTGACGACAAAACGCTTTCTTTCTATTTTAAGAGCGAAGGCGATGACAACAAGATGATATTCACAAAAAAGTGAGCTACATAATCCATAAATGACATTTTTAAAAAACCTAAAATGGAGTACATTGCCGACGATAATGGCGCTTGCATGGCCAACGATACTTGAGCAATTTATGCAAACTGCCGTGCAGTACATTGACACCGCAATGGTCGGCTCGCTTGGCACTGCGGCGACCGCCGCGGTTGGCTCAACCACCACGATAAACTGGCTGGTCAACGGCACGATATCGGCGATGGGCATCGGCTTTCTCTCATACATTGCACAAAGTTTAGGTGCGAAAAACGAAACCCTGGCGCGCCGCACATCCGGACAAGCTGTACTTGCGGCGCTTATACTTGGCATATTCTTCACTGCACTGACGCTCTCGCTTGCACCTATCGTTCCTGCACTAATGCAGGTTGACGCATCAATTCGCGGCGAGGCGGCGAAATACTTTTTCATTCTCTATGCACCAATGCTTCCGCGTGCGGCAATACTGATTTTCGGAACAGTTCTGCGCGCCGCAGGCGATACCAAAACGCCGATGCTTGTCGGCATTGCGGTAAACGCGGTCAATGTTATACTCAACTACTTTTTAATCTATCCCACCCACACTGTCTGTGACATCACGGTATACGGTGCCGGAATGGGTGTAAGCGGCGCAGCAATGGCAAGTGCTGTTGCATTTACGGTAGGCGGCATAATAATCACAATAGTTCTTTTCAGACACAAAAGAATCTCGCCGCGCGGTATGCGCATTCTGCCCGATATGCAGATACTTCGCCCCTGCTTTAAGATAGCGATACCAAATATGTTTCAGCGCTTCGGTACATATCTCGGCTATGTAGTGTTCGCCTCGATGATAAACTCGCTTGGCGACACGGCAACAGCGGCACACACCATCGCAAATACTGTGGAATCAGCATTTTACGTTCCCGGCTACGGAATGCAGACCGCGGCGGCAACGCTTGCCGGAAATGCGCTGGGCGCGCGCGACAAACAACGGATGAGTGACTTTTCCAAAGTGATTTTAGTTGTAGAAATAGGGCTTATGATAATCACAGGCGGGCTGCTGTTTGTATTTGCCGCACCCATGATGGACATTTTCTCAGATGACAACGCCGTAATAGCGCTTGGCACGTCAGTGCTGCGCATGGTCGCGCTGTCAGAGCCGATCTTCGGCGCAGCAATAATCCTGGAGGGCATAATGCTTGGCGTTGGATATACGGTGAAACCGTTTATCTATAACATCATTGGCATGTGGGGCGTGCGTATTCTCGGCACATTTATATGCATCACATTTTTCAGCACAGGACTTGTAAGCGCATGGGGATGCATGATTGCACACAATGTAGTGCTGTTTGCGCTGTTTTTGTGGTGCTATCTACGCGGAAAATGGAATCCTTTGAAATAAAAACATCGGGCTTATACCCGATGTTTTTATTTATACTCCTTTGGAGGTGTACCGAAATACTTTTTAAACAAGCGGCTGAAATAAAATCTGTCCGCAAATCCGAGTGAATCCGCAACATCGCCGACACTCATGCCACCCTTTAGCAGATGCTTTGCCTCGCGCATGATAATCCCGGTGCGGTATTTCTGTGGCGGCACACCAAAAACCGAGTGAAATGTCCTGATAAAATGCGCCTTTGAAAGTCCGCAAAGACTTGCATATTCATCGTTTGAACGCGCAACCTCAAAATAAGTGTGCATATCAAGCACAGCAGGCTCTAACATTTCGCGCATTCTTGCCGCGTCACTTTTGCCCACCTTTTGCGAAAGCAATGCAATGAGCGAAAGCAATCTGCCCACAGAGTAAAGCTGGCAGTTTTCGGCACCCGATGCAAACGCACGCGCCGCATCATTGCAAAACTCCTCAAACTCAACAAAATTGCCGACATTCAAAGCCCTGCCGACAAAAAAATCCAAAAGCTTTTCAGCCTCACTTCCCGAAAAATGAACCCAATAAAATGTAGTGCCGTCTTCGGCTGTGCGATACTTCTGCGGCTCTCTCGGGCGAAAGAGGATAACACTGCCACCGCAAGCGATGCTTTTTGCACCGTTTTCGGTAAACTCTATAGCACCCTTTTTAATGTATATGAGCTGAAAATCCATACGTCCGTCAGGTCGGTTTGTCACTATCGGTTTGTCCGTATCAATAAATGCGCCACAATTGTTAAGGCTCATAAACTCTGTACTTTTACTGTCAGAATTCTTTACGGTTCTTGCAGAGATGTATTTCAAATTCATCACCTCAAACATATTTTACATCACCAAACAAAAATTGTAAATAGCATTTTTGTCCATATTTTTGTCACTTTTAATCATTTTATATTTTCGCGGTATGCATTAAAATAAATGTGTCTATAGCCTTATCCACCTTTGCACAAACCCGCCCTTGTCATCCTGAGGCTTGCCGAAGGATCTCCGGCGGATAACATAGCATCTATCCGACGTCGAGATCCTTCGCTACGCTCAAGGATGACGGACACCGGATAGATGCACACAAACGGAGGTACAACCATGCCGGAAAAGATGCTATTTAATGACGACTGGCGATTTCACCGCGGAGAAATAGAAACAGAAATGCCACCATACAAGGGTGCGGCATATATGCAGGCAAAGACCGAAGAAATGCTGACAGGCCCTGCCGCATACGCATACAATGACCGCGTAAACGACTATCGTATATCAGCACTTTACACAAGCGAAAAGTGGGAAACAGTTTCACTGCCCCACGACTATGTTATCCTGCAAGAACCAAACGAAAAATACAACTGCGGGCTTGGTTATTTCAAATATGAAAACGCATGGTACCGCAAACACTTTAAACTTGAAGAAGACGACCGCGACAAGCGACTTGCCATTTATTTTGAGGGAGTGGCAACTCACTGTGAGGTATTTTTGAACGGTGTTTCTGTCGGACGCAATTTCTGCGGCTACACATCATTTGAAATCGACATTACCGACTTTGTGAGATTTGACAAAGAAAATGTGCTTGCCGTGCATACCATAACCGACCGCCACGAATGCTGGTGGTATGAAGGCGGCGGAATCTGCCGCAACGTATGGCTGAAGAAAAGCGCACCTTTACACATCGCACTCTACGGTGTGTATGCACGGCCTGAGCATCTCGGAGGCACAAAATGGGCAGTACATTTTGAAACCGAGCTTGAAAACGGTGCACCCGTGGCGGCAGATGCAAATGTACGCACCGCTCTTTATACGCCGAGCGGGGATATGG
The DNA here is from genome assembly GCA_017399305.1 of Clostridia bacterium. GTDB lineage: Bacteria > Bacillota > Clostridia > Oscillospirales > CAG-272 > UMGS902. The sequence goes on from JAFQDK010000029.1 coordinate 40,492, forward strand.
TTGCAGAGGTATGCACAGATGCAACCGTAAACAGCTTTGACAAAGCAACGGCAATTTCAGAAATAGAAATTGATTCGCCCATGCTGTGGGATATTGATGCTCCAAACCTCTACACAGTAGTGACCGAGGTACGCTGTGGCGAAACACTTTGCGACAGCGAAAGCGTGCGCACAGGCTTCCGCACATTCAAGGCTACAACCGAAGGCTTTTTCCTTAATGGCAAAAAGCAAATGATAAAGGGCGTAAATGTCCATGAAGATTTCGGACTAACCGGCAGAGCTATACCCGAAAACATTCACCGCTACAAGCTGAAGATGCTTAAGGAAATGGGGGCAAACGCATATCGCTGCAGCCACTATCCCCACGCGGAAGCGGTGATGAATGCACTGGATGAAGCAGGCTTTATCGTGATGAGCGAAACAAGACATTTTTCATCATCGGGCGAGGGACTTCGTCAGCTTGAAATGCTGATAAAGCGCGACAGAAATCACCCGTCTGTCTTCTTCTGGTCACTAGGCAACGAAGAGCCGCGCCACAGAAGCGAAGACGGCGTTAGAATGTTTCGCCGTATGCGCGCACTGACCGAAAAGCTTGACAGCACAAGAATTATTACGAGTGCAGTCTGCGCGCCGCCAGACAAAGCGCCGATAATGGCAGAACTTGACACTATCGGCATAAACTACAACCTTGAAATGTACGATGACGCACGCCGCCTTTACCCCGGCAAACCCATTATCGCAACTGAGTTTGCCGCAACCAGCACAACACGCGGCTGGTACAGGGACGACTCACACGTGCGCGGCTATATGTCGGCATACGACAAGGACACAAATGAACTCTTCCGCTCACGCGAATACTCATGGAAATATCTGAACTCATCCCCCGATATCCTCGGCGGCTATCAGTGGGACGGATTTGAGCACAGAGGCGAATGTCTGTGGCCGCGTCTCTGCTCACAGGCAGGCGCAATTGATCTGTTTTTGCGTAAAAAAGACGCGTTTTACCAGAATCTTTCGCACTGGTCAGAAAATCCGATGATACACATACTGCCTCACTGGAACATCACCGCAAAAGAGGGGGAGCCTGTTCGCGTTGTGGCATACACCAACTGCGAAGAAGCTGAGCTTTTCCTCGGCAAGATGAGCCTTGGCCGACAAAAGGTTGAAAAATTTGCAACTGTAGAATGGAATGTGCCTTATCTCAAAAAAACCGTCACCGTTATCGGCTACAACCAAGATAATGAAGTAGCACGCGACTCTGTTAAAGCAACCGGCGCGCCGGTGCGCCTTGCACTTGAAATTGACAATGACGGCATAGTGGCAAACGGTCGCGACATAGCGCTTGTGTCATGCTATGCACTTGATGCCGACGGCAACAAAGTTCCCGATGCATCGCCGAATGTATCATTCTCGACAAATTCACTTGGTGCGATAGTCGGCACAGGCTCTGACGTGTGCGACCACGAAAGAGTTGACCTGCCGCATCGCCGTATGCGCGCCGGAGTTATAGCAGTCGCGGTCAAGGTTGGCAAAGAGGCTGGCACACTGCGTGTATATGCCGAGGCAAACGGACTTTGCGGCGATGTTATCGACATATCACTCGGAGAAGAAAAATGACAGGATACATCTTTGTTCTGCTATCAACACTTTGCGGCAGTGCCAAAGGCTTTGCAGGTAAAAAGAGTAGCAGCGACCTTGACACTTTTTCAAAAACGCTGTTTTTCGGTGCATTACGTACCCTGATGTGCGCAGTTATCGGTGCGGCTGTCTGCATTTTCAAAACAGACATTTCAACAATCAGCTCCCCTGCAATTCTGATATCGGTACTGTCGGGAATATCAATGAGCGTATTTCTGCTGACATGGATAATGTCCGTACGGCGCGGCGCTTATGTACAGCTTGACGTTTGCTGTCAGACCGGCATAGTTATTCCTTGTATTTTGGCGGCACCGATTCTTGGCGAAAAGGTTACCGTGATGCAGTATGCCGCGTTTGCATTTTTGATTCCTGCAATCTCTCTGCTGAGTGACCGCGGCAAAAAAGCAACATCTAAAATGAAGCCTGGCGATATATTTTTGCTGTTCGCAGTATGGCTCTCATCAGGAGTGAACAGCCTGACCGTCAAGCTTTATTCAAGCTTCACCGATTGCGACACATCATTTTACAATCTTGTAACATTTTCTGTTGCCGCCATTGTTTTTGCATCTGCATATTTCATCATGCGGCGCGAAAAACCGACTCTGCCTAAAATTCACTACACCGTATATCTGCCGATGATGGCCATATGCCTTTATCTCAACATCTTTTTACAGGCTGTCGCGGCAAAGCACCTTGACTCGATGATTCTATTTCCGCTGCAGACGGTGCTTGGACTGTTTTTCTCATACCTGATGGCAGTTTTCCTGTTTAAAGAAAAGCCCACCGCAAAAAATACAGTAGGCCTGTTTATTGCGACAGCGGCAATTATTGCTATAAATATGCTGTAACATCTTTCTTGCTTTTATTTTCAGCCTGTAGTATAATGTAGAAAAACCCCCGAAAGGATAATATATGAGAGCCAGAAAAAGAAAACACGGTGCTGAGCGTATCGAAGCCTGCGCCGAGGTACTTGTTACAGATAAAGCCGCTGTGCATGAAAATGCCCAGCTCCCATTTGATGATGTCCGCCCGCTTTGCCTTGAGATAGGTTGCGGCAAGGGCAAATTCTCCTGCGAAATGGCAGTGGCACACCCCGAAGCCAACTTTTATGCGATGGAAAAGGTGCAGGACGTTATGGTATGCGCAGTTGAAAAAGCCATGGCACACGAGGGCGGTCCGCGCGGCAATCTACGATTCATCATCGGTGACGCAAAAGAGCTGACCGAATGGTTTGCGCCAAAAACCTTTGACTGTATATTCTTAAACTTCAGCGACCCGTGGCCCAAGAAAGGCTATTACAAGCGCCGCCTTACCTACCGCGAGTTTCTTGAAATATACAAGACCTTGCTTAAAGACGACGGTATTCTTCGCCTGAAGACCGATAACGTAGGGCTTTTTGACTTTTCACTTGAGGAGTTTGAGGCGGCAGGCATGGAGGTTGTCAAGATCAGCCGTGATCTGCACGCATCCGAGTATAACGAAGGCAATATCATGACCGAGTATGAAACAAATTTCTCATCGCAGGGTATGCCGATAAACTTTGCCGAAGTAAAAGTTAAATAATCTATACAAAAAAAGCTGTGAAGATCTCACAGCTTTTTTATTCTTTAATTGTAACTATGTCTTCCCCGTCAACCTCGACAAGATGCACGGACACAAGCTCAGTGTGACGTGTGGGAACATTTTTGCCTACATAGTCGGGACGGAAAGGAAGCTCGCGCAAGCCTCTGTCAACCAGCACCGCAAGCTGAACTGTGCGCGGTCTGCCATGGTGAAACAACGCTTCAAGCGCGGCACGAACAGTGCGCCCGGTGAAAATAACATCATCAACAAGCACAACATCGCGACCTGTTATATCAAAATCTATGGTCGCGGCATTGATAACCGGCTGGTCGCCATGCTCAACATCGTCACGGTAAAAAGTGATATCAAGCTCACCGACAGGTACGCTCTTTTGCTCAATCTCGCCTATCCTTGCGGCAATACGCTCAGCCAGCGGAACGCCGCGGCTGCGTACACCGATGAGTGCAATATTATCTACACTTCCGCCACGCTCAAGTATCTCATGCGCAATTCGCGTGAGTGAGCGCCCTATGGCGGCGGCATCCATAATGGTTGCCTTGATTTGTTTTTCACTCATATTATTTGGTAGGGTCAATAAATTCCCAATAGCTCTTTATGTAGTCAACACCAGAAACCAAAGTCATAACAGCCATTGCAATCATAGAAACATAGCTGAGAACAGGAACAGTGTAAAAATCAATAAACTTTGCCGCAATGTCCATGATAACAGGCTCAAGCAGAATTACAACAACAGCAACAATCTGTGTAACTGTCTTTATCTTGCCAATCATCTTTGCCGCAATTACCTTGCCCGATGCGCCAGAAACTACAAGACGCATGGATGTAACTGCCAGCTCACGGAAAATAACGATAAACGCACACCAGATAAATACGGGGCGAAGACCATCAAAACGGTAAAGAATGCCGAGAAGCGCGCCAAATACAAGCAGTTTGTCTGCAAGAGGATCCATAAATTTGCCAAAGTTAGTAATGAGATTGTATTTGCGTGCAATGTTGCCGTCAAGCGCGTCGGTTATTGAAGCAATACCGAAGATTGCCGCCGAGCAAAGGCATGCAACATACATATTCTTAGGAATGATAAGCACTGCCAGAAATACAGGCACAAGCACACATCTGAGAAGCGTAAGCTTATTGGGAAGATTAAGTTTCATAGTTGTTCTCCTTATCAGTTACATTTGTAATATATAAGTATAATACATTTTACTTTACATTTCCCCACAAGATCCTTCACTTCGCTACGCTACGTTCAAGGATGACAAGCGGTGGGTGGTTCAATGCCTATAAGCCCAAACCCGCCCATGTCATTCTGGAGCGCAGCGAATAATCTCGGGAGGAGATGTTTGAAATATTTACAAAGTTTTTATCATTTCACCGAACAAATCGTAGTCCATTGCCTCAGTAATCTCTACTTCAACAAATCGACCTGCGCGTATCTTCTTCGGTGCGGTAAAATATATCTTACCGTCAACATCGGGGGCATCCGCACGGCTACGGCCAAAGTGCACGCCTGCCGCACCGTCAAAGCCCTCGCAAAGAACTTCAATTTTCTTTCCAACCTGATTTGCAAGCTTTTTCTCAGAAACTGCAAGCTGAACATTCATCAGTATATCGTATCTGTCCTGCTTTACCTGCTCGTCAATCTGGTCATCAAAATCTGCCGCGGCAGTTCCCTCCTCCGAAGAGTAGGTAAACGCGCCAAAGCGGTCAAACTGAACTTCTTTTACAAACTCGCACAGCTCCTCAAAATCCTCCTCGGTTTCACCTGGGAAGCCAACGATAGCAGTTGAGCGAAGCGTTACATCGGGAATTTCGCGACGAAGTCTTTCAATAGCACTGCGAATAGTTGCGCCGTCACCGTGACGGTTCATTCGCTCAAGCACTTTATCACTTATGTGCTGAACGGGGATATCGGCATATTTGCATACGCGCGGATTGTCGCGCATTTCTGCGATAAGCTCATCCGTAATCTTGTCGGGATAGAGATAAAGCAGACGAATCCACGGAATTTTTGTCTCGGCGCATATTCTCTGAATAAGCTCATGCAGCTTATATTCGCCGTAAATGTCAAGACCGTAGCGCGATGTATCCTGTGCAATGAGGTTAAGCTCCTTTACGCCGAGCGCTTCAAGGTCCTTTGCCTCTGAAACGATATCCTCCATAGTGCGCGAGCGCATGCCGCCGCGGATAAGAGGAATGGCACAGTAGGTACAACGGTTGTCGCATCCCTCTGCTACTTTGAGATATGCAGTGTATTCGGGAGTGGTGAGCACTCGCTCGCCGCCAAGCGGTGATTTTTCTTTATCCTCAAACGAGGTGTACTTCTCGCCCTTTGCAACAGCGGCCACCGCCTCTGCAATCTTGTGGTATGAGCCTGTGCCAAGCACAGCGTCAACCTCGGGCATCTCCTCAAGAATCTGCTCACGGTATCTTTCAGCAAGACATCCCGTTGCAATTATTCCTTTAAGTGAACGGTTTTTCTTTAGCCATGCAACGTCGAGGATGTTTTCAATTGCCTCCTCCTTTGCGCTTTGTATAAAGCCGCAAGTGTTGACAACAATGATATCCGCAACTGTTTCATCCGGAGTTATCTCATATCCGGCATCAGCTAAGATCTTTAACATTACCTCGGTGTCCACAAGGTTTTTGGAACATCCGAGCGAAACAAATCCTATTTTCATATAAAAAATCCTATGCAATGAAGTCCCTCTTGCCTAAATGGGGCTTATTTATCAATACCCCTGTTTATACAGGGCTTTTTTCATTTCTTCGGCTTCTTCAAAGTTTTCTGGCTTTGTTTTGCCAAATTTCTTTATCAGAAAACTTTGCTTTGCAACTCTAAACTCCTCATCGGTGTAACTCTCATCAAGCACCGATAAAATTTTGTCTCCGCTATAACCTTTAGCAAGTAACATCGGCAACAGTTTTCGCCTGCCGATATACCTTTTTCCAACAAGATCCTTTAAGTAGCTTTTAATCTGCCACTCCTCGTCAATGTAGCCGCAATCTGCCGCGTAATCAGCCGCATTTTTTGCACATTGATGTGGAAAACCTTTACGTCTGAGTTTTTCATAAAGCTTTTTCTTTGAACACTGCCCCGAAGCAATGATACGAATTGCGGCACGCTTTGCCGCATAGAATCTGGAGTTTTCGGAAAGCTTGTCAAAATCATCAGCCGTGATAACACCTTTGACAATACCGCTTTCCAAAAAATCATCAGCCGAAATATCAAACGTGTTTTTTTCACCGTCTATATTGACACTGAGCCTTACTCCGTCACCTGAGTCACAGGCTCGGATACTTGTAACCTTAATCACTCGTCAAGCTCAAACTCTCTGACATCAAAGTCATCTTCAAGCTCAAATGAGTTTTCAATTTCCTCATCAAGCAATTCGGGACTTGCCGCAGCACGCACCTTTGCTTCAATTTCTGCGGCAATTTCGGGATGAGTTTCAAGGAACTTACGTGTATTGTCCTTACCTTGACCGATTCTATCCTCACCGTATGAGAACCATGAGCCGCTCTTTTTAATTATGCCAAGCATTTCGCCGATATCAACAAGCTCGCTTATCTTGGAAATACCATTGCCGAAGAGAATATCAAATTCTGCACAGCGGAAAGGAGGTGCAACCTTATTTTTAACAACCTTACATTTTACATGGTTGCCGTAAACCTCGCCGCCGGACTGCTTGAGTGCCTCTTTTTTACGCACATCAATACGTACAGAAGCATAATACTTAAGCGCATTACCGCCGCTTGTTACCTCGGGATTGCCGTAAACAATGCCAACCTTGTCACGGAGCTGGTTGATAAATACAACGATACAGTTATTCTTTGCAACAACGCCCGAAAGCTTTCTCATTGCCTGCGACATAAGACGTGCCTGCAGACCTACATGGGATGCACCCATGTCACCGTCAATTTCCTGACGCGGAACGAGCGCCGCAACAGAGTCGATAACGATAATATCAATAGCGCCGGAACGCGCAAGTGCCTCAGCGATTGAAAGCGCATCTTCACCGCAGTCGGGCTGTGAAACGAGAAGATCATTGATATTTACGCCAAGCTTTTTTGCATATCTTGGGTCAAGCGCGTGCTCAGCGTCGATAAACGCCGCTTCGCCGCCTGCCTTCTGTGCCTCGGCAATGATATGTAATGCAACGGTTGTCTTACCTGAAGATTCAGGACCGTATATTTCAACAATTCTTCCACGCGGAACTCCGCCGACACCGAGTGCAAGGTCAAGTGAAATAGAACCTGTGGAGATGGCATCAACCTTTTCGTCAAGTCCCTCTCCAAGCTTCATAATTGCACCTTTGCCAAAATCCTTTTCAATCTGAGAAAGCGCAGTACCAAGCGCCTTTTTCTTATCAGTTGCAAGATCCTCGCCTACTGCTTTTGTTGTTTTCTTAGTTGCCATAATGGTAAAATCCTTTCAAAATATAGATTTTCCCCCAAATGTTCATGACTGCGCATAGCACAGTCGGTTGCGGCGGAACCTTTGCTCATTTACAATAAGCAGTCGGAGCCGCAATTTTCCCCTAAATATATCAGTAAATAACTTTGTTTAAACTCCCCACAAACCTGTAGGGGACGGAGTCCTCGACGTCCCTTATTATTTTTTAATATGTCGGGCTATCGAGTCTGTAAATATAGCTAGGGACCTTTTTTCCCTCGGCATTTGTAGTCTCAGGTGAGTCTTCATCAACATAACGCACAAGTATCATTTCAAGATCAACGCTTACACCGTCAGCAGTAGTTGCAATACTGAAAGTCACGCGGTCACCTTTATTTTTGATTATCTCAATTGAGTTATAATCATAAATTCTTTCGGGCAGTTCATACACATCGACATTGACAGCCTGCATAAGACCAAGCTCGCCCTCACTGTATTTAGGTGCTTCAACAGCAGTGTCGGTTGAGATACCTTCAAAAGCCGAGAGATAAAGTATCTCGGCATATTCTTTGGTGAACACTTTTTCGGTTGCTTCCTTTATATCCGCCACCGAGAAAAGACCGTATTCTTCGCAATCGCAATAATAATAACCGCCGAAAGCGCCTACATCCGAGCCATCCCCGTTTATTTCAAAGCCCTTGCCGAAATAAATCTCGTTAAGCGGCTTTGATGCATCAATCAATGCAGGAAGCTCTGCCTTTATATCATCAACGGTGAACTCAGGTGCGCCGCACGATGAAAATACAAATACAAGACAAAGAATGAGTATCGCGCCTAAAAGCTTTTTACTCATTGGTTTCCACCTCAGCTACAGCCTCAATATCCGATTCCTCAGCCTTTGCCACCTTTGCAAAGTTGACTATCTTTGCACCGTCGGAAAGTCGCATTACGATAACGCCGCCTGCAGTACGTGAGTAAGTATTGATGCCTTCCACAGGAATACGTATAATTGTACCTTCATTGGTTATAAGCATAAGGTCGTCATTTTCATCAACAGATGCGATAGATGTAAGGAGACCTGTCTTATCCGAGATCTTGTGAGCCGCAACACCCTTACCGCCACGGTTCTTCATAAGTCTGAACTCGTCAAACTCGGAAAGCTTACCGTAGCCGTTTTCGGTAATGGTGACAAGCTTTTTACCTTCTTCAACAAGTGCAACGCCGCAAACGTAGTCGTCCTCTTGAACTCTGATACCGATAACACCTCTTGCGGTACGTCCCATAGCGCGTGCCTCGCTTTCAACAAAGCGGACAGCGTTGCCCTCGTGAGTAGCGATGATAAGTTCGGTATCGCCAAAGGTGAGTTTAACAAATACAAGCTCGTCGCCCTCGTCAAGGTTAAGTGCGATCTTACCGCCCTTGCGGTGATATACATATTCGCTGAGAGCAGTACGCTTGATGATACCGCGCTTTGTAACCATGGTGAGGAATGCATCATCTACAAACTCAGCAACCTCAATCATAGACGTAACTCTTTCGCCCTGCTCGATATCAAGCATATTGATGATGTTTGAGCCCTTGGCTGTTCTTGACGCTTCGGGAATCTGATATGCCTTGCGCATATGAACGCGGCCGCGGTTTGTAAAGAAGAGAATATACGAATGGCTGTTTGTTACAATAACCTTTTCGATAAAGTCCTCTTCCTTTGTTGTCATACCGATAATACCCTTGCCGCCGCGATGCTGTGCAGTGTAGGTATCGGCAGGAAGACGCTTGATATAGCCTGCATTTGTAAGTGTAAGCACGCATGCGTGACGCTCGATAAGGTCTTCGAGGTCGATATCATCCTCTGCTTCTACAATAGAAGTGCGGCGCTCGTCCGCGAACTTATCCTTAATTTCGGTAAGCTCTTCCTTAACGATGTTCTTTATCTTTTCTTCAGATGCAAGAATACCCGAAAGCTCGTCTACACGCTCATGCAAGTATGCGAGACGGTCTTCAATCTTCTGACGCTCCATACCGCTAAGACGTCCGAGAGTCATTTCAACTATAGCCTGTGCCTGACGTTCGGAAAGCTCAAAACGTTCCATGAGCGCTGTCTTTGCAGCGGCAACAGACTCGCTATTCTTGATAAGCTCTATAATTTCGTCAATATGGTCAAGTGCTATCTTGTAGCCCTCATAAATGTGCATTTCTGCAAGGGTCTTATCAAGGTCGAACTTTGTACGGCGGGTGATTATTTCTTCCTGGAACTCAATATAATTGCGAAGAATATCCTTAAGTGTGAATATCTTAGGAACGCCGTTTTCGAGTGCGAGCATATTTACGGAGAACGTGCTCTGCAGCTCACTGTAACGGTAAAGCTGATTTAAGATTACCTGTGCATTTGCGTCACGGCGCAGATCTACAACGATACGCATACCTGCCTGTCCGCTTTCATCGCGGATGTCGGTAATTCCCTCAATGCGCTTATCATTTACAAGGTCAGCAATGCTCTTTACAAGCTGTGACTTGTTTACCATGTAGGGAATCTCGGTAAAGATGATAGAGTTTTCCTCTTCATCAATATCCGCAGTAGCACGGACTACTACACGTCCCTTACCTGTTTCATAAGCATCACGGATACCCTTGGTGCCGTAAATTGTAGCATATGTCGGGAAGTCGGGACCCTTGATATGCTCCATAAGCTCTTCGGTAGTAATCTCGGGATTGTCCATCATGGCAAGCGTACCGTCAATAACCTCACCGAGATTGTGTGTGGGGATGTTGGTAGCCATACCTACAGCAATACCCACAGCACCGTTTACAAGGAGATTGGGAAAACGCGAAGGAAGCACTGTAGGCTCCATGCGTGTATTATCAAAGTTAGGTGTCATGTTGACGATATCTTTTTCAATATCGGTCATCATAACATCTGCTATTTTAGAGAGCTTTGCCTCGGTGTAACGGTAAGCAGCGGCGCCGTCACCGTCGATATTGCCGAAGTTACCCTGTCCCTTAATAAGCGGATAGCGATATGAGAAATCCTGCGCCATACGAACCATTGTGCCGTATACCGCGGCGTCACCGTGTGGATGATAACGTCCAAGCACGTTACCAACTGTTGTCGCCGATTTACGGAAAGGCTTATCGTATGTGAGGTTATCCTCATACATTGCATAGAGAATACGGCGCTGACCTGGCTTCATACCGTCGCGCACATCGGGAAGTGCACGGCTGGTGATAACACTCATCGAATACTCGATAAAGCCCTGGCGCACCTGCTTTTCCATATTGACAGGAACTATTTTTTGATCCGGAAAATCAATAGATTCACTTAAAATTGTGTTCTTTTTAGCCATTTGTTTTTTTATAGCAAGAAAACTTTTTTCAAAAAGTTTTCCTGCACCTTTCAAAAACTTTTAAAAAGTAAATTTATTTTCTATACTTTTTCCACATTATTCACATTTTTTACTGTGGAAAACTTGTGTTAGTGCATATTGTGTAAAAGTCATACAAACCCATACACAGTAATATTTTTAAATGTGTGTTAATATGTGGAAATGATAACTTTTGATGTATAAAAACTATATATCCAAATTTTCTGCAAACTTTGCATTTTTCTCTATAAATTCGCGGCGGGGTTCTACTTTATCACCCATGCAAATTGAGAAAATCTGGTCGCATGCAATAGCATCTTCAACAGTAACAAGCTTGAGTGTACGTGTTTTCGGGTCCATTGTGGTGTCAAAGAGCTGGTCGGCATTCATTTCACCAAGACCCTTATATCTGTCAGCCTTGATACGGCTTGATGCACCCCACTCAGCAATTATCTCATCGCGCTCTGCATCCGAATAAGCGTATCTCTGACGCTTACCGTCATGCACTTTGTAAAGCGGGGGCATTGCGAGATATACGTGTCCCTGCTCAATAAGCTCTTTCATGTGTCTGTAGAAGAACGTGAGAAGAAGTATCTGAATATGCGAACCGTCAACGTCGGCATCGGCCATAATTATAATTTTACCATAGCGAAGCTTTTCAAGGCTGAAGTTGTCACCGATACCGCATCCGAGCGCCGCAATGATAGGTGTAAGCGACTCATTGCCATAAACCTTGTCGGCACGGGACTTTTCAACGTTAAGTACCTTACCGCGAAGCGGCAGAATTGCCTGATAACGCGAGTCACGTCCGCTCTTGGCGGAACCGCCTGCGGAGTCTCCCTCTACGAGGTAGAGTTCAGTAAGCTCACGGGACTTTGACTGGCAGTCTGCAAGCTTGCCGGGAAGAGTTGTATGTTCAAGCGCACCCTTACGGCGAACACTTTCACGCGCTTTGCGCGCCGCTTCTCTTGCAAGCGATGCAGAGATTATTTTTTCAATAATTTGCTTTGCTTCGTTTGGATTTTCCTCAAAGAATTCCTCAAGCTTTTCGCCAACAATGCTGTTAACCAGAGTTTTTACGTCGCTGTTGCCGAGCTTTGCTTTAGTCTGGCTCTCAAACTGTGCATCTGTAAGCTTTACACTGATAATAGCGCAAAGTCCTTCAAGCACATCCTTATATTCAAGCTTAGGATCCTTTTCCTTGCGGAGCTTAAGCTTTTCTGCATAATTCTTTATAACACGGAGGAGTGCAAGCTTGAAGCCGTCAACATGAGTACCGCCGTCAATAGTTGACATATTGTTAGCAAATGCAACGATTGCTTCACTATAGCTGTCGTTGTACTGCAGTGCAACCTCTGCAACGGTATCACCCTTCTTACCTGTTATATAGATAATCTTGTCGTGAATAGGCGAAGCGGCTTTTTCTTTGTTTATATACTCAACAAAGTTAATAATACCGCCCTCATAGCAAAGATCATCTTCAACAATCGGGTTTTCTCTTAAGTCACGGAGCACAATATGAACACCTGCATTTAAGAATGCTTGCTCACGCATACGCTTTAAGAGAATATCGTAAACAAATGTGGTTGTATCTGTGAAAATATCAGGGTCGGGCTTAAAGCGCACATAAACGCCGTGACGTCCCGATAAATCTTCTTCCTCGTGGAATGCACGCGCTATCTTACCTTTTTCAAAGCGTTCGGTGCACTTTTTTCCATTATTGTAGTTTTCGATTTCAAGCCACTCGGAAAGCGCGTTTACAACCGATGCGCCAACGCCGTGGAGACCGCCCGCAATCTTATATCCGCCGCCACCGAACTTACCGCCCGCATGAAGCATTGTATATACAACTTCAAGAGTGGGTACTCCCTTTGTCGGATGAATACCGCTGGGGATTCCTCGGCCGTCATCCTGTACGGATACGCTGCCGTCATTGTGAATTTCTACTGTAATCTGCTTACACTCGCCTGCGAGCGCCTCGTCGATAGAGTTATCCACAATCTCATATACAAGATGGTGAAGTCCCTTTTCCGACGTTGTACCGATGTACATACCCGGACGTTTTCTTACCGCCTCGAGTCCCTCAAGCACCTGTATTTGGCTGTCGTCATAGGTGTTTTGGTTGTGCATCTCTTCCATGTTTTTTCTTCCTTTCTTCAAAAAGTCTTACTCAATCGACTTTTTTGCACGGCTTGCAAGTGACAGCGTTGAAAGCTGTGAAATGCATACCGCAGTTTGATTTATATTTTCATTCTTATCATACAAAATAAATGATTTTGGTATCTCTGTCTTTGAAATTTCGAGAATACCGTCACTCTGTGCCTTTTTTAAAAAGGAACGCGTGTCCGCACCCATAGTAGCATTGTCCATATCAAAAATACCGATAATGCTCTTTGTGCGTATTATTTTATTGTTTCCTGCATGTAAATACATAAATTACCTCTCAGGTACGGGAGTATACCTTCCTCCGTCAACGTAAATCATTTTCAAGTCGGAAAGCTTTACATAATCGCCTTTTTCACAGGCAGTAACTATCATTTGTCTGCCTTCGGTACGAGAAAGAACATATGATTTCCTGTCCTCATCAAGCTCGCCTAAAACATCGTCAAAAAGATAAACAGGTGATTCACCTTTTTCAAGAGAAATAATTTCTCCCTCTCCTATTTTAAGTGCAAGTGAAAGAGAGCGTTGCTGTCCCTGTGAAGCAAACTGACGCGCATCCATTTTATTTATTGTGAAATACAAATCATCTCTTTGTATTCCGCAAAGGCTCATTTTTGCCGCCTGTTCGCGTTTTTCAAATTCTTTGAATAATTCCTCATAAATAGTTTTAACATCTGAAAATCGGGATTTTTCGGCAGAAATATCACTTTTATAAAAAATTTCTGCTTCTTCTTTTCCCTGACTTATTTCTTTTATGGTATTTTTGAGGCTTACAGACAACTTTTCCACATAGTCACGGCGCATTTCATAAATACGCGCGCACACATAAGAAAGCTGCTCATTATATGATGACATCAAATTGGCATCATATAGAACATCACTTTTAAGCAGCGCATTTTTACCTTCAAGCAATTTTTTATGCTCGGCAAGAAGCGCAACATATTCATTTGAAAGCTGTGATATCGCTATATTGAGAAATTCACGTCTTTCACTTGGTGCAGCTTTTATAATAGAAAGATGGTCCGGACAAAAGAAAACCGCATTGAATTTTCCTATAAGTTCCTTTGCAGTTATCTTTACACCATTACAAAGTCTCATTCTCTGTCCGTCATAAAAACGGTACTCAAGAACATGCTCACCATCATGCCGCTCAAAAGTGATTTTTATAGAATATCCTTTTTCACCAAAGCGTACTATGTCAGAATCCTTGCCGCCGCGAAAGCTTTTTCCGCGCGCAAAAAAGTATATAGCTTCAAGCACGTTTGTTTTTCCCTCGGCATTTTTGCCATAAAGAAGATTCACACCGTTTTGAAAATCTATAACAGCACTCTCACAAAGCCTGAAATTATTCAGTTTGATGTTTTTTAAAATCATAGCTTGCCTACCTTGCCTAAATGAGAGGATATTGACGCATATGTCGCATTGGCCTACTCGCGGTGTAGGGATACGTATCCCCCAGTCGCCTTACGGCGCTAGCCCCCTTTAGGCAAGGGGCACTTTTATTATCACTCTTTCATCTTGAGCGGGAGAACCATATAAACATACTGGTCCTCTGCTTCATCGTCAATAGGCTCAATAGTAGCACTCATGTAGGGAGTGAGAAGCTTTATACGAATCTTTTCTGTAGTGATAGAACGCATAGTATCCATAAGATAACGACAGTTGAAACCGATAACAATATCATCACCTGTGTGCTCGCAAGAAACTTCTTCAAAAATATTTCCGTTTGCACTCTTTGATGTGATCTGCAATGAGTTTTCAACAAAAGAAAGCTTTACATAATTCTTTGTGCTGCCCGCAATTTTTTCTTCAGAAATGAGTGCGGCACGCTCAAGCGCATCCTGAAATTCCTTTGCATCAAGTATAGCTTCAATTGGCTGATCCTTTGGAATAAGTCTGTCATAGTCAATGTACTCACCCTCAACAAGTCTTGAGGAGAAAACAAGATTTTCCATATTGAAAATAATGTTCTTGTTTGTAACCATAATAGTAACAAACTCATCTGGATCATCAGAAAGCATCTTTACAAGCTCGGTTATTGTTTTGCCGGGTACAATAAATGATGTTCTTTCAAGATTGTCAATAACAGTAATAATAGGTGTGCGGAGATTACAAAGTGAAAGTGTATAGCTATCACAGCTTACCACGCGGATATTGTCGCTTTCAAGCTTGAAGAAAGCACCGCAAAGAATGGGACGCTGATCTATCTGTGCAATAGAATGTGCAGTACGTACGATCATCTTTTTAAGTGCACGCTGTTCAATTGTAAAGGATTCCTTACCAGCAATAACAGGCATCTGTGGGAAATCCTTTGCAGGGAGTGCATGAAGAGAGAATGAGCTTCTTCCGCTCTTGATAGTAACTATAAGAGATTCATCCACAGAAAGAGTAATAACACTTTCAGGAAGAATACGAACTATGGATAAAAATCTTTGCGCATTAATAACGCATGCACCGGGCAGAATAACCTCAGCTTCAACGATTGCTTTAACACTCTTTTCCATATCATATGTGGACATCTTGAGTCCGTCATCGCAGGTTTCAAGCAGAACACCCTCGGTAAACGGATGAGTGTTCTTTTGCGAAACTGCGCCCATAGCACGGACGAGCTTTTCAAGCATCTTGGCTTTTTCAAATTTAATCTTCATTTTGTTTTCTCCGTCTCTTATATAAAAGATAATAATTATTTTAGTAGTAACGGTAGTAGAGCGCCTTAAAAATGTGTAAAACTTTCAAAGGCTTATCACACAAAGAAAAATGTCGTTTTTTTGGAAAATTTTCTATGTGATTAATTCAGAGTTTTTCAATGGATAACTTTATCCACATTTGGAATGTGAATAAAAAAGTATGTAACTATGTTAAAAACTCCTATTGCAAATCTTCTTTTATGTCCTTGATGAGTGAATTAATTTCGTCACTAAACTCTCTTTTTTCACTCATTCCGCGCTCAATCTTTTTAATTGCAGCCATTACAGATGTATGGTCACATGAGAATATCGAAGCGATATCTGTATATGTCATTTCCATAGCTTCACGCAGTGTATACATACATGCATGGCGCGCACCTACGATATGTGCCGTTCTCTTTTTACCTATTATTGTTTCTTTTGAAATGTTGTACTTATCGCATACAGCCAAAATTGTTTTTTCAATCTTGGCGCTCTTAGGCTCCTCGGTGGGAACAAGATCTGCAATTTCATTTTTAACAATATCTATATTGAGATCTTTGCCCATGATAAAGCGCATAGCCGCAAGCTTTTTGATGCCGCCTTCAATAAGTCGGATGTTGTCTTTAAGTTTGGTAGCCATAAACTCAACTATTTCATCGGGAAGCTTTAAGTTAAGTTCTTCTGCTTTCTTCTGGATAATTGCAATTCTCAGCTCGGTATCAGGCGGAGTGATGTCTGCCGAAAGACCCCATTCAAGTCTTGTGCGAATTCTCTCTTCAAGATTCTTCATCTCATGGATAGGGCGGTCACAGGTAACAATTATCTGTTTTTGTGCTTCATAAAGTGAGTTGAATGTATGGAAAAATTCATTCTGAGTTGCGCTCTTTCCTGCGATAAACTGAATATCGTCAACAAGCAATATGTCAGCCTTGCGATATTTTTCTCTGAACTGCTCTGTCGTATCGTTTTTGATAGCTTCAACAAGGCTGTTTGTAAATTCTTCACCCTTGATGTAGATAACCTTAAGAGATGGGTCGCGCTGCATCAATGTATTTATGATAGCGTACATAAGGTGAGTTTTACCAAGACCGCTTTTACCGTGAATGAAAAGTGGATTGTATGTAACCTCATCGCTGTTTGCAATTGCATAACATGCGGCATAAGCAAATTTATTTGATTCACCGGATACAAAGTTTTCAAAAGTAAAATAAGCATTTGATTTTTTATCCGGTGAAATAACCTTTACAGCGTTATCCATATCTTTAAAATGGCGTTCGCTGTCGCTTGCTTTTTTATCAGCTACATATTTCTTGTAAAGCTCTTCTGCCTCCTCGGGAGTTTTAATATCACCTGCATCGGAAATAAGTTCTGTTTCTATTTCAAAACCTAGGCAGTTATAAAAGTGATCTTTCAAAACATCGGGATATTTAGAATCAATTATTTTCTTTTTAAAATCCTTATCTATAGTCATAAGGGCAACATCATCGGCAAGATAAACAAGCTTTATTCCGCCGAACCAGAGTTCAAGCGTTGACGAAGAAAAATTTTCTCCAAGCGAGCTGTATACGGCTTGCCAAAGTTCTTTAAGTTCATCAAGTGAATTCATGTATGTCCTCCGTTTTTTCGGGAAAAGCAAAATTACAGTAATACAGTATAAATTATATCATAAGTTAAATTATATTTCAAGTATAATATTATATATATATTATAATATATAGAGAAACTATTGAATTAATTTTTAAAATGTGATATCCTTTTAAAAAAGAGGTGACATCATGGAAGAAAAAATACTTTTGTGGGTACAGGAAAATTTGAGATTTGATTGGCTAACTCCAATTGTAAAAGGAATTACTTATCTTGGAAACGCAGGTATACTGTGGATAATTTTGTCAGCACTTTTTTTGATATTTAAAAAAACGCGCAAAACAGGTCTTATGACTTCAACAGCGCTTATATTTGACCTGCTTTCTGTTAATATTTTAATTAAAAATATTGTTGCACGTACACGTCCGTATGAAGTGATAGACGGGCTTGTAAGTCTTATAGGTCAGCAGAGTGACAAGTCTTTTCCGTCAGGACATACTGCGGCATCATTTGCTTTTGTTGCGGTTCTCTGGTTTATGGCACCGAAAAAGGTTTCAATTCCTCTTACTGTGCTTGCATCGTTTATAGCACTTTCAAGACTTTATCTCGGCGTACATTATCCAACGGATATTATAGGCGGAATAGCTGTAGGTATGATATGCGGAATTTTAGCAGTAATACTTGTGGAATTTATTGAAAAGAAAATAAAAAAAGAGGCTCATTGAGCCTCTTTTTTTTATTGACATAAATATAATATTATCGTAAAATATTATAAAAACTGGTAGGAGAAAAATATGTTTAAAAGAATACTATATTTATTTTCTTTTATATTTATATTTGCACTTCTCATTAATTTATCGTTTGCTGCTGATACCGTTCCAAAAAAAGTTTTATTGTCTACTGAATCTGTTGTTAGAGTACTTTCAGAATATTCTGACGGATATGCTACGGGGTCAGGATTTGTAATTAAAAGTGATAATAAAACTACATTAATTGCTACAAATTATCATGTTGTAAAAGATAATCCATATAATATTTCTGTTTGGATAGATGAAGAAGAAACTATAAATGCTAAAGTTTTGGCTTATTCTGATCAAAAAGATATATGCGTGTTAGAATTATCATATCCTATTTTTTTAAAAGCTTTATCTTTTAATAATAATTCAAAACAAGGAGATGCTGTATTTGCAGTAGGGTTTCCTAGTGCTGCAGATTATTTATCTGATAAAGAAGCTCATATAAGTTCAGATGCTACTATTACAGATGGAATTATAAGCGCAATACGTGAAACAACAATTTCTAATCATGGACAATCTATAAAGCTTTTTCAAATTAATGCTGCAATAAATTCAGGCAATTCAGGTGGACCTCTATTTAATAAAAATGGTGAAGTTATAGGTATTAATACATATGGTATAAATGATTCTCAAGGAATATTTGGAGCTATAAGTATAAGTGAATTTGAAACATTTTTAAAAGATAATTCAATATATATTTCAAATAAGAATACGGAAATTAATATATATATAGTTATAGTATTAATAGTTTTGATTGTTTTATTTATATTTATCTTTTTATTTAAAAATAAATATAAAAACAGCAATAATAATAAAAAAATACAATTAATAGTTATAGTATTAATATGTTTTGTTATTATTCTTATTTGTTCGTATTTGTTATGTTATTTTAAAGCAATTTTTCTTGTAAAACAAGAAAAATTTGAAGAAGCAAAAAAACTTATTTTTTTATCAGAAATAACAAAACTACACGATTCAAAAATATGTCAATATATAGATGCTGGACTTCTTTTAAATAATAGAAAATTTGAAGAATCTAAAAAGGCATTTTCTAGTATTTCTGATTATCTTAATTCAAAAGAAATGATAAAAGAGTCAGATTATAGATATGCCGCTAAACTTGCAGATTTAAATGATTTTGAGAATTCTATAAACATTTATAAAATATTGGCTGAAAACAATTACAAAGATTCATCAGAAAAGCTAAATGATGTAAAATATCGTTTTGGAAAGTATAATCTATACCAATTAAATAATTATTATGATGCAAATATGATATTTTTAGATCTTTTTAAATTAGGATATGAAGATGCTGATATAATGATCAAAGAAACAAAATATATAGAAGCATTGGATTTGATAGAAAAAGAGGAATATATAAAAGCATATAAAGAATTAAATACAATAAAAGATTATTCAGATTCTAAAAATATAATTAAAGATCTGAAAGATGTAATTTATTTAGACGGCAAAAATTTATATTATCAAAAAGAATACAAAGAATCGTTTAAATATTTTAATACCATTTCAGATTATCTTGATAGTCAAAAGTATATAGAATTATTAAATGCACATTTATACTATTTATCAAACGATAAAAAAGAAACTATAGATAAACTATGTGAAATATTCTATTTTGAAGATGCTTCACAAATACTATTATCTTATTCTTATAAATATGCATTTTTATCAGGATATTGGTTTTCAAATGATGGACAATATTATGTTTTTGTGGAGCTAGACAATAATCATAATCAAGATAAATATATTGATAAATATATTCTTACATCAAATATTCCAAGATATTCGGATTCTTTTGTTATAGAAGATGGAATAGCTTATTCATTTAATACTCCTGTATATGAATTTAATTTATTAACCCCTGATAGTATGCAAGTTTTTTGTTATAAAAATGGATATACATATACATTGTATAGATAAGCATTATTCTAATATAATTAAAAATTTAAAAAATTTGAGTTTATAATAGATAAGTTTATAAATAAAAAAAGAGGCTCATTGAGCCTCTTTTTTTATTTATAAAGTGCATTATAAATCTTCATGAATTTTTCGTCACGGTCCTTAAGTGCATTGTCGGCTTTATCTCCTGAATAGTCATAGAAGCCCTTGCCACTCTTAACGCCATAGCTTCCCTCTTGATAGAGTTTTTCAAGAAGATCTTGAATTTCCACTGAGTTGCAAAGCTCCTTATTGAGATAAGAAGAAATATGGTGGAATGTATCAATACCGCCAAAGTCAACAACTTCAAACGGACCAAAAGCTGCATATCTGAAGCCGAGACCGTATTTCATACATGCATCAACATCGGCAATATCGGCAATTCCGTCTTCAACAAGAGAAATGGATTCGCGAAGAATTGCAATCTGCAAACGGTTGAGAATAAATCCCGGAACATCTTTTTTGCAGACAGTTGTTTTTTTACCTACGGCATGGGCAAGTTCAATAACTGCATTTGTGCTTGCATCATCTGTTTCGCTGCCGCGGATAATTTCAATGCATGGAATAAGGTGTGCAGGATTCATCCAGTGCATACCTAAAAATCTGTGCTTTCCTGTAATGCGTACTGCAATGCTGTCAATAGAAAGCCCTGATGTATTTGTTGTGAGAATTGTGTCGGGGCGTACTATCTTTGAAAGCTTTTCCCAAAAATCCTGTTTAATGTCAATTTTTTCAATGATACTTTCTATTATTATGTCGCAATCGGAGAGAGCGTTCATATCATTTGTAAATTTAAGAGATGCTAAGATTCTGTCAGCTTCTTCTCTTGTAGTTTCGCCACTTTCAACCTGTGTTTTCTGATTTTGTTCAACAAGAGCCTTTCCTTTTTCAAGTGCCGAGTCAAAAGCATCATAAACGATAACGTCATAGCCAAAACGTGCAAATATCTGCGACATACTTGCACCCATAAGACCGGCACCGGCAATGCCTATTTTTTTAAAATCCATATGTAGCCTCCGAAAAAAATATATTGATTATATTGTAACAATAAAGCGCGGAAAAAGTAAATGTATTTTTCCGCGCTGTTTATATTTTTCGGTAGTAGATTTGTTTATGTCATATGTACTATGTTACGGCTTTTCACCCACCTGTATGGCAGGGGCTTGCTCCTGCCGCCAATACTGTTGGCTTACGGCGGGAGATAAACCCCCGCCCTACATAATTGTGTTTTAATCATAAATAAATAGTGGATTGCAAATTATTTCGTTTTGCAAGCAAAACGAGCAGTTCGAATCTTATATAAAGCAAAAGACCGTACCCATGTGCGGTACGGTCTTTGGAGCTGCTATCCAGATTCGAACTGGAGACCTCGTCCTTACCAAGGACGCGCTCTACCAACTGAGCCATAGCAGCGAACCTTGTTTATTATAACAGTACTTTTTGATTTTGTCAATAATTATTTTCATAAAAAATTGTTCTTTTTAAAAATATTTTTATCGACAGACTGTATCAGGGAAATTAAGAGTAAAAACATTTCCCTAAAATTTACCGCAAAAAAAATTAAAATAATACAACCTCACCGCGACAACCTTTTGATTTTAATGATTGTAGAATGAAAAAAACGGTAAATATGAGGTTTCTCACTTTAAAATTGTTACCTCTGATTTACAAAAAGAAAGGAAATAAAAATGAAAGAATCTGGAATCAAAAAAATCACAGGAAAAGCAGGCGGATATTTGGAAAAAATATCAAAATTCTTTTTCGACGAGGGTGATACGGAAAAAATAATATTATGGATAAGAAAATTCTTTTCTGCACTCTCGCCAACTGTATTGTCATTTATAATATCGCAAAAATCACTGCCTCTTTATACATATCCGTTTGGAATAGCGCTAATTGCGGCGGCGCGTGCGGACACGATATTTTTCTTTATAGGTACGATGATATTTGCAATATTTTACGGTCAGTTTCCGTTGATGATGGGTGCGCTCTCACTTATTGTACTCAGATTTGTATTTTCAAAAATGTTTGACGACGATAAGCCGATATCATATAAAACAAGTTTTAAAGAGCGGATATTAAAAGGAAATAAACCGTTTTATGAAAGTGAAACACTGAAACTTGCAACAGCGGCGCTTGCCACATTTACAATGGGTTGCTTACAGATAGTAATAGGCGGGTTTTCGGTTGGCGATCTTCTTGGAACATGTATAGGTGTTATTGTTGCACCTGTACTGTGCTATTTTTACAGCGGATATTTCGGCGCTGTTGAAAAGCATGGAATCAGGTTTGAAAGCGGTCTTGTTGCATTGCTAGCCACATTTATTTTTGCAATATCTGACATGAATCCGTTTGGTATATCATTTTCAGTTATACTTGCATCATTTATTTCATTTATTTTATCAAAGCGCAAAAATCCGTATTCGGCATGCTTTTTTGCACTTTTATCAATTCTTGTGGCGGAACCTTTGCTTTCTCCGGCATTCGCTGTATCGGCGGCACTTTCCGCTTTTTTATATCCTCATTCAAAGGTATACTCTGTTTGTTTTGGTACGATATCGTTTGCGGCAATAAGCTATCTCGTTGGCGGAATAAATGCTTTTGTATCATTCTTTCCAGAATTTATGCTGGGCGCGGTATTCTCTGTTCCTATAAATGACAGTGTTGCAGAAAAATATTTGCCTTTTATAGGCGAAGACCTCTCTAAAAAGACAAAGGCAGAAAGCGAAATTTTGTCTTTTAAGGAGAAGAAAAGCCGTGAAAACATACAGGACATATCAAATTCATTTGATGCGCTTTCAAAAGCATTTTTTGAACTTTCCGACAAAAATACACGTCTTGGAATATTTGATACACGCCATATCTGTGACCGTGTATGTGATAAATACTGCCGCCGTTGTGACATGGTGAGTCTATGCTGGGAGCGTGATTATGCTGTTACACTTGATACGCTTAACCGGATAAGTGCAAAAATTTACAAGACAGGTAAGGTTGAAAAAAGCGATCTACCAAGCGAGTTTGTAACACGTTGTATAAATACTGATAAGCTTCTTTCGGATATTGAAAACGAAAACCGCCGCGTGATAAAAAGCATGATAAAAGAGGATAAAACACGTGCATTTGCGGTAGATTATGCCGTATTTGCAAGGGTACTCAGTGAAGCTCTTGAGAAAAACGAAGCAGAATATGCACCAAATTTTAAGGCCCGCGAGGAGCTTGTAAAGTCGCTTGAAAAAATCGGATTTTATGCTGACAGTATAGGTGTATACGGTGCGAGGTGTAAAAACGTGTACGCATTCAGAATCGGAAGCGGTGCCATGAAATGCAAGGCAGAAGACATCAAGCGTGCAATTACAGAGGGAATCTGTGGCAAGGTTGAAGATCCGATGTTTGAATTTTCTGACGGCGGAATCAATATGATATGTAAGCAAGCACCTCAATTTGAAGTGAAGTGTTCAAGCTTTTCAGTTGCCGCAGAAAAAGAAAACGGCGATAGAGTAACTGCGTTTGAAGGTAAAAACGGATACTTCTATGCACTTGTCAACGACGGTATGGGAAGCGGACGTGCCGCCGCAAAAAAGAGTGCGGCAGCATCGGTATTTCTTGAAAAAATGCTCAGAGTGGGCAACAGTGCGGCATCGGGCATTGAGATGCTGTCTGCACTGGCACGTGCTGACGGCGAAGAAGGATTCACCACGCTTGACCTATTTGAGCTTGACAGGATATCAGGCAGAGCTTCATTTATTAAAAGCGGTGCCGCACCGTCATTTGTAAAGCGCGGCTCAAAGCTGTTTAAGATTCGCTCAAAGACATTTCCACTCGGTATACTTGAAGATGTGGATGCTGAGCGAACCGCATTCGATTGTGAAGACGGCGATCGAATAATCATACTTAGTGACGGAGTTACCGAGGATATCGAAGAACCGCTCTGGCTTTGCGAATTTTTGTCAAAGGTCGACCTTACAGCACCGGATGCCGCTGAGCAGATAATTGCAGAGGCAAAACAGCATACCCTTTGCCGCGATGATATGACCGCCGCAGTAATTGCTATCACCAAAATAGAATAAACCCACTCAAAGCCTTTGAGTGGGTTTAAAAAACTATCCTTTATAAATCATTCTGCAATCGCCGTTGCCAAGGTTGTAAAGCAGAACTCCTCTGTTGTGTACGGTTATAAGCAGATAATTGCCAATCGCATTTATGTTGATTCCGTTGCAGGTTGAATCATCATAGTCAATGTGCAAAAGCTCTGTTGTTTCTTCTGTGTTGAGGTCATATTTGTATACGGTGAAGTTATCCTCAATCGCTTTTTTCTTGGTGCTTATCTCGTACTGTGTAATGTAGAGATTATCGCCGACATGGATAAAATCATTAAGTCTGTCAAACACGATCTCTGTTTTTTCATCTGTTGTACGGTTAAGAACATAGAAGTCTGTATAATATGATGTGGTCATATAGTATGCTTCGCCATTGTGGATAATGCCGTTTGTGGGCATTGATTTCATATTCTTGGGAAAATCGAGTGAATATGTTTCGGGTGAAGCAAGGTCGAGGTTGATTTTGTAATTTCTTGCGGTACTACCCTTTTTGTTTTCAATATCGGCATGGATATAGAAACTTCCGTCTTCGTACTTCAACATATTCATATCTTCAGCGCGCAGACGTGTGATCTCTTCTCCGCTTGATGTGAATTTACCGATATAATGCCATGTGCGGGGGCTGTTATACTGTGTCCAGCCGGATTCACCGTAAACAATGTAAAAATAGCCGCCTATTATACACATGGTGCTTGCTTCATATTTTTTATCAAGCTCAAACAGAACGCTGCTGGTCTTGTAGTCCTCGGAAAGTATGTATACTTGTTTGTCGCTGCAGTAATAGATTCTGCCGTTGCTGTATGAAAGACCGCTCTTTGCTCCGGGGAGGTCTTTTTCATATCTGATATCATTTTCAAGGTCTGCGTCAAGTACGCTGAGTGATTCGTGCAGAATCTCACCGTTTCTTGTAAATACAAGGTCGCCGTTATCGGTGATGATTGCTCTTCGCTCTAACAGGTTTCCTGTCAGATTTCCCTCAAGCTTGGGTACACCAACGTTAAATGTCAGCACATATTCGTATGCATAGTCGTTATATGAATAGTTTACCTTGACAGTTGCTGTTCCGACATCGTTGAACTTAAGATATGCTGTTGTGTAGATACCGTTTTCCTCGGTGTAATCAAAGTAGCAGTTTTCAGCCACAATGTCGTATGCTATGCCGTTGTCCTCAAGAAAATAGTAGTCGTCATAGCTTATGTCATAGCATGGATTAAGTCGAATATAAGTGGATGAGCCGATGTTTACATCAAATGTCTTTGACTCGGTTATACCCTGCTCTGTGTATCTTGTGTTGTAGACCTGTTCAATCTCTTCTTCGGGATAGAGAATTATATTTGAATCGTAGTTGTCAAGACGGTCGTAGTCAAAGTCTTCTTCATTTATGTCAAGCAAGGATACCTGCATGAAAGGCTTTTCAAAGCGTTCAACAGTCTGTATGTAACCTTCGCTTGATGTTGTTTCTTCGGGCATTGGGATGTTTGAAATAGTATCGTTGTAGGTTGCGAGATCCTGCTCAAGCTGTTTGAATTCCTGTTCAATTATCATGCTGGCACAGCTTGAAAGAGAGAATGCGCAGATTGTGGCGAGAATAAGTGCAAGTAGTTTTTTCATTTTGTATCTCCGTTTGCTTTTTAATTATTCTATTATAACATAAATAAATGCTTTTTTCGCATTTAAATTTGTTTTTGGGTGGTTTTATGAAAAAGATTTGTTTCACGTTTTTTATGATTGGCGCACTGTGTTTGTTTTTTCTGTTTTCCTGTTCAAAAAGCGGCACACTTTATGATATTATCACATCTGTAACTGTCAACGACAAAAGCCTCCCTGCAGGAAGAATACTCTGCTATGGCAGGATGTATGACAATACGGTAAGTGATGATACGCTAAGCGAATACCTTGGGCTTGAGGGATATCCGGAATTTAAAGACAGGATAGAGGATATGGCGGTTTACTCATCTGTAAACGGTGATTATTGCGAGCTTGCCGCTATGAAGCTGTATAAGGCAAGCGATACGCCGGACGGAAAACTGTTTTTTGAACGCAGAATAGCCGCCGCAACACGCGCGCTGAACATGAGCGGTCAAAAGGGATATGCCGAAGGCGCATACATAAAGGTTTACGGCAATACAGTGGTGCTGTATATGATGCCGGACAATGCTTCTGTTGAAAAGCAGATGAGAAAAGTAAAGCAGGTGTTTTAAACACCTGCTTTTATTTTATTCCACGATCTGACCGTTATCAAACGTACCTTCGTGTATGCGGCCTGTAGCCCATGTGTATTTACCCTGGCCGTGTATCTGGCTGTTTTTAAATGTACCCTCATAACTGTCGCCATTTGCAAAATAGTAAGTGCCCTGACCGTTTCTGAGGTCATTTGAGTATTCGCCGACGTATCTGTCGCCGTTGGCAAAGGTCTGCTCGCCCTGACCGCTCTTGATATCGTCAACAAAGTTGCCCTTGTATTCGCTATCGCCGACACCTGTCATAACGCCATAGCCATTCTTGCGGTCGTTTTCAAAGTTGCCGACATATGTACTGCCGTCAGCATATGTAAGAGTGCCGTTTCCTGAGCGCTTGTCGTCAACAAAGCTGCCTTCGTACTTATCTCCGTTCGAGTAGATAATTGTACCCTGACCGTTCTTTTTGTTCTCTACAAACATGCCTGTGTAGATATCGCCGCTTGAATAGGTCAGTGTTCCCTGTCCTGAGCGCATACCGTCAGTCATGGCGCCTTCGTAGATGCTACCGTCTGAATACTTGATGTAGTTTCCGTCTTTGAGCTTTCCTCTTTCGCCTGTGCTGTATGAGAGCCAGCCGCTTGTTGGTTCGCCGCCCTTGGAAATTCCAAAGAAACGTATCTTGCTGCCGTCATCAAGCTTTGTTGTTGAGTATCTCACTCCTGCGATAAGCAGAATAATTATAACAAGTAAAACTGCGCCGAGCGCCAGCAATGCCGCTTTGAATCTGGGATCAAGTCTGCGTCTGTGCTGATTGATTACCTGGCGTGTCTTTGTTTTGGGAGGACGGTATCCTCCGCGCCCTGCGCGAACATATGCAGGAATCTCACCTGTATCTTCTTTGTTTGGCATGTTCTGTGGAGGTGCCTTTCTTACAGGTGCGTTTTGCGGACGTCTGTTTTGGGGTGCTGCCGGTCTCTGTCCTGCACTTTGCACGGGTCTTTGCTGTGCGGTTGCAGGTCTCTGTCTTGCAGCAGTGGCAGTTTGTGACGCTGGTCTCTGCCTTGGCACATTGTTTTGAGGAGCTTGTGGAACACCGCGTTTACGCATCTGTGCTTCCATCTCTCGCTGCTGCGCCAACGCTGCACGTTGCGCCGGAGTCATTACTGTATATTCCTCGTTTTTACTCATCTTATTTTCCCTTAATCTATATTACTTTGGCTTCAGCATGTTTGTAACATTGTCTGCAAGCTGAAGAACATCCGGTGCTATATACAGCAGCGCAAAGCAAACTACGATGCAGATTATAAAAGCAAACACTATCGTAAGTATGCCAAAGCGTGACTTCTTAAAACGCTTGTCCGCTATATATTTTTTATCTTCAAGAATGTAGAAAGCCGCGCTTTCCGCATCCTTTTCCCCTTTTAACTCGGATGTGGGTTTCACGTATTTTGCAAGAACGGTGTCGCGCGTGAGATTTCTGCGATACAGATAGCTGTTGCAATCTATTTCGGTGAGGGTTTTTGCTTTTTCAGGCGAAAAAGCCTCAGATTTATAAAGTCTGCGCACTACCTTGCCGATATAATCCCCATTATAATATGAAATGCAAACAGCCAAAAACGTGCCAATGCACAGCCCTACTATAATTAATGGTAGAAATCGCTGGACATCCGTTGTGTCATAATTGGTAATTCCCGATAAGTCGGGTGAAAAGTATTTTTCTTTGAAGTATTCTGCAAGTTCACTGAAAACCGATTTGTTTTCCATTATACCTCCAAAATACAGAAATATCTGTTATTCAATAATATCATCGCCGCAGAGCTTTTTAAGGAGTATTTCAAGGTCTTCATCATCCTCAAATGATATCGAAACGGTTTTTGCAACTCCCTTGTGGTTTATCTTTACTCTTCTACCGATAAGCTCCATAGCTTTCTTAGAAAGTTCTTCGTAATAATCAATTGTGAGTCCGATCTCCGGTACTGCTTCACCCTCAGTTTCTTCTTTCTGGGTGAGTTTGTTCTCTTTACGCACCATATCTTCGGCTGCACGTACAGAAAGTCCTGCAGAAACAAGCTTTGCAGCTACAGAAATCTCTTTGCGCTTGTCCTTGAGTGCAAGAAGTGCGCGTGCATGACCTGCAGTAAGTTCGCCGGCGTTAAGCATCGCAACTACTTCATCAGTGAGGTCGAGCAGACGAAGAGCATTTGTAATGGTACTTCTTCCCTTTCCGACCTTGAGCGACACTTCTTCTTGTGTGAGATTGTAGTTTGCAATAAGAGCGCGATATGCCTGTGCTTCTTCAATCGGATTGAGGTCTTCGCGCTGAATATTTTCGATAAGTGATATCTGAGCGGTTTCAAGATCGTTTTTATCGAGTACAATTACAGGAACTTCTGTAAGACCTGCCATTTTTGATGCGCGGTAACGACGTTCACCGGCAATTATCTGATAGTGACCGTCGGCAATTTCGCGCACAAGAATTGGCTGAAGCACACCGTGCGCAGAAATTGAATCTGCCAATTCTGCAAGGGCTTCGCCCTCAAAAACTCTTCTTGGCTGGTCTGCCTTAGGCTCTATTTGTGAAATGCGCAATTTGGTGATACCGGTTTTTTCTTCTACGGTATTGTCGTAAAATATGTTGTCAAAGCCTTTTCCAAGGCCTGAAGGCTTTTTGGCCATTGTCAAATTCCATCCTTCTATTAATTATATGCGATTGATAAGTTCTTTTGCTACATCAAGATACTCTTTAGCACCTTTTGATGATTTGTCATGATAATATACCGGGGTTCCAAAGCTTGGTGCTTCACTAAGCTTAACATTTCTTGAGATTGGCGTTTTAAAGAGTTTGTCCGAATAATACTTTTTAAGTTCCGAAATAACTTGCATTGTAAGGATAAGTCTGCCATTGAACATAGTTATAAGTATGCCGCAGATTTCAAGCTCAGCATTATATAATTGTTTGATCTTGCGAATGGTCAGCATAAGCTGCGAAAGACCTTCAAGGGCATAGTATTCGCACTGCATAGGAATTATTACAGCATCTGCTGCTGCAAGTGCATTTACTGTAATCATGCCGAGGGAAGGGGGGCAGTCGATAAATATATAGTCATATTGGTCTTTAATACTTTCTAATTGCTTCTTGAGGCGATATTCGCGCTCGTCAAGCTGATAAAGGTCAAATTCTGCACCGGCAAGCGATATATTAGAGGGAATTACTGAAAGATTTTTAAACTCCGTCTTAATTATTGCTTTTTCAGCGCTGATTTCATCTATAAGTATCTCATATGACGATGCTTTAAGATTTTTCTTATTTATGCCAACTCCGCTTGTGGTGTTGCCCTGAGGGTCAAGGTCGATGAGAAGCACGTTCTTACCTTGAATACCCACTGAAGCCGCGATATTAACCGCAGATGTTGTTTTGCCAACTCCGCCTTTCTGGTTTGCAAAGGCTATGATTTTTCCCATAACTGCCTCCATGTTTCGATATTTGCTACGTACATTATAGCATTATAGTGTCAGCAAGTCAATATTTTATGCATATTATAGTGAAAAAATGTTTCATGTGAAACATTTTCCATGTTTGATGCTAGTAAATGTTCCACGTGAAACATCACTAAACACAATATATTGTATATATAAGTTTACAGAACACAATATATGGTAATTATTGGATTTTGTATAATTATGTCTGGTTTTGTCGAACATAAATTTCTATTTACTGACAGGGAAGTATGCAGTATATGGCAATGAGTAAATCAATTTTTGACACAAACTGCTTTTAATTGTATTATCTTTTTTCTGGCTTATATATATATCTGTATATATAATATATATAATAAAAAGGAAGGAAACTGTTCAAAAATGGCTAAATTTACCCCCAAAAAACTACTGTTTGGCGTCAATTTAAAAGCAGTGCTTCGGCATTTTCAACTTAAAATTCCATGAGCTTTATTGATGTTCTGACTTTGAGGATAGAATGGAAAATTTAATATTTTTTCTGCATGTTATTTTGTGTGAGAATTTATATAAATAATGTATAAAACCGGAAAAAGCAGTCAACAATTTTTCAGGTACCAGAATTGGCACAAAATGATAATTTTCAAAAAAAGGTTGACAAATTTGAGTTTGTGTGCTAATATCGTTAAGGTTTTGCGCGATTCTTGCGAAATTCGCGAAATTGTGGGAATTGCGGACAAAATCTCATGCTTTATGCAACGGAAAACCCTTATTTTGAAAGGAGAAGCAAAATGAATACATGCAGAAAAGCTTTGCTTTGCATCGCAGCAGTTATGCTGTCAGTTGTACTGTTGTCATTTACTTGCGCAGCCTCGGGAAATATCGGCGAACCTATTACTCTTATTCTTAATAATACACCGGTGAGCGGAGCTGTTCTTATTGACGACGTTTCATACGTACCGTTCCGCAATCTCGTAAGCACTATTGATAATTATGCTACATTTTCCTGGGATGCACGCAAGAATGCATCGGTATCCGATGGCACAGGCGTTGATATAATCGCATATGCAGGCGAGAATTATATCGAGGCTAACGGAAGAATCCTTTACATCCCCGATGTACCAAACCGCAATATTAACGGTACACTTTATGTGCCTGTTCGTTCTATCGCTAAGGCATACACCCTCAGCTGCAAGTGGAAGGCTACTGAAAAGATCGCACATGTAACCGGTCTTGCAACCCCCATTATGAGCGGCAAGGAGTTCTATGACAGCGATGATCTTTACTGGCTTTCAAGAATTATCTCTGCAGAGAGCCGCGGCGAGCCTTTCAAGGGTCAGATCGCTGTAGGTAATGTAGTACTTAACCGTACTTCCCACGGTTCTTTCCCCGACACCGTATACGGTGTAATCTTTGACAGAAAGTTTGGCGTACAGTTCTCACCGGCAGCATCCGGTTCTGTATACAAGGCTCCTACCGAAAGCGCAGTTCTTGCGGCAAAGGTTGCACTTGAGGGCGTTGAAGTAGTTGATGCACTTTATTTCTGCACACGCCGCGTAAGCGTTGGCAGCTGGGCATCGAGAAACCGCGAGTATTGTACAACTATCGGTAATCACGTATTCTATTATTGATTACTGTAAAAAATCAAATATTTTCCGAGCAATAAGAGTTGTCAGATTTTCCGACAACTCTTTTGTTTTTCTTAAGATTTGATAAATATGACAAAAAACGTTTTGACGTGCACATATATCTGTGCTACAATAGGGGCAATATCATAGTAGGAGAACCAATTTGAAAAAGATTTACATAAAAATACTGTCGGCGGCGATGTCGGCACTTATCGCAATTGGCGGCATTATGCCTGCGTTTGCGGCAGATGAGCCTGTCGCACCCGATGTATGGGGCGATTTAACGCCGGGTGAAGTACGTGAAAGCGAGGGAACACCTGTCGTATTTGATAAAAATATTGCAGGGGCAGGGGAGATAACCGATATTTACTCTCGCGCGCTTGGTCCGGCAACGGATTATTACAGATATTCCTGTAAAAGCGGAAGCGTTTTGCAAAAGATATATGTAGTAGAAAGCGATCCTTCGCGAGGTGGATTTGTTCGCGGCGTTTCGCTTGGAAATTCGTTTGGAGGACGCGCAAAGATATCCTCACTCAAGGTGGATAACGAGGGTGATGACAGACTGCTTGCAGGTGTAAACAGCGACTTTTTCAGCATGAACACCGGCGTACCGATGGGCGTATTTGTTGAGGACGGGCGTTTCGTATCGTCGTCTGACGGTAGATTTGCCATTGGATTTGATGAGAGCGGCAATGCAACCTTTGGCAAGGTGGGCGACAGCATTTCGATGTCACGCGGAGAGGAAACTTTTGAGATACATTATCTCAATAAATACCCGACTGTTTACTGCGTATATCTGCTTACTGAGGATTTTGGCGCAACAACCTCTCATGCCATTGATTCAAAAGAGTACATAATTTCACTCGAAAGCGATATAAGATTCGGCGAGGAAGTAACAGGCGAGATAATCGAGATACGCACAGGCGGACAAAAGGGAGCGATTCCCGAGGGCTGTGCTGTACTTGTAGTTCCGACGCTATACAGCTACCGTGAGCGCTACGATGGGCTTGCGCTTGGCGACACGGTTATGTTAAGTGCAATCGCAAATGAGCAGTTTACGGCTATAAACAATGCAATTGGCGGCGGCGATGTTATTCTCGATAACGGCGATATAACAGGCACGCTCACCGATGAAAGTATCGAAACGTCACGCAATCCGCGCACTGCGCTCGGTGTCACGGCTGACGGCAAGCTGATCCTCACCGTTATCGACGGCAGACAGCCCTCGCACAGCAGCGGTGTCACCGCAACTTCGCTTGCAGAGATCATGCGTTCACTTGGATGCGTAAATGCGATAAATCTTGACGGCGGCGGATCAAGTGTAATGGTGCTGTTTGACAGCGGCAGTGCAAAAATGGTAAGCAGCCCTTCTGATAAGGTAGAGCGCGCTGTTCCAAATGCCCTTACTGCGTATGAGAGCCGCACGGCAACGTCGGACAAGCACTATATAGTTGCTACAGCGCCCGAAAGCGTTTTGTTTGAAGGTAGCGAGTATATTCTTGACGTGCAACTTAAAAATGCGGCCGGAGAGACCGTGGAGCACGAATACAACGCTTCAAATACGAAGGTTTATATCGAGGACGATTTCGGAATCATAGATTTTGTCGATGGCGACATAATGTTTGTCGCAGGCGGCGGCGACCGGTACGGCAGGCTGAAAATAGAAACAGTCATCGACGAAGAAACCGTTTCGGGTGAGATGTATTTTGAAATAACAAGCGATGTTGATACCCTTGAGATAGACCAGACACTCCTGCTCTCTGATTTCAGCGGCGAAGTAGCTGTAAAGGCAATGGCTACAAGCGGTGGTAGGGAAGTTTTCTTTGGCGAAGCACTCCACGTCAGCAGTGAACAGCAGGATTTTATGATGGCGCTTGAGGGGGACACGGTTTATCTGTGGGTAAATCCGTGGGGATTCAGTGAGATTAACGGCACGCTTGGTGTAGGCGGCATCATTACGGTCAGCCTCGGCACAAAAAGCATCAGCGTTCCTGCATATTTCGGTGATAATCTCGCGCTGATATTTGATATGTTTGTCGCAGAATCGTTGAAAATCTCGAAAGATGGATATAAGTATTACTACGATGAAAATGGCGGTGTAAGCGGAAACGGTGCGTTTGTGATAAGCAGTCCTGAAAAGCCGGTGCTTTTTTCAGAGATTTCTTTACCTGAGCTGCCGATAGATGAAACCGTAACTTCCGAGGAAACAGCAGAACCTGAAGAAACAGCAGAACCCGAAGAAACAATACCTCCGGAACCCGAACCGATAGAGCCGTTTGAAGTTGAAATTGGCAGTGATGCGCTTGTTTCACGTGGTTTTGACGGACGCACTTTCTGGATGTGGGCGGACGGACTTGCGGCAAACAGCCGTCCTTATGCTGTATTTGAAGTGACCGATGATATCGGAACAAGGGTCTGCAAGGTTTATTATGAAACATACTATGACCTCATGGGCTTTAACGGCAGGGCATTGCTCAAACTTACTGTTGATGTCGGTGAGGGAGCTATAAAGTATAAAACTCTGCTTGGATACACGGCGTATGATGAGGAGCAGCACCTTGAGATAGGGCCTGTGGTGCTTGCCGATAAGTACAACACAAATCTGTATGCCGACACTGTTACACACTGGTCGGGGTATTATGTAAACGCACTTTCATATATGGGTATTATCAGCGGCAGTGAAGATCTTAACGGCAGACTTGTGTACAATCCGGATGAAGGGTTGAGCCGTGAGCAGTTTGCAAAGATACTTGTAAATTATCTTAAGATAGATGTTGAGGCTTATGCCGATACCGAGCTTGATTTTGCCGACAATGCTGATATTGCACAGTGGGCAGTGCCTTTTGTCAAGGCCGCGGTAGGCGCAGGGCTTATGAAAGGTCGAAGCACTCCGCAGGATACGATAGTCTTTGCCCCGCGTGACGGTATAAAACGTCAGGAGGCTATATATGTTTTAGGCGGACTTCTTGATACAGAAGTATCTGCAGAGCTTACATTTACGGACAGCGACACGGTTGCACCGTGGGCAAAGGACAACTTCTGCCGCGCGCTCGGCGCAGGACTTATTTCCGGTTACGATGACGGCTCTATCCGTCCCGAAGGCGGCATAACACGCGGCGAAGCGGCGACTTTGGTCGTAAGATTGTATGATTATTCGTCAAAAAGCTGAAAAAGCCCTTGCATATAAGAGCCTTTAGTGGTAATATTATACATATATAGAACCTTTTGGAGGCAAAAATGGAAAAGTACAGCATTTCTCTTGAAGAAATAATCAACGAGCATTCGCTTGAAACAATTTATTTACCAAGTGCGGCTGCTGAGATAATGATAAGTAGCCCTGAGATAAATCGTCCCGGACTTCCTCTTTGCGGTTTTTTTGAGCTGTTTGACTCAGAGCGTATACAGATATTCGGCCGCGCAGAGGTCAGATTCCTTGAAGAAAAGGCGGATGATGAGGAATATAAGACGCTTGAACAGTTCTTTGCGATGCAGCCGTGTGCAGTTATTGTTACATCTTCGCTTGAAATCCCTGCGCATATGATAACATGTGCGCGCAAATACGATGTACCTGTTCTACGCAGTGCAGAGCGCACAAGTGAGTTTGTTGCGGCTATGATAGCTTACCTCAATGTGCAGCTTGCTCCGCGTCTTACGCGCCACGGCGTGCTTGTCGAGGTATACGGCGAAGGTATTCTTATCCTCGGCGACAGCGGTGTAGGTAAAAGCGAAACTGCTATTGAGCTTGTAAAGCGCGGCCACCGTCTTATTGCGGATGATGCAGTAGAGATAAAGCGTACATCTGCAAAAGCGCTTGTAGGCTCAGCGCCTGAAATAATACGCCACTATGTAGAGCTTCGCGGTATCGGTATTGTCGATGTGCGCCGCCTTTTCGGTATGGGTGCTGTAAAGCAGACCGAAAAGATAGACCTTGTGGTTACCCTTGAGCCTTGGGTGCAGGGAAAAATGTATGACAGACTCGGTATGGAGTCCGAGACCACTGATATTCTTGGTATAAAGGTGCCTTCGCTTACCATTCCCGTACGTCCCGGACGTAATCTTGCGGTAGTTCTTGAGATCGCGGCTATGAATAACCGTCAGAAGAAGATGGGATATAACACGGCCGAGGAGTTCAACAAACGTCTTATGAGCCAGTATGGCATGACAGAGGCAGACAAAAACAGATAATACATAACCCTCACCGGTGCTTGATGCACTCGGTGGGGGATTTATCTTTTAAAAAACGCAAATAGTTTCTAAACAGGGTTTAATATTACATTTATCTTACATGTTTGGAAAAAAGGTTGCAAAATCGCAAGTTATGTTGTAATATTACTGTGGAATAAAACCACAACTGTCGCAATTTTTGCGATATTGTGAAGAAAAAGGAGATTACCATGAGAAGTATCAAGAGAAATCTCGCTCTCGTAATGGCGGTTCTGATGCTTGTTTGTATGTCCTTTGTTGTTTCTGCAGCAGAAACCGAAGTTGACTATACAGATGCAGCGCAGAAGCTCGGCGTTATCAATGTTATGAAGGGCGACAAAAACGGCAATCTTATGCTTGATCAGGGCGTTACCCGTTATCAGGCTGCACTTTTCTTTGTGCAGGCTCTTACCGGTGAGACCACTGTAGAAAAGTGGAACGCTGAAAAGCAGAGTGCAATATTCAGCGATGTACCTGAATACGGCACAGCTATAGACTATGCACACGGCATCGGCCTTATCCTCGGTCGCGGCAACGGTGTGTATGGTTATAACGATCCTATTACATATCAGGATATGCTTGTTCTGGCAGTTCGTGCGCTTGGTTATGAAACAAAGGGTATGTCCTATCCTTACGGCTATGTTCTTGAAGCACAGAAGCTCGGTCTCACTGAGAATCTTGCAAAGGGCATCGCTAACACAAAGGCGCTCACCCGCGGTGAGACTGCTCAGATCATCTGGGATATGCTCAATACCCAGGTTGCAGCAAAGGACCCTGTAAGCGACAAGATCCTTTATCCCGATGAGTACAGTGTAGGCGAGACCATTCTCGGCACTACTATTGAGAGAACCACTCTTCTTGAACAGGCTGGCTTCTCACAGACAGTTATCGAGGATGTAATCGTTGAGTACAATCCTGCTGAGACCTCCAAGGACATCTCTCATGTTGTTCTTGCAAGCGGTCTTGAGATCGCTTCTAAAGATCTTGGTATCACCCCCAGAACCAATGCTTCTGAATTCCTCGGACTTCCTGTAACACTTTATGTTGACAGCGCTTCTGTGGATGAGTTTGAGAAGGACTACGACATCGTAGAAGAGGATAGCGAAGCTAAGATTATCTTTGCCGACTTCCTCGGCTTCACCACTGTTAAGAATGCAGGTGATGAGGGCAACATCAAGTACACCGTAAGCTCCAGAGACATTCCGAGAATCACTCTCGGCACTGAGACCTTCAGCGGTGACAAGTATGTATTCGCAGTATACACCCTTACCGAAGACGGTTGGGTAGCAGAAGAGGATATTTCTCTTCTCGAAAACTTTGAGTATGACACCAAGGAAGGCTATACAGGTGCAAACTCTTACGGTGAAATCAGCTATGCTGTTAATGTACGCAACATCGATGGCACCGTTATCAACGAGCTCTACCTCCTCTACAAGCCTTACACCTTCGGTCAGTACTTCACACGTACTATGCGTTACCAGCCCACAGTTTCCGATGAAAGCTTTATCACCATCGGTAACTATGATCCTGAGGCTGTAGTAATCAAAAACGGTGTTGCTACCAGTGCAAGCTGGGAGAACGTAGATGACAACTATACATATTTCGTAGAAACCGTTCTCGGCTCCGATCTTATATTTGACCAGACTATTACCTCCGTCAACAAGAGAGACGGCGAAGCTTCCAGAGACACTAAGATCTCCGGCGGCAGCGTTCGTAGCGGCGACTTTATTTTCTATTACTATAATGAGCTTGACAATGTAATCATCATTGGCAAGAACTGCGGCGGCCTTAAGAAAGGTACTCTCAAGTCTTTCAGCGCTTCTAACGAAACTGTAAAGATTGACAGCACAACTTATGAGTTCGGCTTTGCAGGTCAGTTCGAAAGCGATCTTCCCACATTTGATGATTTCGATTTCTCTAACGACTACATTTCAAACATCAGCAATGACGCAAATGTTGAGTATGTTGCAGTAGACGGCAGAGTTATCTATGCTCAGATTCCTCTCAATGCTTCCGGCCACAGAGTTAAGCACAACTATGTTATCACCACAACCAAGCCTGAGATCATGGCAGAGCTTCTCGGTATGGAAGAGGATGAATATGCACGCAAGCTCACCGCAGACGGTGTTTATGTTTCCGAAAAGGGTAACATGACAATCGCAGTTCTCAATACCTCCAACGGTAAGTGGGGACTTGCTGAGGTTGCTCAGTTTGAGTACGGTACTTATCGCTCAAGCACAGGCATGTATCATGATTATTATGACCACGAAGAAGGCGTTTGGGCAGACTATGCGTACACTACCACATCCGGTACAGAAGTAAAAGATGGAAAGGCAAAAGGCAAAACTATTGATATGGTTCAGGCTCTTGATTACTATGATGTATTCGGTGAAAACTTCAAGGGCTATGCTGATTATGCAATAGCAAGAGATGAGCTTCTTGACGGCGGTATGTTTGCAGTCCGCAAGAATGCAAGCGGCGTTTACGACCTTTCTGTAATGTTCCATCCCGATGACTACGGTATGATCAACAACGGTAAGGTTATTGACGGTCTCTACTTCTCCGATTCTGCTCCTAAGACCAATGCGGTCAAGGCTGTAAGAAGTGATACAGAAGCTGCACGTGTTACTATCAATGCTAACACTGTTATCGTTGTTGTAGGTCGTGACGGCACCGTTGGTGTACGTGTAGGCCTTCAGGGCGAGGACAACAGCATCGTATTTAACGGTCTTACCGAAGATACTCCTGCATACTTCTACTCTGCATCCTCCAAGCTCATCGTTCTTCAGCTTCCTCTCGCAGTAGGAATTGATATGGATACTGCTGTTACCGATATCGACGGTAATCCCTTTGATATCGAGGCTTGGGCAGACGAACCCGCAGCAGGTGCAGATGAGACATACTATGTTGGTCTTTCCAACGCAGGCGTTGAGTACGAAAGACTTGATGACGGTACTTATGAGCTCACTGTTTCCGGTCTCTACAACCTCAGAACTATGAGAGCTGTTGCAGCTATCAAGCTCAAGGTTGATGATATTGACGAAACCGACATTGACGATGAAAGCCTTGTTGGCAAGGTTCTCTACATGGATGCTAAGGGCAACCTCAACATCTCTGACGTTGATACAGGTGAGGCACTTGCTAAGGCTGTTAACATGCGTTATGATTACAGCAGCACAGATGATGAAAGATACTTCGAGATCACTTCGGGTATCGAGTTTGTAGATGATTCTTCCATCAGCGTTACTGTTGGTGAATACGAGCTCGACAAGAAGGAAGCAATCGGCGAGATCAACGTAACTGTTGCAACTCTCGATGCAACCGGTCTTGACGAAGAGGAGTATGACTTCACAAATGTTGCATACGCAGTACCTTACGAAGAGGACAATGACTGGGGCGTAGACTCTGTCCAGTTCTCCAAGAACAAGAACGACCTGTACTATGTATACGACCTCGGCGATCTCAACACTACCGAGACTATTACTGAGCCTGTTGCAGGTATTTTCGATCAGTATATCATTGATACTGCAGATGAGGAGCTCCTCGTTGCAAATGTTGATGACGATTACTTCGAGAATGCAGCAAGCGTAGCTGTAAGACTCTATGTTTGCGGTCAGTTTGACGAAGACACCGGCGTACTCAATATGTATGTACTTAAGGTTGTTGAGTCTGTAGAAAACGAATAAA
This sequence comes from Clostridia bacterium, assembly GCA_017399305.1. Classification (GTDB taxonomy): domain Bacteria; phylum Bacillota; class Clostridia; order Oscillospirales; family CAG-272; genus UMGS902. Next base: position 79,885 of record JAFQDK010000029.1, read on the forward strand.
CAATCCAAAATCAAAAGGAGAGCTTCGGCTCTCCTTTTTTATGTGTCAGATCGAAGCCTGAGCGAGTATTAACCGCATTTTTTATCAGCAAGATTTACAAAAAACATTTTTAAACGCTGTATAAAATTACAAATTGTTAAAAAAAGAAAAAAAAGACTTGTAAAACTTGTCATAATGTAGTAATATGCTATTAGGAAACTTATCGCTATGGGATAGCTATGCCTATTTCACGGCGGTTGTAAAAGGAGAAACAGTATGAAAAAACACGGAAAACTCTTATCGCTCATACTTGCCGTAATGCTTGCAGTAATGATGCTTGTATCGGCAAGCGGCCTTGAGATTTTCATCATTGCTTCGTCCGATGATTATGAAAATTACAGCACATCGGCGCGCTATCTTGAAACTATCGGGGTTATGCAGGGTTACGAAGACGGCGAGCTTCATCTTGAGGAGCCTATTCTTCGTTATCAGGCTGCGCTTTTCTTTGCGCGCCTTCTCACCGGCGTTGTAGATGCCAACTCCTGGGGCACCGGTCCCAGCGCGGTATTTGCAGACGTTGCTGAATACGGTCCTGCTATTGACGTAGTTGCAGAACTCAATGTTATTCGCGGCTACAGTCCCAAGACCTTCGGTTACAGTGACGGCATCCGTTATCAGGATATGTGTGCTATGATGGTTCGCGCACTCGGTTATGAAACCGAGGATATGGTTGCGTCCTATCCTATGTCTTATGTACTTAAGATCAAGGACCTCGGTCTTGACCTTAAGAATGTTAAGCCTGCAGACTATCTCAACCGCGGACAGACCGCACGGATGGTATATGATGCTCTCGTTACAGAAATCGTAGAGACCACTGATGAAAAGGCTCTCGCTATCGAGAAGATCGTTGCGGCTATCAACGGCACTGATACTGTTGATACCACAAAGGATACATATCTTGAGAGAAACTTTGACGTTTCTGCCACCATGTATTTTGAGATCGTGGCTACCGAGAACTATGCTGCAAATAACCATGATTTCGCAGAAGAAGGATATATCACCGCTGTAGAGCTTGTTGAAAATGAATACGGCATATTGACAACCGGCGATGATTGGAAGATCGCTGTTGACGATACCGTGACCGGTGATGTTACCGAAGCTGAGCTTATCGGCAAGTGCCTTGTTATTATCTTTGATGACAAGGAACCCAGCGTTGAGAAGCTTGAGGATGAAGAGTGCACAATCGTTCACGCTGATGTTGTTATCGGTGCAAAGTACGAAAACCTTGGCGAGCTCAGCTATGTTAAGTTCGACGAGGATTATAGAAACCTCACCCTTGGTGCAAAGACTGTAAAGGTAGAGGATCTTGAAAAATATGCTTTGATCTGGCAGTACGGTACCGAAGACAATGATGTTATCGAACATTTGAATGTCGATGAGCTTATAGCAGCAATGGAGGAAGACACCTACTTTGCTCTTGAGACCTATGACTACAACAAGGACGGCAATATTGATACTGTTGTCTACAAGCCTTACACCTTTGGTCAGTATGCGCAGCGTACATACAGCGGCAAGACCTATACCATGGTTGGTCAGTACCGCGATTCTGCTGTATACGATGTTACAACCGGCGCAGATAAGACCGACGACAACAAGACTTACTTTGTTGAGTACTTCCTCGGCAAGGGAACAACCGCAGCAGCAGTTGCTTCCAAGTCTTATACAAACTATCGCCCCGGCGATACATCTCTCAAGATCAGCCAGTCTACCGGCGCACTTTCCGAGACCGTAACAGTAACCGGCAAGGAAATCAAGACCGGCGACTTTATGATTTACTACTACAATCCCCTTGTTAACAAGCTTGAAGTTGTTGAGAACCTCGGTTCTTATCAGATCGGTGCACTTTCCGGTTTCAAGTCCGCTGCTCAGACATACACTATCGACGGTAGCGTTATGAGCGTTGGTCTCCCCGGCGCAATTTCCGGCAACGTTGGTCTTCTTACCGGTGACGGTGCTTTCGCAAAGACTGTTACCATGGCAAGAATCATGGTTGCAAACTATGAAAAGGGCGAAAACAATGCTAAGTACCTTGAGTACGACGGCAAGGTTGTATATCTTGAGCCTTACGGCGGCAGCGAGATCGTAGTCGGCAGCGACTATGCAATCGTTGACATTGATGAAACTCTTGATGTTGCTCTTGATGCTGATGAGGATGCAATTGACATTCCTCTTGATGAGACCACAGCAACTGTTCAGCGTCTCGACCCCGCAACAGGCAAGTTCTCCGAAATCAAGGTAGAATATGTTGTTTATGTTGACGGCACAGGCGCAGAGGCAACATACAGCTTTAAGAATGCTGCTGAAAAGCAGGCTATGGGCATCATGGCTGACATGGAAGTTTATAACTTCTTCAAGGCAAACGGTGTTATCTATGCTATCGAAGACGAAGATGAAAACGGCAGCTATGAGCTTTATGCTTACGGCACCGACGGATTCAACGTACTCGGCGCAAAGACCCTTGCAGTTGCAGAGGGTGAGCCTCAGGTATACTTCAACTACAACAAGTCAATTGAATATGTAGATCCCGCAAACATGGTTGGCGTTTCCGCAAACCGTGTAAGCACAAATGCTAATACTGTTTCTATCGTAATTGGTCAGGACGGTTATGCAATGGTTAAGGGTGCACTTGGTACCAACTCCACTGCAGCTCCTAATGAGCTTTATCTCTCAGATGCGGCTATCGTTCTTGAGTCCACCGATGATCAGATCACTATTTTCGACCCTGTAGGATATGTTGTTGCAGGCGTTGCAAATAACGTATACAAGGATGTTGCAACCAGCATCTGGAACACCGGCGATGGCAGAGACACTAATGACGGCATTAAGTACTACATGGTACTCAGTAACACCGTTTACGGCGGCTCCACCATTGTTGAAGATTCTGACGGAAACCCCGTTAAGAATGATGATGGCGATCTTCTTTACTCACACGAGTACAAGAACCTCTACAATCTTGAAACAGGTTCCGGCGAGATCGTTACTCTCGTTACCACCGAGCTTGACGCTCCTGCAACCGAGGTTATTAACTCTATAAGCGGTGTAATCCGTTACGACGAGGAAAATAACTCTGCAGTTATCACCACATTCGGCGAAGTATTCGTTGATAACGGCGAATACAGCCACGGCGGCTTTGCATGGCTCGCAGCTAAGGACAGAATCAGCTTTGCTACTCAGCCTAAGGATAAGAATGGCAATGGCGTTATTTCCAAGGACGAGGAAGGCAAGAGCGTTTACTACAACGAAGACAGCGACAAGGTATACCAGGCCCTCTCTTCACTCAATGTTACGTTCATCGACCTTGATGAAGGCGCAGCTGTTGATACTGACGAGTATTCATTCACTGACGCATATGTATTCTACAAGGATGACGAAAGCAACCGTAAGTACTATGCATCTGTTGAGCTTGAGGACCGTACCGAGGGCATAGATTTCCCTGAGGGAACATACCCCGTTAAGCGTCATATTATTGATGCTAAGGATATTTCCGGCAATATCGGCAACGGTAAGATCACTGCTCTCACCGCTGGTAAGGCAGGTCTTATCGCATCTCAGGGCTTCTATCGTTGGAACGGCTGGTGTGACTACCTCATCCCTGCAGTTGATGAGGATGGCGAGACTATCTGGGCATACGAAGGCTCTCTCCGTGTAAGAGTAACATACTATGCATACATCAACTATGATGAAGACGCAGATAGCGTTGACGCAGTAGTAGTTCGTGTAGGTAAGGTAATCGGCGTTGTTGGTACAGACGAAACAGTACCCGAGATCAAGGATACTCCTACCGATCCCTCTTACAACTTCACAGAGGAATAATCAAAGTAAAAAAGGAACGGCAATGCCGTTCCTTTTTGTTTTTCCATTGCTTCCAGCCAATGGTTCAAAAATTACAAAAAACGAAATTAAATGCGTTTTATTATTACAGCTCCTTTACAGAATGGTGTCAGCTATTGAACTTGAAGCCGGCATGCGGTAGTATGTAGACACGGCTGCGGTGCAGCGGCCGAAAAAATAATAAAGGAGAACGCACAATGAGAAATTTTAAAAGATTTCTTTCCCTCATGCTGGCAGTGCTGATGGTATTCAGCATGACAGTATTGACCACCGGTGCAAAAGAGGACGCGGCAGACTATACAGATGCTGCACACCACCTCGCGGCAATCGGGATCTTAAAGGGCGACGAAAACGGCAATCTCATGCTTGACAAGCATGTTACCCGTTATCAGGCTGCGCTGTTCTTCGTTCAGGCAATCACCGGCAAGACCGACCCCGAAGTATGGAACGCAGACAAGAGCGCAATTTTCAGTGACGTACCCGAATACGGTACCGCTATTGACTATCTCGCAGGCCTCGGACTTATCGTAGGTCGCGGTGGTGGCATATACGGCTATCACGACAACATCACATATCAGGATATGCTTACCCTGGCGGTACGTACCCTCGGCTATGAGCGTGACGATACAAAGTATCCTTACGGCCATATACTTGAGGCGCAAAAGCTTGGGCTTACAGATAACATTGATAATGTGAACTACAAGGCATACCTCACTCGCGGCGAAACCGCACAGCTTATCTGGGATATGCTCGGCACAGAAATTGCAATGACCGACCCGCTCACCGGCGATATTATTTATCCCGGCAAAGAGGATGAGTCCGCGTACGGACTTATCGTGGGCCCCGGCAAGATACAGCGTGAAACTTATCTTGAAAAGTCAGGCTTTGCAGATGGCAAACTTGTTGTTACAGTAACCGAGTTTACCGAGGCTGAAAAGGAAGATGAGATCGACACCGTTACCGTAGAATACGGCGGCGCATCACACATTCTTGCGGCATCCGACCTCGGCATAACCGCGACTACCCCCAAGGTTGATTATCTCGGACTCCCGCAGACACTTTATGTTGATTGCAAGGCAGAGGAATTCTTTGATAAGTATGATACCGATGCAGACGAGAGCGACGCAAGCGTTGTATTTGTAAATACAGAGGCACTTACTTTTGTCGAAAACCTTGGCGACGGCGGTACGATCCGCGTAAACAAGCCCAAGAGCGGTACAGCATCTGTGACACTTGGCGGCGTCAAGTTTGCGGCAGACAAGTACAATACCGTGCTTTATAAGTTCGGCGAAAACGGCTGGCAGAGTGCATCTGCGGCAGAGTTTGAGGCAAACTTCCTCTATGACTCAAAGGACGGCTACATCGGCAATAACTCAAACGGCGCAGTGCGCTACATCGTGCGCGAGACCGAGGAGAACGGCGAAACTGTAAAAACTCTCCATATATATTATATGCCGTACGAGTTTGGTCAGTATTTCGTAAGAACTCTTAAGGACGCGACCACCTCAAAGAATGCAGATTTCGTAACTGTTGGTAAATATGAAGCAACTAAGGTTGAGAACAAGGACGGCGACAAGTCGAACTTTGTCGAATACCTGCTCGGCACAACTTCAAAGGTGACCTCCTCCACCGCATCTGTATCAAAGCGTAACGGCGAAAAGGCAAAGAGCGTTGTGCTTGCAGGCGAGGATGTTCAGTCCGGCGACTTTGTATTCTATTATTACAATGCAGTGGACAACATCTTTACCGTAGCTGAAAATCACGGCGGATTCGGCACAGGTGCGCTCACCGCAACCTCTGCCGCAAACGAAACTGTCAAGATTGGCGGCACACAGTATGGCTTTGGCTTCAAGGGTGCATACGCTACCGACTATTCGACATATGCGAAAAACGCAACCGCAATCAAGAGCATTATCGAAAAGTATGAAAACGGCAAGGATAACGCGAGATTTGTCACAGTTGACGGTAACATCGTGTTTATCGAAAGCTACGAGGGCGAGAGCAGCACAGCAGACTATGGCTTTGCGCTTGTAACTCTCGACAGCGAGATAATTTCCGACCTTCTTGGCATCAAGCAGGAGAAGCTTGAGTACACAGCGGACTTTGTCCTTGATGAAAACGGCAATGTCACCGTGGCGGTGCTCAATACAGAAACAGGCAAGTGGGAGATAGCATCTCTCGATAAGTTCCACATGGATTACAATGCATCCGAGGACGAGTATGATATCGTAGGCGACCTTGGCGAATATGCAAAGTATGTAGACCTTGTGGGCGAAACATACTCAAAGTATGCAGACTATCAGAAGCTTTCGGCGGCACTCCTCGGCGCAAATGTGTTTGCGGTAGTTGAGGAAAAGGGCGGCGCGATAAGCCTTGGTACAACTGCCGGTGCAGTTCAGTCTGCGGATATCGCAGAGGGTATTATCTTCTCCGACAACACCTCCAAGACCAACAAGATAAAGAGCGATCCCGATGAAAGCGTGCTTCCTACACGTGTGACACTCAATGATGAGTCTATCATAGTTGTAATTGACGGCGACGGTAACGTCGGCGTACGTCAGGGCGCGCAGAAATCCAAGTTCACCGTTACAGGTAACGCAACATTCTACGCTGCAACAAGCGACCTTATCGTTGCATACATTGCAGAGCCTGAGTTCCTCGGCGGATTTGAAAATGCAGCAGACTGGGGCGAGAGCCGCGCGGCTGCAACAAATGAAACATATTATGTTGCGCTTTCAACATCTACAGTAGAGGTTGAAGCAAGCGGCGAGGATGTAGAAGAGAAGTACACTGTAACAGTTACAGACCTTCTTGACCTCAGAACACTTACCGTTGTAGAAACAAGCAGATTCAACACAGATGAGCTTATTTCGCTCGACCTTACAAAACCGCTCTACGCTGACGAAAACGGTGTTATCACCGAGAGCGACCTCAGCATTGCAGAGGCGTTCAAGGCGGCACGCGCACTTGAGGGCGAGGAAAACGACATCACATATGTTGATATCGCACCCGAAAACCTCACCTTTACCGACGGTGATACCGTAATCGTAAGCGGCGGTGCACTCACACTCCCCAATGCACTTGCAGGTATCAATGCGCACGTTGTGACTATTGATGCAACAGGCATTGATCGCGACGACTACGACTTTGACCGTGCGGCGGTGAATGTTGAGTACGATGCAGAGAACGGCTTTGGCGGCAACGAGCTTGAGATATCCCCTGACTTCTTCGGATATGAGTATCCGCTTTACGGCGACCTTGTTGAGAACATAGGTGAGCCTACCGAGGGCGTGTTTGATCAGTTTATCATAAATAGTGTCGGCAGTGAGATACTTGTACCTCTTGCAGATGCAGATGATTACACAGATGCAAAGAGCATCACCTCCGAGCTTAAGATACTTGCATCCTATGATGAAGACACCGGAATCCTCACAATGTACGTTGCAAGAATCCTCAAATAAACAAAAAGGAAGGCGAAAGCCTTCCTTTTTGTTTATTGTCATTTTAAATGGCATAGGTAAAGTTCCTTGATTTATGGCCATTTCTTACAGCGAGAGCGGCAATTCTTACAAAGATTACACGAATTCTTACAATTTCCTTACAAAACGAAACAACCTATTGCAATTTTTTTCCGCTTGAAGTAATATATGCATAGGATAAAACCAATATCGCTACAACTTTGCGTATGGCGATATCCAAAAATTCTATTTTTAAAGGAGAACACACTATGAGAAATCTTAAGAAGTTTCTCGCTCTCGTTCTTGCGATGATGATGGTTCTCAGCGTAGCAGTTATCTCTACCTCCGCGGCAGATGAAGCTGATTACACTGATGCAGCTAATCACCTTGCAGCTCTTCAGGTTATGAAGGGTAACGAGAAAGGCGACCTTATGCTTGAGAACGGTGTTACCCGTTACCAGGCAGCTCTCTTCTTCGTACAGGCACTTACCGGTGAAACCGATACTGCTGTTTGGAACGCAACCAAGAAGAGCGCAGTATTCAGCGATGTACCTGAGTATGGTACCGCTATCGACCACGCAAATGGCATCGGCATCGTAAAGGGCCGTGGCAATGGCGTATTCGGTTACAACGACCCTATTATTTACCAGGATATGCTCGTTATGGCAGTTCGTGCACTCGGCTATGAGACTGAAGACATGGCTTACCCCTTCGGCTTCATCCTCGCAGCTCAGAAGCTCGGCCTTACCGAGAACGTAGCTCAGGTAAACTACAAGGCAGAACTTACCCGTGGTGAGACCGCTCAGATCATCTGGGATATGCTCAACACTTATGTAGCAGCAATCGATCCCCTTACCGACAAGGTTCTTTACCCCGGTGAAAAGGGTCTTACCGATGCAATCCTTAGCGCTAGCGGCACTGAGATCGATGAGAGAGTTACTCTTCTCGAGGACAGCGGTCTTGCAGGCGGTAAGGTAGCAGGCGTTATCGTTGACTTCGTAGAAGCTGACGAGGACGACGAAGAGTCCTTCGACGTTGTTACTGTTGACATCGACGAGATCGGCGAAGTTGATCTCGCAGCTGCAGATTTCGGCATCACTGCTGAAACCCGCAAGGTTAACTACATGGGTCTCCCTGTAGAGCTCTTCATCAGCGTTAATGAGGAAGACTTCAACCAGACTGAATACGACGATGGGGAAGCTGAAATTGTATTCGCTTCTTTCCCTGAGTACAATACAGTTGTTAACCTCGGCGATGCTGGCAACATCAAGTATGTTGCAAACGAGACCGCAGGTAAGGATTACTTCTCCTTCGGCGGCGAAAAGTTCACTTCCGCTAAGTATGATGTAGTAGTTGCTGCATTCATCGACGGTATCTGGACTGTTGTTGATGACGGCGAGGATCTCGCAGAGCTCTTTGCTTACGACACCAGAGACGGTTATGTAGGCTTAAACACCTATGCACAGGTTGCATACCGTGTAGTAGATCTTGATGATACTTATGAAAAGGACCTCGTAGAAGTTCTTTACACTCCTTTCTCCTTCGGTCAGTACAATGTTCGCGAAGTAAACGGCACCAAGTACACTGTAGTTGGTCAGTACAATGCAGTTCCTGCTGAGAATCTTGATGAAGAGGAATCCTACTTTGTAGAGTACCTCGTAGACAAGATCGGCACCGCTTCTGCAAAGGTTACTTCTGCAACCAAGTCCATCTCCAACTCCAAGGGCGAAGCTGCTGCTACTGTTGTAGTAGAGGGCGAAGCTGTTGAGGCTGGCGACTTCATGTTCTATGTATACAATCCTACCGACAACGTTCTCACTGTAGCTGCTAACGCTGGTACTTTCGAGACCGGTAGACTCACCGCACATGCTCCTAACTCCAAGACTCAGACCGTTAAGATCAGCGGCACCAACTACGAAGTAGGCTTCAAGGGCGTATTCGCAGTTGACTGGGCTTCTGCTGAGTTTAATGCTGAGGCTAACAAGGCATACATCGCTGAGCTCGAGGCTGGCAAGGATAACGTTAAGTACCTTGTAGTTGACGGCAACGTTGTTTACATGGAGTCTTGCTCCGAAATCACCAACGATTCCAAGTTCGACTTTGCAATCGTTACCACTGATGCTGAGATCATGGCTGACCTCCTTGACATGACCGTGACTAAGTATGAGAACGCTCTTCTTGAGGGTCTCTATGTTGAGAACGGCGCTGTTAAGGTTGCTATGATGGATAAGGCTACCGGCGAATGGGTACTCGCTTCTATCGATACCTATGTTCAGGGTTGGGTAGCTGAAGACGAAGAGTTCGAAAACGAGTATGACATCGCTACTGATGTTAAGTACACCGACCTTATGGACGGTTACAAGAACGAAGCAGCTGTTGCAGCTTTCGCAGACCTCGTTTCTTGCGGTCTCGTTGCAGTTATCGAAGAAGCTGACGGTGTTTACACTGTAGCAGATAACGAGGCTGACTTCTTCGTATACGGTGTTGGCGAAGACGGTCTTCTCTTCTCCGACAATTCTCCTAAGACCAATGCAATCACTGCTGATGAGGATGTTGATCCTGCTCGTGTAACTCTTGATGACGAGTCTGTTATCATCCTTGTTACCGCTGCTGGCGTAGGCTCCAGAACTGGTGTTCAGTCTGCTGAAAACAGCGTAGATCTCGAGGGCGTCTTCCTTGCAGCTTCTTCTGACCTCATCGTATTCGTATCTGATGACGATGCATTTGATGTAGCTGACTGGGCAGATGCAGCAACCGCTAACTCCGACGAGAACTGGTACATCACCACTCTCACCACCGGCGTTGAGGTTGAGGCTGGTGAGACCGAGGATGATCCTTACATCATCACTATCACCAATGTTTACGACATGAAGGCTGGCGAAATCGTTGAGTCCATCCAGACTGAGTCTGAGGACATCGATGCTGCTATGGGTATCGAGGGCCCAGGCGTTGTTCTCTTCAAGAACGCTTCTGATGAGATCGTAGTTGAAGAGCGTGACTTCGAGGATGTTATCGTTGAAGTTGCAAACGACAACGAAGATAAGCTCGAGTATGAGACTCTCGCTATCGGCACTGCTAGCGGCGCTAAGCTCTTCGAGTTCCTCGATGCTGACACTGTTGTAATCGACGGCGTTATCAACAAGGCTGAGGCTGTTGATGTTAACGTTAAGGTTGTTACTCTTGATGTAACAGGTCTTGATCCTGAAGACTACGACTTCGAGGCTGTAGTTTCCACCAGAGAATGGAACGACGAGACTGATACTGACAACGACTACAATGTAGGCGATGTTGAGATCACTGTTGACAATCCTGAGACCGAAGAGGTTGAAACTCTTCTCGTTTGGGAGTATCTCCTTGACAACGAGCTTGTAACTGAGATCACCGAGCCTACTGAGGGCGTACTTGATCAGTACATCATTGACAACATTGATTAAATCGCTGTTCCCGAAATGGACAACGATGACTATGCAGATGCAATGCTTGTTAATGTACTTCTCTACGGTGCATACAGCTATGAGGACGGCGTAGTTAACATCGTTATCTACAAGATTCTTGCTCCTGTTATCGACTAATCTGATTAGTTAAATAAAAAAGGAAGGCTTCGGCCTTCCTTTTTTGCTGTTTATATTCTATGGTGTTTTCTCCAATATATGATTGTTCATTATACCATACTCGTTTCCTTTTTTTTAACCAACCAAAAAACCTCACGCTTATTTGCGTGAGGTTTTCTTTTTCATTGTGAGACCTTCTACTATTCCTGCAGTTTTGCTTTTTCCACGGTACTTTGTGTAGAAATATCCAAACACTGAAAATACCACTGCACCGATAAAGTTTACTATCAGATCTTTCATTGTGTCATAAAGTCCAATGTCGAGATATCCGCCCAGCCCAAGACTTTTGCCGTTTACTATTACATCTTCAATGCCTTTTATGACAATCGGATCATTTTTTCCGTTTGGATGCAGTGCAACCGATGATATGTGGTGCAACACCATATCTTTTTGCATATCCGTCAACAGTATGGCATCCGCCGAGAACTCGAAAAACTCCCAAAGTACGCCAATTGTCATTGAAAAACAGAAAGATACAAGCGCGACAAAGAATGGCGACAGTTTTATGTTGAAACGCTCACTGCGATTTAACAGGTCGATAAGCGAAAGTCCGATCGCCGCCGCCAGAAAACCTGTTGTCATATGCAGCATAGTGTCCCATATTGGAATCTTAACATAATATTCGGCAAGCTCGCCCAGTATTTCTGCCGCAAATGCAAACAGCATCACGATTATTTCAAGCAGAGTCGGCAGCTTGATATTAAATGTCGTTTGCACAAATGCCGGTAGTAAAAACAGCACTAATGTAAATATGCACAATACTGCGCCCTCGTAGTTGCCGCGTATAAAAAGCAAGACTCCTATCGCCACTACTATTGCGCGCAGGGCAAGATAGATAAACAGGGTGACTTTGTTTTCCTTGTATTCACTTATCAGCGAATTATAAAATCTTCGCAATTTGCTTTCTTTTTTAGTCATTTGGATTCCCCCTCATATATATAGTATATCAAGCATGCTATTTTTTAGCAATGACACTCACATAATATCCTCAAAGCCTTAACAAAAACTTCAAACAGTATCACAAAGTGCAAAAAAGTATTACTTTGTGCAAAAAAATTACAGAGTGGAAATATTTTATTTTTGTCGGTTGACAATGAAACCATTTACGTTTATAATCAAGATGTACAAATATTGTCTGTCTTTTTTAAAAAATTTGTCTTGCATGTCGGTTTATTGTGCGATATGATATAAAATACAGACAAGTTGCAATTATATACCAAAAGATTTCCGAAATATGTGTTTTGCTTTCGGAAAGTTGATATTCACATTTAAATATGATAATGTGAAACTAAATCTGTATACAAATTTTATTTGTAATAAATTTTTATATAAGGAGAAAAGGATTATGCAAAAGAAACTTCTCAGCGTTCTGCTTGCTATCTGTATGCTTATCAGCATGTTCCCGATGGCTCTTCCCGTTTCTGCGGCCGAAGATACCGAGGAAACTGTTACAGCTACCGAGATCGGTACAGCGGACGCACTCATCGCTCTTATGGGCGACTCCACCGCATGGGGCGGCAACTATAAGTTGACTGCTGATATCGACCTTACCGGTCTTACCCAGACCAGTATCGGTACTGCGGCCGTAAAGTTTACCGGTACATTTGACGGTAACTATAAGACCATCAAGGGCCTTGCTACCGCAAGCGGTCTGTTTGGTCAGGTTCAGGGTGCAACCATTAAGAACCTCACAGTTGAGGGTACTGTTACCGCAACTGCAAACGGTGCAGGCGGTCTTGTTGGCTACGCTTATCAGAGTGTAACCATCGAAAACTGCGTAAACAAGGTTACCGTAAATGGTAAGACCCGTGCAGCAGGTTTCGTAGGTTCTTTGGACGTTCAGGGTCCTGTCGTTATTAAGAACTGTGTTAACGAGGGAACTGTCATTGCTACCGGCGAGCACATCGGCGGTATCGTTGGCCGTGTATACCCCAACCAGGCAGGCGGAAGCCTTAACATCGAAAATTGTGTAAACAAGGCTAAAATCCAGGGTACCACCAACGTTGCGGGTATCGTTGGACGTTTTGATGTTATTTCTGCAGGTTCAAACGGTTCCTACAATGTAAAGAACTGTGCTAACTACGGTGAGATCAATCCTACCACTACAGCAAGTGGCGGATGCTCCTCTGCGGGTATCATCGGTCTTTACTCCAACAATGCAAGCAGCACCACAACAGTTATTGAGAACTGCTACAATGAAGGTAACGTTGTTGCTGAGGCTAAGTATGTCGGCGGTATCATCGGTTACTTCCGTTCTTACCCCACACCTCATCCTACCGCAACTGATCTCGTTATCCGCAACAACATGAACGCAGGTGACATCTCCTGTACAGCAAACGGCGCAGCTACCTCCGGTATCGTTGGTACTGCTAACGGCTCTACAGGCGGTTTCACACTTGAAAACAACTACAACTGCGGCTCTGTTGTAAACGGTGATGATGAATATGAAGCTGCAATCGTTGCAGCCGGCACCGCTAAGGCTGTAATTCAGAACAACTATGCACTTGATCTCGGCGAGACTCACGGTGTAACTACATACACAAACCTCGTTACCGAAGAAACTTATGCAAGTGCAGCATCCTTTGCCGGTTTCTCCACCGATTACTGGATATTTACCGACAACGGTCCCGAGCTTAAGACTCACCACACTCATGACCTTGAGGCAAAGTATGTTGCAGTAGAGGGCGGTCACGCTTACAGCTGCTACTGTAACGACGCTTCCACCATCGGTACCACCGAGGAGCACGTTATGGTTGGCGGTACATGTCTTGTTTGCGGCGCTGCAGACTGTACACATGCTACCACTGAGGAAGTTATCACCCTCGCTCCTACCTGTGTTGCTACAGGTTACAAGAACGTTGTTTGTACCGAGTGCGAAAGCATCGTTGAAAAAGACGTTGTTGTAGAGATTGACCCCGAAAATCACACCGGAACCGACGCAAGCATTTCTTATGATGCTGACAACGGTTGTATCGTTTATACTTATGATTGCTGTGGCGCAGTTATATATGAAGACTGGACTGTAAGTGCCGATGTATATTATGCTACCACCGGTTATACAATCGATGCTAACACCTCTTTTGACGGTGATATCGGTACTGAGTCAGAACTCGCGTTCGGCTCATTGGATGATGTAATCGAATATGTAATTGCATCTTCTGAGGTAAACGAAGATATTACTGTTCACGTTGTTGATACTCTTACTCTTACAAAGAATTTCGAAACTCCCGCTATCGAGGCAAACCTTACACTCACAGGCGGCGAGATCATCTTCAACGCTACAAACAGATCCATCTATGCAAACGGACCTTTGACCATTGAAGGCACAACCCTTACCGCTATAGGTAACTGCTTCATCATGGGCCGTAACAACAAGCTTGTTGTCGGCGAAGGCGTTGTTACCAATTCCGACTCTTCAGGTGAAAACAAGTTCTATCTTATTGCAGGTGCAGGCAATGCAGGAGTTAACGGCGTTCTTGCCGGTGACCTTACTGTTCGTTCCGGCGCATGGCACTCTGTAGTAGGTGCAAACCGTTTTGAAGAAAATGGTGCAAGCGCAGGTTCTATTGTTATGACTGTTGGTAAGACCAATGCAGATGACACTCTTACCATCAACGGTCTTACTCCTTTCGGCATCAACGGCGGCGCTATCTCTGCTGACTCCTACTCAACAATCATTGTTGACGGCGAAGTAGACGTCACCGAAATGTATGCAAGCATTTATCCGACTTCTAATGTTCACGGTGAAGAAAACATCTACTTTGTAAACCTCGTTCTCAAGGAAGGCGCAGACATCACCACACTTACAGGCCTCACCAATCAGGCTACTCTTGCAACTGCAAAGTGGACTGTATATGCAGACCAGAGAAACGAAGCAGCAGTTGCTGATGCGGCTCTCTTTGCAGGCAATGATTCCAACATCACCGTTGCTCAGAGCACTTACGCAGTATACTGTGTAGACTATCTCGACGGCCACGTTGACGCAAACGAAGACACAGCCTGTGACGAGTGCGGCTCTTCCATGACTTGTGAGCACGATAACGTAAGCAACGTTACCGTTACTCCTTCCACCTGTGCTACAAAGGGCACTGCAAACGTAGTTTGTGGTGACTGCGGTACAGTAGTTGGTCAGACCGAGCTTGATCTCGATGCTTCCAACCACGAAGATCTTGACTACGTATGGTCTAAGAATGCAGATACCGGTGCTTATGAAATCGTTTGCTCCGCTTGTAACGCTGCAATTATCAGCCAGGAAGAAGCTCCTACCGTTTACGTTGCAAAGCTTGACGCAGGTGTAACCTCCGGCGACGATGCAAATGACGGTCTTACCACTACCACCGGCGTTGCTACTCTTGAAGAGGCAGTTAAGAGAATCGCTGCTACCGGCGGTACTGTATGGTTCACCGCTCGTTACGATGTATCCGGCGCAAGAATCACTCTTCCCGAGTACACCGAGACCATCACATTCCGCGGCACAGTAAACGCTGCCGGCAATGCTGAATCCGGTCTTATTAACAATTCTCCTTATTCCGTAATCAATCTCGGCGGTCCTTCCGTATTCGAGAACATCGTATTCAAGGGCAAGGGCATCAACTATATCGTTGCTAACTGGAATAACCTCGACTTCGGTTATACAAGAATTCATGACGAGGCACAGGTTTACCTCATCATCGGTAACTATCTCACCACTGCCGACAATACCGAGGCAAAGGACGTTACCGTTAACCTCCAGGGTGCAACCATGTCCACAAGTGCGGCTTCCGAGTCCGGCACATCCGAGGCTATCTTCTTCGGCCGTGTATACCTCGGTGACATCTTTGGCGCAAACAATATCAAGACCACTAACAAGAAGGTAACCCTTAATGTTGAAAAGGGTCCTCACCACGAGGCAGAGCTTGACGTTCTCTACGTTATGTCCACCACCGGTAATGACTCCTTCATGCAGACCACTACCGAGGACTGTGAGACTGTTGTAAACTTCTACGATGCAACCACCGTTCTCCGTGGACGCAGCGGTGACAAGAACGTAGGTTATGACGACTCTACCGGTCGCATGGATAAGATCACCTTCAACCTCTATGACGACTCCACACTCGTAGGTGACTACCACCTCAAGAATGTTGCTGAGACTATCATCAACATCTCTACCGAGGCTGAAGGCAGAAGCGTAAAGATCGCTAAGACCTTCGTTACTATGGGCTTCGGTGCATATGCAAACGTTCCCGGTACCGTTACCGTAAATACCGATACTCACAGCTTCAGCGGCGCTACCATCGCACGTCATTCTATTGACGAAGATGCTGGTACTGCTTACACATTTGTAAACAACATCGAAGATGTTTGTACATGGGATGAAGGCGAAATTACCACCGAAGCTACTCCCGATGCGGCAGGCGTTAAGACATACACATGTACCGTTTGCGGCAAGACCAAGACTGAGGAAGTTCCTTACGAGTGCACCGCTCACGCATATGTAGCAAAGGCTGACGGCACTTACTACTGTGCAAATGGTTGTGACTCCGTTGATGCTCCCGCAGCTCCCGTTATCGTTTCGGTTGCTCCCGTAACTGTTAGCGAAGGCGTAGCTGTAGCAACCGTTTCCGTTAAGGCAACAACTCCTATCGTTGCTAACCGCTTTGTAGTAAACGCTCCCGAAGGCTTCACCCTCACTGCGGCAGAGTCCGTACTTGGTGCAGCAGGCGAGACCTCCACAGGCTTTACTCTTACCGGTCAGGACGCAATAGAGCTTCCTTACGAGGCGGCACTCCTCAACATGTCTGTTCAGGATGCAACCATTGATGCAGCAGTCCTCACCCTTACCTTTGCAGTAGCAGAGACCGTTGAGGATGGCACATACATTATCACTGTTGAGTCTCTTGAGACCTACAACCTTGCTGAAGAAGCAATCGAAACTGCAGCAGTTTCTGCAGAGGCAACCGTAGCAGTTGCAACTGTATGTACACATGAAAATACTACAACAACAACTGTAGAAGCAACATGTACCGAAGACGGTTCTGTAACCGTAACTTGTGACGATTGTGGCGAGACAGTTTCTACTGAAGTTATCCCCGCAACCGGACACGTTAACACAACCGAGACTGTTGTAGAAGCAACATGTACCGAAGACGGCTCCAAGACCGTAACATGTGCATGCGGCGAAGTAATTTCTACTGAAGTTATTCCTGCAACCGGTCACGTTAACACAACCGAGACTGTAGTTGATCCTACA
>JAFQDK010000004.1 GCA_017399305.1 Clostridia bacterium
GCGGGGGCTTGCTCCCGCCGTTGGTATGTTGTGTTTGTTTTTCGGCGGGAGCAAGCCCCCGCCCTACAATGCTCGGTAACAGTATAAAAATGGCTAGACGTTATGTTATCGCAGGCAACTGGAAAATGAACCAGACTCCTGCACAGACTAAAGAATTTATTACAGCACTTGCACCCATGGTAGCAGGCAAGGATAACTGCGACATCGTGCTTTGCGTTCCGTTTGTAGACATCGCTACTGCGGTTGAGGCTGCAAAGGGCACAAACATCCACATCGGCGCACAGAATGTTCACTTTGAAGAAAAGGGCGCCTTCACTGGTGAAGTAAGCGCAGATATGCTCACCGCTATCGGCACAGAGTATGTTATCATCGGTCACAGCGAGCGCCGTCAGTATTTCGGTGAAACCGACGAGACCGTTAACAAGCGCACCAAGGCTGCACTTGCAAAGGGACTCAAGGTTATCCTCTGCGTTGGCGAAATGCTTGACGCAAGACAGGCCGGCATTACAGACGAAATCGTTGCTATGCAGACAAAGCTTGACCTCGCAGGCATTTCCGCTGACGAGCTTAAGAATGTCATCATCGCATATGAGCCCGTTTGGGCTATCGGCACAGGTCTCACCGCTACTCCCGAGCAGGCTGACGAAACCTGCGGAGTTATCCGTGACACCGTTGCTAAGCTCTACGGCGAAGCAGTTGCAAAAGAAATCATTATCCAGTACGGCGGTTCTATGAATGACAAGAATGCTGCTGACCTTCTCGCAAAAGAGAATATCGACGGCGGTCTTATCGGCGGCGCATCTCTCAAGACAGATGCTTTCACCGCTATCGTTACTGCTGCACAGTAAAGCAACCCGGCACCGTATATGCACCGTGCGGTGCATATACGGTGTTTTTATTATCGTTAAAACAATAACAAGGAGAACTTAAAATGGCAGAATATGTTTATCTTCCCATACCGCTTCTTGACGATTTTTGCATGACAGCATTCAAGAAGCTCGGTTTTAAAAAGTCCGAGTGTCGCATCATCACCGATGTACTTCTCATGAGCGACAAGTTCGGTATCGAATCACACGGCATGCAGCGTCTTGTACGTTACCACAAGGGTATCGAAAAGGGCCTTATCGACGTTAACGCAAAGCCTGAGGTCGTTCATGAAAGCAAGACTTCAGCAGTTATTGATGCACACGATTCCATGGGTCAGGTTGTAGGCCACAAGGCTATGACCATGGCAATTAAGAAGGCTAAAAAGAGCGGCGTTGGTATCGTTTCTGTAAAGAACTCCAACCACTTCGGTATCGCAGGCTACTATGCAAAGATGGCATGCGATGCAGGTCTTCTCGGTATGGCTTTCACCAACTCCGAAGCTATCATGGTTCCCACCTTCGGTAAGCTTGCAATGCTCGGCTCCAACCCCATTGCAATCGCAATGCCTGCAGAGCCCTATGACTTCTTCTTCGATGCTTCCACCACCGTTGTTACTCGCGGTAAGCTTGAAATGTACAACAAGGCTGAAAAGCCTCTGCCCGAAGGCTGGGCTCTCAACAAGGACGGTCATGCTTCATCCGATGCGCCCGACGTACTTGCAAACATCGTTGCAAAGAACGGCGGCGGTATCATGCCTCTCGGCGGCAACACCGAGCAGCTTGGCTCTCACAAGGGTTATGGCTACGGCATGATCTGCGAAATCTTCTGCTCCATTCTCTCCATGGGTACTACCTCTAACTACACCATGCAGAACGGCAAGAGCGGTATCTGCCACGGCTTTATCGCTATCGACCCCAAGAACTTTGGCGATCCCGAAGCTATCAAGGCTCACCTCTCTACATATCTTAACGATCTCCGCAACTCTCCCAAGGCTGAAGGTGCTACACGCATCTACACCCACGGTGAAAAAGAGGTTGAGAACACCGCGCGCATCATGAAAGAGGGCGCACCTGTTAACATCAACACTCTCCGTGAGATGGTTGAGTTTGCAAACTTCGTTGGCATCAACCCGAAGAAGTACTTCGGCAAGCATGCTGATGCGGTTAAGACCGATAAAATGTTCGCAGGAAATTATTAATATATACAAAACGAAAGGCTTGCCATAAGGCAAGCCTTTTTAATTTAAGCACACCGTTTTGCGGTAGGGGAGCCCCCTCCCATACAGTTTGCGACTGCGTCGCTAAACTCTAATTTTCAAACAGTGCTTCGCTGAGATAGTAAATCTTTTGTGTATTCCACTTAAACACGGTATTGGGAATTATCAAAAAGTAGATATTGCCGTTCTTGCACTGAAGTCCCTCTATCTCCTTTTTACCTACATTTGAAACATAAACAAGCTTTTCGTATGCGCCATTATTGGACATTCGTGCGATTTGGGGTGTCTGCCCATCAAGACCACCGGACACATATATATCCGAATTGCCAAGCATATCTATCCCCTGAAACGAACCGTTAGGTCTTACAATATTCTTACCTGTCTGAGTAAAATGCTTTACATTGCAGGCTCTCGCCGCATCAGTATTCATCGCCACGCTCTTGCTATTATCAAGCAGTTTGTTAAGCTTTACTGTATCGTAAATCGAGAAAGTCACCGCGCCGCCGGTGGTCTGTATTCTGAAAATGGTATACTTGCTGTTGCCGCCTGCCGCTACTCTGTATGTAGTTCCAAGTGACTTTGTACTCTTTGTGGCATAATTCATATGCGTAAGTCGGTTGAGGTCGGTATAGTCATATGTCTTGCCGGCTTCATATTTGATGCGCGCAATCTGAAGCGAAAAATGGTTATCCGAGCTCTCGGATTTACAGCCAAGATACAAATAATTAATATCATTATATGTATACATATCAAGCGACTGACCGTGACCTGCACGCTTGATAGTCATATGGTCTTTGTAATATGCCTTCTTGCCGCTGATGGTGAGTCTTGAAAGATATGTAGTTTCACCAATTCTCTGTGTAACATAAATATACTTGCTGGCGATATAGAAATTCTGCACTGCACGGTTATACGGCAAACCTTTCAGCTCATATGCCATTGTCGCGGCGGTGCAGATTTCCGTTTTAGGGGTTGCCGCCGCCATAACAGACACAACAGCACCACACACCATAAATACAAGCAGCAATACCGCCATAATTCGTTTCAGATTCTTCATGTTCGATCCTCCGTTTGCTTTGTCATATATAATGTATAACGGTAGGATCCTATATTTTCGCATACAAATTTACAAGATTATGCAAATTAAGCCGCCGCTGCCCTCGTTGATGACACGTTCCAGCGTTTCGGAAAGGCGTTTCTGTGCATCCTCGGGGATATGAGTAAGCTTTGTGCGGAGTCCCTCATTGACAAGCTCATACAGAGATCTGCCAAACATATTTGTATCCCAAATCTTTTCAGGTGAACTGCCCATGGTGTCTGTTATCGACTTTACAAGTTCTTCAGACTGTGCCTCGCTACCGACTATCGGATTTACCTCAGCTTCAATATCCGCCTTTATCATGTGAATAGACTTTGCCGCCGCGCGCAAACGCACACCGTAACCGCCCGCTTGCTTGACTATCTGCGGCTCACGAAGCGTCAGCTCATCTGCTGACGGCATTACGATGCCATAGCCCTTGCGTTCTACATCAGAAAGTGCCTCTGCCACCTTATCATATCTTGCTTTTGCCTCGGAAAGTTTGAAAAATGCGTCAAACAGCTCGGCGTCGTTGGATATCAGCATTCCCGAAAGCTCTGAGAGAACCTCAAAATACTTTTCGCTCGGTACAGAAAGCTTAACTACTGCTTCGCCGTTTGAAAGGTCAACCTCGACATCCTCAAAATACGCTCCCTGCGAGTCGCCCATGCCCATCTCAAATGCGCGGCGAACTTCACCAACCTTGCAAAGTCTTGATGCCGCCGCCTTTACGCCGCCATAAATGCTGTCGCGCAGAGGGTGACCATCCTCAAGCGCACATATCCATGCAGGCAAATCAATATTGATACGGCTTATTGGAAATTCAAGCAGTAAAAGCGATAGAATCCCCTCGATATCTTCGCCGGAAAGCTCCAACGCGTTGACAACTGCAACAGATGCGCCATATTTCTCTTCAAGTGCCTGACCGAGCTTTTGAGTTTCATCGGCATGCGGATGCGCACTGTTAAGCAGAATCACAAACGGTTTTTCGCACTTTTTCATCTCAGCAATAACCTCTGCCTCTGCAACAGCATAGCTTGCGCGAGGTATCTCACCTATAGATCCGTCTGTTGTGACAACCACACCTACTGTAGAATGTTCACGCATCACCTTATCGGTGCCGAGCCTTGCCGCGGCAGAAAACTCCATTTTTTCAGTGCTCCATGGGGTATTCACCATTCGCGGTGCGCCGTCCTCATCGCCGCCTATTGCCCCGTCAACAAGATATCCTACACAATCCACCAATCGGACATTCATTTTTAGTCCACCATCGGTTTTCAGTTTTGCGCCGCTTTCAGGAACGAACTTAGGCTCTGCGGTCATCACGGTCTTGCCACTTGCGGATTGAGGAAGCTCGTCACGAGCGCGTGCACGCGCCTCTTCGCCGGCAATACTTGGTATGACCATTTTCTCCATGAACTGCTTTATAAATGTAGATTTGCCCGTACGCACAGGACCGACAACGCCGATGTAGATATCGCCGTTTGTCCTTTTTGCAATGCTATCATAAATGCTGGATGTGCCTATCATATACTTTCCTCCGTCAGTTTCGTTTGTACATGATATGCAAAAGGCAGACGTTTTATTAACGTCTGCTTTGGTCTGTCGAAAAACTTTTAGTTTTTCGACAGGATACAAAACCGTTCACTCGCGTCGTGCTCAACCGCACGCGGTTTTTAAGGAGTTTTAAAGCCGGCGCATGTCCGTCTTTAAAACATATTTTTATTCATTTGCATACTAAACACTTTTTGATATGCAAAAGGCAGACGTTTTATTAACGTCTGCCTTATTTTTCATATACTGATATCATATATTCGCCGTCACACTCTGTATAAAAATCAAGCTTTGTAACGTCGCATTTAAGCGAATCTGAAAGACCGCCCCCGAGTGCCTTGCCATAAGCCTCTTTTTTTGTCCACACCTCATAAAACCGACGTAATTTTTCTTCTTCGCTACAAGCTGCGGCAATATACGCCTGCTCATTTTCAGTAAAGAAGCGCCTTGCGACACCGGAAGATATCGGTCGCATGATCTGAATGTCTGCTCCGATTTCTTTTTTCGACACGGCAAGTATAGCACGGTCACCGCTGTGGCTAAGGCTGAAACAAATATCAAGGTCGGCAAAATACGGCTTGCCCTTATCGGTGCGAAGCACCTTGGCATCACTCACGCCGCAAAGTTCCTTTGCCGCAAGCGGTATAAGGTCATGCGCCTGTGCCGCACTTGAACGGTATAACTTTATCATTCCTCAAAATCGCTGTGATAAAATATCTCGCCCGGATAGCCATAGCCAAGCTCTCGGCGCGCAACACGGCGGATATATTCTTTATCAAAAGGAGCGGCAAGCTCTTCCTCTTTCTTAGCAACCTGCTCACTCAGTTTATTTACTTCCTGCTCCAGAAGATCATTCTTTTTCTTCTGTTCATTATACTGCATCCAGAACGCGCCAATGACAATAAAACCTATTGCGAGAAAAACCACAAAGGCGATACGCACCGAAGCCGGGATATTCTTTTTGTTCTGCACTTTTACGTACCTCCTCCGTTTTTACAGTTTTGCCCTTTTTTCATCCGTTTTTGACGTTTTTTGCGAGCAACGATTTTCTTCCTATTATTTATATATTCATTATACCGCGTAAAAGCCGCGGTGACAATAGGTAATCTCCAAAATTTATTAAAGATTTTTTTAAGCAGCTTTACAGGCAGCATCAGAATATGTCTGCAAAATGCAACAAGCCGTGACGATATCGCGATAAACAGCCGTCCTAAAGTATGATAATAAACAAAAAAGCCGAGCAAAGCACCAAAAATTCCATAACTGCGCATTCGCCCATCGCCGGTAAGAAAAAAGAACACGCACATAACTACCGATGCAATTGCAAAAAACAAAAGGTCGCCTAAAACAACATACAAATAACGGAGCAACGCAAAACGTCTGTGTTTTTTAAATGGGTTCTCGACAGTAACCCCGACAAGTATTCGCGAAAAGCGAATCACATCGTATATCATGCCGAGAAATGCGCCGCATGGCAAGCTGAGTATTGCCATCAGCGCAATTGAACTCATTGACTTTTCCATTATTTAACCGCCTTGCCGAACAAGCGTTTCTTTGACGGCTTTACAGAATAATAAACCCCGTCTATTCTGCCCTGAAGCAACAAGTTGCCACTGTCAGACGACATATTCAATATCCGCATGCCGCCGCCCTCTATCTCCACCTTGCCGTCAGAGGTCATCACGCTGATAAAATCCTCGTCAAATTCAAGCACTTCGCTGACATCACTCATATTCAATGTGCTGCGATCCTGTATGTGTATACTGCCACCCATGAGCACACCTCCTTTTTATAAAGATATGCAAAATAACGTCCGAATAGAAACGGTTTTGCAAATCGCCACAAAAAGGAGGTGTGTAAAAAATACGTTTTATCTCACTGAATCACTTCGTACATTTCTGCCGCATCGGCTTTCTTTGTACTGTCTTTTACATCGGTGACGCGTACTTTCAGCACGCGTTCGCCAAAGGCGATCTCAATAACGTCGCCAACCTTGACATCATATGATGCCTTTACCACTCTGCCATTGACGCTGATATGCTCGGCGTCACAAGCATCATTTGCTACAGTGCGGCGCTTTATGATACGCGACACCTTTAAATACTTATCTATACGCATGTTTTCTCCTAAATCAAAAGTCGGCTCAAAAAGAGCCGACTTTTTTAAACAAAATTAAATTAGTTAACCTTGTCCTTGAATGCCTTGCCAGCAGAAAATGCAGGATACTTAGAAGCTGCAATCTTGATGGTTTCTCCAGTCTTGGGGTTTCTGCCCTCACGAGCTGCACGGGTCTTGGTCTCGAAAGTACCAAAGCCAACGAGCTGAACCTTCTCGCCGTTTGCAAGTGCGTTCTCGATTGCGCCGATGGTAGCTGCGAGAGCTGCCTCAGCATCCTTCTTCTTAAGACCAGCTTCCTTAACGATAGCTTCAATAAGTTCTGTCTTGTTCATAATCTTTTATCCTTTCAAAAATGAAATCGTTCTTTCTGGCAACAATTGCCTCTTTCATAGTTATTGTATCACTTGTATTTGTATAATTCAAGTATTTTTCGCAAAAAAACGTGTTCTAAAACGGTTTTTTTATGCATTTTCACTATTTTTCTTCGGTTTTTGCCTTGTCCCAGTATTCGTCAAGCTCAGAAAGCGAAAGTTCTTCCATACTCTTTCCGTCAGCAATAACTCCCTTTTCCACTTTTGAAAAACGCGATATAAATTTATTTGTTGCTTTGGTGAGTGCAAGCTCTGCGGATATTCCGTATTTGCGCGCAGTGTTTACCACGGCAAAAAGCAGATCGCCAAGCTCCTCCTCGCGATGTGCGTCATCCGCTGTGAGAAACTCCTGTGTCTCCTCGGTTATCTTCTTTGCGGCATCTTCTGCCGTTTCAAAATCAAATCCGACCTTTGCCGCTTTTTTACCTACTTTCTCAGCGCGCATAAGCGCAGGGAGCGGCTTTGGTACGCTTTCAAGCGTGGATGTTACGGTATCGCGATGCTTTTCCTTTGCCTTTAATTTTTCCCAGTTTACAAGCACTTCATCCGAAGTATCTGCAACAGTATCGGCAAACACATGCGGATGACGGTAGATAAGCTTTTTGACAACGCCGTCTGTTACATCGTCGATGTCAAATCCGCCTTCTTCTTTATCTATCTGTGCATGAAATACGACCTGCATCATAACATCACCGAGTTCTTCGCAAAGAAGCTCCTTGCTGCCAAGGTCGATTCCTTCTACCACCTCATATGTTTCGTCAATGAAGTTCTGGCGTATGCTTTCGTGCGTCTGCTCCATATCCCACGGGCATCCACCCGGAGCACGAAGGATCTCCATCACATCGCACAGGTCATAAAAGTCATAGCGCGTTTTATTGAGTAATGCTTTTTTCTTGTCTGTCATTTTATTTCACCAATTTAAGCTTTGTAAGTATGCCGTAGAGCTTTTTACCTGCCGGGATAAACTCAAAATCGTCTTTTTCAAGTGCGCCGAGGAGCAATATTGCCACTACATATACCACAGCCGCCGCACCGATAGCAAAGATCGTGACTATCTTCAAATTGGATATTACCATTGAAACAAGCTCATACGCGCCGAATGCCGCACCGCCGCAAAGCGCCGCCGCGACAAGGGGCTTGAGGAATACCTTGCCTACGCTTGGACGGAAATTTGCATACTTTGCACAGAAGTAGAAGTTGCAGATAACAACGATAATGTAGCAGATATCGGTTGAAATAGGCGCACCGTAAATTCCGACACTCTCATTTCCGATAAGCAAATAGCTTGCAAGAACCTTTGCAACAGCGCCAATAAGCATTGAGATAAGGGGCAGATAAGGTCTCTTGTTTGCCTGCAATATCGAGTTTGTTATCGAAAGCATACATACAAGGAATGAGGACACTGCAAGAATTGCAAGAAGAGGTGCCGCAAGCGAAGCAGACGAGGTTTCTGCGTTGATATACGACATGAACATGGGGTCACTGAGAAGCTCGCTACCTTCTGCGGTATACTTATCAAGCAGACTTGCACCGCCGTAAATCAGCGAAAGTATCGGCTCGGCAAGCACTGCCATGCCAACAGTGCATGGCATGGAAAGAATTGCCGCGGTCTTGAGCGACGATGTTATAACATTCTTGGTACGCTGCTCATCCTTCTGCACGATAAGTGCACTTATCATGGGAACCAGCGAATATCCGATAGGATAAACAAGCACAGGGATAAGGTTAAACATGGGTACCGCAAGCGTTGTATAGTTGCCATATAGTGCCGCTGCGCCTTTTGAGGTAAAGCCTATAGACTGAAGCTGACGCGAAATAACCGTAAGGTCAATAAGATTTGCGAGTGACATTACCGAGGAGGAAAGTGTCACAGGGATAGCCATGACAACAAGCTCCTTGAGCAATGCCTTTGTGCTGTCGGTTGCCATTGTATAGCTGTTTTCAAGCTCGTATTCGGCATTGACCTTGGATGTATTGTAAAGTAGCTTTGTTATCCAGATAAAGCCCATGCCACAAAGCACGCCAATGGTAAGTCCGAAGATAGTCCATGCCGCAGTAATCTCAAGAGAATCGCCACGCGCAATCGACCAGTTTGCAAGGAGGATACCTATGAGCAGTTTTCCAAGCGATTCAAGAAGCTGGGAAACTGCGGTAGGCCACATTACCTGATGTCCCTGAAAATATCCGCGGAACGCACTGGTAAGGCATACAAAGAAAAGCGTTGGAGCTATTGCCATTATACAATACTTTGACTCGGGAATCTCGGTGACAGTATTGGCAAAGAAGCCTGCGCCAAAGAACAGCGCCAGAGTGCCGACCGAACCTATGACAAAGAATACGACAAACGCGATTCTCATTATCTTCTTGACCTGATTGAAGTTGCCGGCAGCTCTGCTGCGCGAAACCATATATGATATTGCAACTGGAAGTCCTGCGGTTGATATCATGAAAAACGTGGTGTAAATTGTATACGCCGCGTTGAAATATCCCATGCCGTCATCGCCGAGAATATCATGCAGCGGTATTTTAAACAACAGGCCTATAGCCTTTACCAAAATGTTTGAAATGGTGAGAATAAGCACACCGTTTACAAACATTTTAGTGCTTGTTTTTTGTGTCGTGTTACTCAAAACTTTTTTCTCCTTTAGCCTATGAATTCGCGAAAAACAGAGCCGGCAGGAATAAATTTTTTATCAATTGTCGGGATATTTTCAAGTTTTTTTATCAACTTTTCTGCCTGCGGTTTATATTTGCTGTTATCGGATACGCCGCAAAGCAGAGGAAGTACAAGTGGTTTTATCACGCTGACCTCGTATGCAAAAGACGAGTCAATGCGACTGTGGCAACCGCCGATGTTGGGGTAGATATGCTCATCCTCATTTTTGCATACGCTCTCCCATATTGACAGTGTGAACTCTGCATCGGCACCGCGTGTGCGAGCATCGCGCACAAGGCGGCGCATGAGGCGAAGCTCACGCGGCAAAAATTCTGTATCGCCACACTGCACACTATCCTCAACCGAGATAAACAGCGAGGTGAACGCATGCGTGCTGAGATACTTTGTAAGTTCGGGATAAACTGCCTGTATTCCCTCAAACAGAAATACATCGCCATCGGTAATATTTATCTCCTCATAACCGATGCGGCGGCCTTCTTTAAAATCAAACTTTGGCAATATAGCTTTACCGCCGTCATCAATATCCGCAATAACTTTGCCGAAAAGCTCAAGGTCGATTGTAGACGGCGAATCATAATCAAGCGGTTCGCCGCGCGACTTTGCACGTTCAACAAGCACATTGCGGTCAAAATAAAAATCATCTATAGAGATGCTGTGCAATTCTTTACCAAGCTTTTTAAAATCATCGTCAAGTATCCGCGCCGTTGTTGTCTTTCCGGAGCAAGTCGGACCGCAAAGCGTAATGATTCTGCCGCCCGCCATGGATAATTCGCACGCGGCTTTCACATCCGAAAGATACTCGCTTTCACATGCATCTACATAATTCTTTATTTCCTCATCTGAGGAAAAATGAAGTTTTGCCTGTTTCAATGTTTACTCCTTCTGCAAGATAAATTAATGTTTACGCGTTGAAAATTGGAAACCAAAAACCGTAGGGCGGGGGCTTGCTCCCGCCGCCTGTACAACATCTACTGGAGGCTTACGGCGGGAGATAAACCCCCGCCCTACAATGTTTGTGCGTCGCCATTACTCACATAAACCATAATTTATCTACTTATCAAAAAACTCAAAGACTCTGGCTATGTATGACGGTGTATCTTCATCGCCCTTTAGGATTTTTTCCAAGTCTCTTACATATTCGTATGGATATTTGGGAGCAAATATGCGTTTCATACGGCGTTCGCCGTTTTCATCAAATTCAACAAGCTTTGTCACGGCACCTGCTCCTGCACCGAAGATGGAATGAAGCTCCTCCATCATGTAGATATTATACATGCACTCACTGCCCATCTTGGCATAACCCACATTTTCAAGATTGCCGACAGCATTCTTCTGGCGATACATATAATATGGCTTATATCCCGCATTTGCAAGCATGAGCTGTGAATACTGTATGCACTTTGCCGCAGACGGAACATCCGGTACAAACGGCTCTCCGTCAGGCTTAGAGAGTGCCGCCGCACGCTTGAAACAGAATGTATGAACGGTTATATTCGACGGGTCAAGCGCGACTATACGCTCAAGCGAGCTTGAAAACTTTTTAAAATCATCGCCGGGAAGTCCGACAATGAGATCGGTATTGATATCACGGATGCCGGCATTCTTTGCGATTTCATATGCCTTGAAAAAATCATCAGAGGTATGCTTTCTTCCAATGTTTTCAAGCACGTTGTCGGCAAGCGTCTGCGGATTCACACTGACGCGCGTTACGCCGAATTCTTTGGCGATACGCATTTTCTCAGGAGTGATAGTGTCAGGTCTGCCTGCCTCAAGCGTAAACTCATCAAGAGTGGTAACATCAATACACGCGGCAACGGTAGAAAGCAGTTTTCTGAGTTGGCGCGCGCCAAGCGTTGTCGGCGTTCCGCCGCCTATGTATACGGTGACTACGCGCTTACCAAGTGCCTTTATGGTGGCAAACACATTTTTTATATCCTTGACAAGCAAAGTCAAATAATCGTCAAGCATAGAAAGCATCTTCTGCGATGCCGAAACAAACGAACAGTATGCACACCTTGTAGGGCAAAACGGTATCGAGATATACACACTGCAACCGTTTTTATCCATATTTTTGGTGAGTTTAAGTTCGGTCTGCGCGACCTGTGTTGCAAGGAATGCTTTTTTAGGATTTAAAAAATACTCCGTTGCAAGCAGCTTACGCGTTTTCATAACGCCATAGCCATCCTCAAGATACTGTGCTGCAACCTTTGTCGGGCGAACACCTGTGAGAAGTCCCCACGGTGAAATATATCCGAAAAATTCCTTTGCCGCGATTGTCATTGCATGACCGGATGCCATTTTACGCACGCGCTCCTTGGGGAATATCTCGGAAAAAGGAATAAAGCACTCTGCCTCACATTTTTTATCTCCAAGGCGTATGGAAGCGCGCGAAAAAATGCCGTCCTCTTTATCAACAACGACAAAATTCACAACCGGTACACCATCGCCCTCTACCTCATCCTCGGCAAACTTTGCGCCGGGGAAGTATATAAGGCACAGCGTCTGCGCATAGTACCTGTTTAAATTTCCCTCTATGTTTAAAATCATGATTATTGTGTAAAATCAGAGTTTATTTCACTAAAGGTCCCCTTTAGACAAGGGAGGCTTATAAACTCTAATTTATCTTCCTACTTATTCCAGATTTTTGAATCCATCAGGATTGTTACAGGGCCGTCGGCGTGAAGCTCTATCTGCATATCCGCGCCGAAAACCCCGTTTTGTACGGGAACGCCCTCTTTTTCAACACATTTTGAAAAACACTCATAAAGCGGCTCTGCCACGCTCGGATGTGCCGCAGGAGTAAATGACGGGCGGTTGCCGTGCGAAACATCAGCACCAAGTGTAAAGTTTGATACAACAAGCACACTGCCCGAAACATCCTTTACAGAAAGGTTCATTTTATCGTTTTCATCGGTGAAAATGCGAAGCTTTGAAATCTTGGCGGCGAGAATCTCTGCATCCTTTTCGCTATCGCCGTCAACGACTCCCAAAAGCACAAAAAGCCCTTTTTCACACTTGCCTGCCTGCACGCCGTCAGCAATAACAGACGCAGACGCGGCTCTTTGAATTACAGCTATCATTTTCCAAATCCTCTTGTAACCGAAACAACGCTCGGAACTCTCTTAAGTCTTGACACAATGGAGTTATAATGCGCGGTGTTTTTACAACCGACTGTAAGGTTGATGAGCATATTGTCATCGCCCTTCTTCTGCGTGTTTATCTGAAGCAGAGATACCTTCATATCTGCAAGCGCGGTTGTGATCTCTGCAAGCAGAGTAATTGAGTTTTCACAATAGAGGATAACAAGTGCCTCATAAATATCCGAGGTGCTCTCCTCTACTGCGCTGTACTCCCAGTGCGCGCTGATAAAGCGGTCTCGCGATTCCTCGTTCTCCTGACCGCGAAGCACGTTTGGACAGTCTATCTTGTGAATGGACACGCCATATCCACGCGTGATAAATCCTATTATCTGATCGCCGGGGAGCGGATTGCAGCAATGCGCAAACTTAGTAACACAGCCGTCCTCACCGTCAACGACAACGCCACCCGATGCCTTGACCTTGCGCGTTGAGGCAAGCTTGACATCCTCGGCGGCAAGCGGCTCTGCCTTAACGGGCGTAAGCACGATACGGTCAAATTCATCGCGAAGCTTTGTGGCAATTTTTGAAAGCGGTATACCGCCATAACCCAGCATATTATAAAGATCATCCGCATTGCTCATGCCGACACGCGCCGCAACATTTGATGCAATCTCGTTTCTCTGATCTGCGGTAAATGGGCGTCCGATACGGCGAAGCTCACGGTCTATATCCGCCTTGCCAAGCGCAATATTCTCATCACGCTTTTCCTTTTTGAACCACTGTCGTATCTTTGCACGTGCATCGCCTGTTTTAACGATACCAAGCCAGTCACGCGAAGGTCCTTTTGACGATGAAGATGTAAGAATCTCGATGATATCGCCTGTTTCAGGTGCACGGTCAATGGGAACTATGGTTCCGTTTATCTTGGCGCCGACCATCTTGTTGCCGACCGCCGAGTGAATTGCATATGCAAAGTCGATACAGGTTGAGCCCTGGGCAAGCACGATAACGTCGCCTTTAGGGGTAAAAACGTATGTTTCATGACGGAAGATGTCGATTTTGAACGCATCCATAAACTCGTCAGGGTCACGGGTATTATCCTCGATATCAAGCAAACGCGATACCCACTGAAGCTTTTCATCAATGCTTTCAGCCGCGCTCTCGCCCGACTTATACTTCCAGTGTGCCGCAACACCGAACTCTGCGATATGGTGCATCTCATGGGTACGTATCTGCACCTCAAACGGAATACCCGACGAGCTCATTACACTTGTGTGCAACGAGCGGTAAAGGTTGGGCTTAGGTGTGGAAATATAGTCCTTGAAGCGTCCGGGAATAGAGTGGAACATCTCATGGATAAGTCCGAGCGCGGTATAACACTCAAGCTCGGTATCAACGATGATTCGAAGTGCATAGAAGTCGTATATGTCATCAAACTTCTTCTGCTGATTATACATCTTGTTATAAAGTGAATAAATGGACTTTACTCGTCCTTTAAGCTCAAACTTAATTCCGTTTTCGGTGAGCTTTTGTGCTATAGCGTCCTTAGCTTCCTTGAGAAGCGCGCGCGAAAAGCCGAAGCGCTCGTCAACGCGGTTCTTTACCTCTGCATATCCTATCGGGTCGAGGTAAGAAAGGCTGAGCTCCTCAAGCTCATGCTTGATAAGACTGATACCAAGACGGTGCGCAAGCGGCGCGTAGATATACATAGTTTCAAGCGCAATGGCACGCTGGCGGTCCGCCTTTTTCGCTGAGAGGGTACGCATATTGTGAAGTCGGTCACAAAGCTTTATAAAGATAACGCGGATATCCTTTGACATTGCAAGAAGCATCTTGCGGATGTTCTCAATATTCTGCTCCTGCTTATCCTCGACATCAATAAGTACAAGCTTGGTAAGACCGTCAACCAGCATGGCAACATCCGCGCCGAAACGCTCTTTTATAATGTCAAGATTGGTCTTATCGGCACAGTCCTCCACTGTGTCATGCAAAAGCGCAGCACAGATAGAGTCGGTATCAAGTCCGAGAGATATTACATTTTCGGCAACGGCAATGGGGTGGGAAATATACGGTTCGCCGCTCTGTCGCTTTTGCCCTGCGTGAAGCTCGTCAGCATAGTTGAAAGCCTCTGTTATCTTCTCGCGATTATAATTTTTACCGCTCATATCAAGCGCGGTACAAAGTTGATTATACAGTTCTATTTCCATAAGTTAAATAAACGGTTTCAACCCTTTGATAATTTAGTTTGGTCTTCACGCCCTGCGTTGCTGTGCGCGAAGACGGCGAAGCAATGCCGACTTTTCAAGGTCAGTATGCTTGCTCTGATAGTGGATCTTGAATGAATACTTCTCGTCGCCGATCTCCTCAACGCCGACAATATTCATCTCGAGCAGCACATTGATTATAAAGCGGAGCTTTATGTAGCCTATGTTCTGCAGAGGTTCTTCGCGAAGCAGCATTTCACGCACAGTGAAAACATCCTCGCCAAAACGTGCACGACGGCGGATAAAATTATATACCGTGCCGAAATCATCGCGGTTGGGAATAACATCCTCACCGGCTGAAATTGCGCCGCCCTGCCATATCTCATCATAGCGCGCGCGAAGCATTTCATACTTCTTTGCCTCGCTGTCGCAAATGCGGATATCGCGCACAATGAGCTGTGCTGTGCGCTGACCGCCAAACTCGTTAATATCCATTGTTGCAAACACATCTACTGTGTCGCCAGTGTAAACCTCAGCATCCTTGGGAGAACGTGAGAAATACATTGCGGTGAGCGCCGGCATTCCACTTCTGGCAAGCAGAATCTTTGTATGCTTACCAAAGCTGATAGACTGCACATCCGTAACGATCATATTGCGCAGAATAAATGATGGAACGGGATTTGAAACACCGTAAGGCTCAAGAATACGAAGCTCATCGGCGTTTTCGATATTCACCTCATCACAGCCAATCTCAAAATCGGCATCGAGAGTAGGCACAAGATCCTCATGTGAGAAATTATCTCTTGCATACGCATTTATCTTTTCACGGAAAGCATCTATGTTCTCGCGGCGAACGCTGAGTCCTGCGGCAAGCTCATGGCCGCCGTATTTTTCAAGCAAATCGCCGCAATGCACAAGTGCGTCAACAAGGTTCAGTCCCTTTACACTGCGTCCGCTGCCCTTGCCGATATCGACATTACCATCGCTCTGTGCGCCGTCGAACGAGATCAGAATTGACGGGAGCCCGTATTTCTCGGTGATGCGCGATGCAACTATACCGATAACACCGTGATGCCAGCTATCGGCTTCAAGCACGATAACGGGATTGTTTTCAAAATCATGGCTGGCTTCGATTTTTGCATACGCTTCAAGCGCGATGCGGTTCTCCTCGCTCTGGCGTTCACGGTTTATATCGCAAAGACGCGCCGCAAGCTCATCTGCCTTGTCGCGCGACGATGTAAGAAACAACTCTACCGCAAGGCTTGCCGAGCTGATACGTCCTGCCGCATTGATTCTTGGGGCGAGGGTATATCCGATAAAGCCCGATGTAACCTTGGGCGCACGTGTACTTCTTGAACCGTCAGGCTTTCTTGCAACAGCCTCGCAAAGTGCAGTGAGACCCATGCGCTCGCCTTTTTCTATCTTGTGAAGACCATATGCAACAATAAGGCGGTTCTCGTCTTTTATCGGCATAACGTCTGCAATGGTGCCTATTGCAACAAGGTCTGCATATTCCTCGCAGACGTGGCGGACAGCCTCCTGCTCGGATATGTTCATATAATTTGCCTCAAATGCGCAAAGCAGTTTGAACACAACGCCGACGCCTGCAAGCTCCTTGAAAGGATAGTCGCAGTCGGGGCGGCGCGGATTGACAACAGCAGCCGCATTCGGCAGGTCGCCATGACATTCGTGATGGTCGGTGACAACGATATCAATGCCGCGTGAAAGCGCATGGTCAACCTCTGCGTTGGCGGTGATGCCGGTATCAACAGTCACAATGAGGTTTGCCCCCTCGTCAATGAGGTGGTCGAGTGAGCCTTCGCTCATTCCGTATCCCTCTCCCATACGGTTGGGGATGTAATAACCGACATCCGCACCTTTTGCCGCAAGGTAAAGATACAGAATGGTAACCGATGTAACTCCGTCCACGTCATAGTCACCGTAAATTACAATGCGCTCTTTTTTATCAAGCGCCTCTTTTATACGTGCCACTGCTTTGTCCATGTCACGAAGTCGCATGGGCGAGTGCAATAGCTCCTCCTCCATATGGAGGAATCTCTCTGCCGCTTCCTTGGTGGTATAGCCGCGATTGCTGAGCAATCCTGCGGCAAGCGTACCTATGCCAAGGGCGAGTGCCAGCTCCTCGGTGGCGGAATTTCGCTCACCGAGAACATTCCATTTCTTTTGCATTTTGATATATCTCCAATTTTTAATAATAAACGTAAGTTAGCGGTACTGATGCAACCGCTGACGCAAAATGAATTCGGGCGGGAAAGCTTTTGAAGCTTTCCCCGTTCCCTAATCCAAAGGTCTGTATCTTGAAATGATTTTTTCGGCGATTTTAATGCCGTCCACTGCGGCTGATGTAATGCCGCCTGCATATCCTGCTCCCTCGCCGCCGGGGTAAATATCGCTCTCGCCTATCATGGTAAAATTGTCCTCCCTGAGTATGCGGAGCGGTGCGCTGGTGCGCGTTTCAAGACCCGAAAGCATTGCGCTTGGTGAGTCAAATCCTCTGATTTTTCTGCCAAAATCCATAAGCCCTGCCGAAAGTGTTTCTGTAAGATGCTCCGGCAAAAGCTCGGTAAGGTCGGCCTCTCTGACTTTGCCGCCCATATATGTCGGCTCTACTTTACCGTATTCCTCGGATGTACCGAGAAATTTTCCGACACTCATCACAGGCGCGCTGTAATCTCCGCCGCCTGCAGTAAATGCCGCGCGCTCCAACTTTCGCTGGAACTCTATTGCATCGCGCGGAGTAGCTCCGTAATCGTTTTTAAAGACGGAAACACATACCGCACTGTTTGAATTGCGCCCGTTTCGCGCATAGCGGCTCATGCCGTTGACGCAAAGTCCGCCGCGCTCTGATGCGCCCGAAACAACCTCGCCGCCGGGGCACATACAAAATGTATACACGCCACGCACCTTGGTATTGTATGAAAGGTTGTACTCGCCGTACGGCAAAGCCTTATGCCCTGCAAAACTGCCGTACAATGCGCGGTCTATATCCTCCTTGAGGTGCTCTATACGGAATCCGACCGAGAAATCCTTCGCCTCAATATCAGTACCGCGACCGATAAGCATTTCATAAGTATCACGCGCGCTGTGACCGATTGCAAGCACTGTTGATGATGCGGCAATGTCGCCTGCGGTGGTATGCAAGGTGCGGATACCGCCACGCACAGCGCCAAAACCGAGAAAAGATGTGTTATACATTATCTCACCGCCAAGCGACACAATGCGCTTTGCGGCATTTGCCACAACATCGCGGAGGATATCCGTACCGATGTGAGGCTTTGCCATGGTTAAAATGGCTTTCGGTGCGCCCATTTCACAAAGCTTGGAAAGCACAAAGGCGCACCGATTGTCTGTTATTCTTGTCACAAGCTTGCCGTCAGAAAAAGTTCCTGCACCGCCTGCGCCAAACTGGATGTTGCAGTTTTCGTCAAGCACGCCGTTACTGTAGAACTTATCTACCGCGCGAACACGGCTTTCAACATCGCCGCCGCGCTCGATAAGCAACGGACGGTATCCGTTCTCTGCCAGAAGCAACGCTGCAAACAACCCGCAAGGTCCCATACCGATGACAACGGGGCGCGCCGCCATCTTTTCGCTGCCGCGCACGATCTCAAGCGTGTCGGATGCCGCCTTTTGCAACGCAAGTTTTTGCTCAACCTCGCGTTTGAGCGTGCCTTCAGCAGAAAAACGAACCGCATATACAAGCTTTATTTCTCTTTTGTCGCGGGCATCTACACTTCGGCGATATAGCGAAAGCCGCTTGGCACGCACACCTGCACGCCTTAGCTTTTTAGCCGCTGTCGCCACAGCCTCATCGGCAGAGGAGTCAAGCGGAAGCGAAATGCCGCTGATTATATATTCCGTCATTCTTCGATTATCTCAACAGTGGCAAAATACTCACCGAGGACATACACCGAATTGCCGTATTTCGACGGTACACCCACCGTAAGCGGTACCATGCCGTTCTGAATATCGGCAAGATTGCCCTCAAGCACAAACTCTTCGGGAGCAATATCAAGCGAATATCCGATCGTCGAGCGAAGTGCAACATCAATACTTTCGCTCACAAGAGTGTATTCTACATCATTGGGGTTTGCCAGAACTATGTTTGAAATGCCGATAACCTTTTTGACAGTGTTTCTGTGGCGCACAGTCACCTTAACGGTTTCAATGTTATTGACATTTTCAAGTCCGCTTGGGAGCGTAACATCAAGAGTGACTGTGTCAGAATTCACAAGTGACGTTTCATCAATGATGGCAACCTCGATAGACTCCATGCCCTCAAGCGATTTACCACCGACAACCTTGGTTCTGAGCAGAATTGTACTTGGCGATACGCTGATAAACGCATTTGTATCTGTGAAATAGCCGTTGAGCGAAGCAATCTTTATCGGTATCTCACGCTCGTCGTAGATCGGGATATCCACATCAACCTCGCTTGGGGTGAGATCGAGATACGGGCTGTCAATAACCGTGCCGGACTTTGTACATGCAACAAGCTCTACTGCGCTTGCAGTAATGCTTGATGTCACCTCTTCATCGAAAGCGGGGCGTGCCTCAACGTGCGAAACAGAATCAATTACAGACGCAGGGCCCTTGATAGTTACTTTAGACACCGTAGGCACAGGCTCACCGCGGACAAGTGTTGTAGTATAGCGCGGCTTTACAAGCACATCTACTTCTTTTTCTGTAACCTGCTGTACCTGAACAGTGACACGCTTTGGATAATAGCTTTTTACCGTAACACCCTCGGGCACCTCAGGATTTATGGCGAGGGCATATTCCCCCGGCTCTGTTATTGAACTGACATCAACTATCGCCGCCACATCACTCATTGTATAAGAAGATATGTCACCTCTGCGGCCTGTAATGACAATTTCAACAGGAGTAGTAGCATCGCCATAAATGGTCAGCCCGCGCTCGGTGAGCACAGCGGTATTGGTGATACTTGCCATTACGCCGTCAAAGCTCTTTTCAAAATCAGGCGTGTCGTTGTAAATCACATAAAGCCAGATGACGATAGCGAGCAGAACGCAGATTATGCGCGGGACAAGGTCTGTAGCGCTGAGTCTGCCTTTAACGGTTTCTTTATTCTTTGCCACTTTCCGCGTCCCCCTCTGCCTTATTTTTGTTTTTTCTGAGCTTTCGTTTTGAAGCTTGAATATCGCCGAGCAGTTCATCTGTCAGCGCCTTGCGAAGCGTTGAATAATTCTGTCCGCCGATAAGCTCCCCGCCAATCGCAAGAGATATCTCTCCTGTTTCCTCGGATACGATTACTACAATAGCGTCGCTGACCTCACTGACACCGACGCCCGCGCGATGACGCGTTCCTTTATCCTTACTGATACGAGAATTCTGCGTCAGGGGAAGAAAGCATCCGGCAGCAGCGATACGATAATCAGCCACGATAACGGCACCGTCATGCAAAGATGCCTTGTTGAAGAAAATGTTTTTGATAAGGCTCTGTGAAACGACAGCA
The DNA here is from genome assembly GCA_017399305.1 of Clostridia bacterium. GTDB lineage: Bacteria > Bacillota > Clostridia > Oscillospirales > CAG-272 > UMGS902. The sequence continues at coordinate 20,663 of JAFQDK010000004.1, forward strand.
TCTATCTGAACGCCTGTTTTCATAATATCACCAAGAGGTGTAGAGCGCTCAATAACTATAAGCGCACCCGTGCGGTCACGCGACATATCGCCCGCCGCAATGCAGATATTTTCGATAACCGAAGTTCTCTCGGCTATCTCCTTGGACTCAGTCATATTTTTTATCGAGCGAAACGGGTCACCGCCCACTTTTTCAAGTGCGGCGCGAAGTTCGGGCTGAAAGAGAATGATGAGTGCAAGCAGACCGACCTGAAATATATTTTGCAAAAGAAAACTGATGGCGCGCATACCAAGCACAGTGGTGCCGGCATAAAACACAACCAGTATCGCAAGGCCGACAGCAAGCTTTGACGCGCGGCGCTCACGCACGAAGCGATAGACATAAAACAGCGCGACAGAAAGAATGGCGATGTCGACAATATCGACAACAGACATAGCTGCAAACTGCGTGCCTATCCTTGTGAAAAAGTCTTTTAAAAAGTCCATTATCGTCTGCAAGGGATGCACCTCCCAAAAAAGTTCCTCACGCGCGCGAGGCGCGCGATATCTTTAGATAATTATTAGTATAACATATTATACACGCATGCACAAGATAATTTGCGCTTTTTTCACAAAATTCACACATACAAAAATTTAACAGAAAAATTTTCAAAAAATTGTAGCACAACAGTGAAATTCATGATATACTGTAATTTGAATATCTATGCGAAGGAGACCTGACCGTGACAAAAAACATCGGCGGACGGACAATTGCATATTCAATACACGGTAGCGGTGAGGAGCTTTTTGTTATCTTTCACGGCTGGGGCTGCAACAAAGAAATGTTCAAGTCCATTGCCGAGCATCTTGCAAAGAAATACACAGTGGTCGTACCCGACCTGTGCGGATTTGGCGAAAGCCCCGAACCGCCGCACGCATTTTCAGTCAATGACTATGCAGAATTATTTATAAAATTTATAGATTCTTTCGGTTTTAAAAAAGTCTCTCTCATGGGTCACTCTTACGGCGGAAGAATGATAATAAAAATCTTTTCAAAAGGCGGTCTGCCGTTTGAAGTCAGCAAGGTATGCCTTGTTGATGCGGCGGGCATAAGGCCAAAAAAAAGTCTTGGGCAAAAGCTGTCGCTCCTTTGCTATAAAGGAGGCAGACGCGTTTTATCGCTTCCCCCTTTCAAAAAACTTTTCCCGAATGCTATTGAAAACTGGAGAAAAAAACGCGGCTCTGCAGACTTCAACAACGCAAGCGAAATAATGAAAAAAACTCTTGTTCTCGCAGTAAACGAAGATTTAACAGATTGTTTAAAAAATATAACTGCGCCCACACTGCTTTTCTGGGGTGACAAGGATGATGCGACTCCGCTCTCCGATGCGAAAATAATGGAAAAGAAGATTCCAGATGCAGGGCTTGTGGTTCTGCAAGGCGGCTCACACTTCTCTTTCCTTGAAAACACACCATTCTTTCTGCGCGTAGCAGATTCATTCTTTGAGATCTGAGGTATACTATGGTAATTTCTGCTCACATTTTAGCGCTTGTGTCGCTTGTGTTTTTCATCGTGCTCTGCGCGCGGTACTACACTCATATGTTTCAGCTCAACTCCTATACCGAAAAGGTACAGCTTAGCTGGATAGGTCAGAACTTTATCCGCTATGTTCCTGCAATCATTGTAGGTGTTGCCGCATTTGTCTGCGGATTCTTTGAGGCGCGCGAGTATGTTTATGCATATCTCATCCTTGCGCTTGCCGCAATTCTGATGGCGCTGTGCTATCTCCCCAAGAAAGCAAAGAAACCCATCGTTTACACCGCCCGTGTAAAACGCCTGCTTGCCACTTTCGGCTTGCTTATAATTATCGTAGGCGCACTTGCGGTGCTTATGGGCGAAAGCGGAGAATTTCTGCTTCTCGGTGCGGCAGCGGCTCTCTCCCCACTTGCAATCATTCTCGCTAACATAATCAACGCGCCTATGGAAAAGGCGGTTCGCAACCACTATATCAAGGATGCTAAAAAGCTTCTCAAATCGCACAAGCGTCTTAAAATAATAGGCATCACAGGCTCGTTTGGCAAAACCAGCGTAAAGTATTATCTCACCGCACTTCTCGGTGCAAAATATAACGTGCTGATGACTCCCGAAAGCTACAACACTCCAATGGGTGTTGTAAAGACTATCCGCGGCTCGCTCCGTGCGACGCACGACATCTTTGTATGCGAAATGGGCGCAAAATATGTCGGCGATATCAAGGAGCTTTGCGACATTGTAGAGCCACATCACGGCATGGTAACCTCTATTGGCGAACAGCATCTTGAAAGCTTTGGCTCGGTGCAGAATATTATCAATACAAAATACGAAATGGCAGACGGCATCCCTGCCGAGGGCAAGCTGTTTATCAATATTTCAAGCGAAACGGTTTACAAGAACCGTCCAAGCAGAAACGCAATCACCTACGGTCTCACCCCTGAGGCTGACTACTTTGCAGATAACATCGCGGTTTCGGGTTCGGGTACAACATTTACCCTGCATCACGGTGACGAAAGCGAGGAATATCGCACACGCCTTATCGGCGAAGCCAATGTTGTAAACATCGTCGGCGCGATTGCGGCGGCACATGATGCATACGGCATTTCGCTCTCCGAGCTGAGAAGCCCTGTCGCATCGCTCAAGAGCGTACCTCACCGCATGGAGCTTCTTGACCGCGGCGGCATGATAATCATTGACGATGCATTTAACTCAAACCCCGCAGGTGCGGCTGCCGCACTTCGCACTGTTGCCCTATTTGATGCAGTCAAAATCATCGTCACGCCCGGCATGATAGAGCTTGGCGAAAAATCCGATGAGCTTAACGCCGGACTCGGCGCAAACGCAGCCGCTGTATGCGACTATATCGTTGCAGTTGGCGAAAAGCAGGCAAAGCCCATTGTAAAAGGTGCAAAGGACGCAGGCTTTGACGAGAGCAGAATACACGTTGCCAAGACATTCACAGCGGCAATGGAATTTGTAAACTCAATAAACGCCGGCGGCAAAAAGAAGGTCGTTCTTCTTGAAAACGACCTCCCCGACAATTTCTGATTGCTCACTTCAAAATCCACTTGAGAGGTAAATATATATGAAGATCCAACTCGGCGTAATGTTCGGCGGAAACTCGACCGAACATGAAATCTCAATTATATCCGCAGTGCAGGCAATGCTTTCGCTTGACCGTGAGAAGTATGACGTTATTCCGCTTTATATCACAAAGGACAGCCATTTCTTTACCGGTGAAGCCCTTTTTGAAATCAAAAACTACCGCGATATTCCCAAACTCATTGCAAAATGCACCGAGGTAACCCTTGTACGCGAGGGCGATGTTGCAGGAATTTACAAATTCCCGCCCAAGGCATTCGGCAAGAACCGTCTTGGCCACATTGACATTGCATTCCCCATCGTTCACGGTACAAACACCGAGGACGGCGTACTTGCAGGATACATAGAGATGCTCGGCCTGCCCTATGTGGGATGTGACGTTGCATCAAGCGCACTCGGCATGGATAAATTTGCAATGAAGGCTATCTTCCGCGAATACGGCATCCCCGTGCTTGACTCAAAGCTTTACACCACAACAGACTATCTTGATATTGACGCACTTATGGCAAAGATTGAGGATGCATTCAGCTATCCTGTTATCGTTAAACCCGTCAACCTCGGTTCATCAATCGGCATTTCCGTTGCAGCTGACCGCGATGCACTCAAAAAGTCGCTTGACACCGCCTTCTCATTTGCAGAGGTTGTACTTGTTGAACGCGCGATAACAAACCTCCGCGAAATCAACTGCTCTGTTCTCGGCGACCGTTTCGGTGCAGAGGCATCCGAGTGTGAGGAGCCTATCACCGAAGACGAAATGCTCTCATTTGAGGACAAATACATTGCAGGCGCAAAGGACGGCGGCGCAAAGGGTATGGCAAGCGTAAAGCGCAAGATTCCTGCACCCATTTCCGACGAAATGCGCACCGAGATCCGCGAAATGGCGGTCAAGGCATTTAGAGCGCTTGGCTGTTCGGGCGTATCGCGTATCGACTTTATGATTGACTGCGACGAAAACAAGCTCTACCTCAACGAGATCAACACCATCCCCGGTTCGCTTTCATTCTATCTGTGGGAGCCTCTCGGCGTAAAATACACCGAACTGCTTGACCGCATGATCGACCTCGCAATGAAGCGTCAGCGCGCGAGAAACAATCTTACATTCTCGTTTGAAAGCAACGTGCTTTCCGGAATTTCACTCGGCGGCGCAAAGGGCACAAAGAGATAATAAAAAACACCAAGGCAAAACGCCTTGGTGTTTTTAACTTTAAATCAAAAGAAACGCGAGAACTACCGAAAGCAAAAGCCATATGCCTGCGGCAACCGTAACAGAATACCAGTACTTCGGCTTGCCAAGCTTTTTGCTGTTCGCCATAACAGCGCCAAAAATCATCACCGCCAAGGGAAGCACTATGCCAAAAAAGATGCACACTGCGCGGAATCTGCCGGCAGAGAACCCGTCATCTTCTTCAGGCTCCTCAATGTAAACTGCATCTTCGCTCTCCCACATATACTCTGTGTCACGATAATCAAGAGAGGATATACTCTTCTCTATTTCATAGGTTAGTGCCGCGTCAACCTTAACAAGGTCTACGCTGCCACTTCTGTATGAAAAGAATCCGTCCGAATCAAAATGCTCATTGCCGAGGGTACGGAAATCAAGCGAATAATAACCGTCAGGCAGTTCATATATCGCGCCGATATCATAAGCAAAACAGCACTTTTCATCATGCGCCGAAATCTCATAGCACGGATATGCAACCAGTTTTGTAACATCTGTATTCAGTGTTTCGGTCCCTGCAAATACCGCATTAACAAAATCACTGTCCATGTTGGTTTCGCGGTTTTGCGTATCAATCATGCGGTAGCTAACTTTTTCGCCACTGAAAAAGTCTTCGAGAACGCCGTCACAGCCTTCTTTGACAAATATAATCAGCCCGTCATCATCGGATATCCAGACAAATTCATTATCTTTTGCATAGCTGGAAACATCAGCGAAAAAGCCACCGGGGTGATTTACGTAATCCAAAAACTCATATACATTATCCGCCCACTCATAAAAGCTATGTGAGGTATAATAGCGATTATAGACAGTGTCATCGGCCATAAGTGTACGACCATCATCCGACAACTCCCAGTCTATATAATCAGAGGCGAAAACACTAAGCGCAAGTATACAGATCAGCAATAAAATGCAACTTATTCTTTTAAAATCAAGTTTCATATTCACCCCTCCTTACGCGAGATTGAGCTTGCGCTCAATGCAGGTGCGCGTTGCAGAATATGCCGCAAACGCAAGCGCCGCCATCATACAGCAAGGTATCGCCGTGACGATCACCTCGGCAAAGAATACCGTGGCGTCGGACGCCCCCTCAAGATAAACGTCCAAACCATCGGGAATGATTGTCACAAACAAGGTCTGCAGATAATTTTTCACAATGCTCACAGCAATGCTGATAGCATAATACAAGCCTATTGCAAGCATTATTTTATGCTTTTTCGCTATTGTGCTGCCAAGTGCAATGCAGAAATAACCGAGAGAAATAGAATATATAAGCGAAAATGTCTGTGTAGCAAGCCATAAAACAGCAAAAATTATAAGACCGAGTCCGCTCTCCTTCCATGCTACGACAATTGCATTTCCTATTTTCTCAAACACAATCGGATTTATAAACGGTCCGCCGATTTCAGCAGGCGGTGAAAAGATTGCAAAAATCAATACGCATAAAAAAGAAAGCAGGTACGAAGCCACTGTCCAGAAAAAAGCATTGACCATTTTTGAAAGCAATAGATCTCTGCGGCTGACCGGCAGGGTAAATGTGAGATATCCCTCATCCGTGAAAAAATGCTTATAGTACCGCACATAAATGAATATCTGCGTTACGATAAATGCCGCGATGATAGTAATTGCCACAACAGCCAAAAAGTTTATTGCCATAAACTTTATAGCAAACGAAACATCGCTGTTTAAAAAATTGGATATGAGATAGCGCAGTACAAACGAGCCCATAAACGATGCACCGATAGCGGTTAGCGCAAGTATCCACCAGAATCGCGCGATGTATCTCATGTCATATTTGAACAGTTTACGGAACATATTTGAACACCTCCTTGAACAGCTCGTCAAGCGACTTGCCGTGTTCGGCGCGAACCTCGTCAGCCGAGCCTGAAAGCATCACTATGCCGCCGAATCCAAGAAACGCAAACTCGTCAAGCGTAGGCTCAATATCGCGGATAAGGTGAGTGGCGATAACCACGCAAGCATCGGGATTGTAGTTTTGAATAATGGTTTGCAATATATAGTCGCGTGCCGCCGGGTCAACGCCCGCTATCGGCTCATCAAGCAAATACAGCTTTGCGCGGCGCGCCATGACAAGCACAAGCTGAACCTTTTCTTTAGTGCCCTTTGAAAGTGCCTTCAGCTTTGAATGCGTATCTATTCTGAGGTCGGAGAGCATCTTTCGCGCAAGAACCTCATCAAAATCGGTATAGAACTCCTTGAAATAATTGATAAGCTCATCAACGCGCATCCAGGAGTTAAAATATGTACGCTCGGGAAGATACGAGATATACGCATTGGTTTTCTCACTGCGTGGCTCACCGCATACAGTAATTTCACCTGCATCGGGAACAAGTATGCCGCATATCAACTTCATAAGTGTTGATTTGCCGCAACCGTTGGGGCCGAGAAGCCCGACTACCTTTCCGGCCGGGAGCTCAAAATCAAGCTTGTCTAAAACAGGAGTGCCGGCCTTGTAACTTTTGCAAAGTCCTTTGCAGCTAAGCACAGGTGTACTCATACGTCACTGTCCTCCTTTATATATTTTATAAGTTCATCGCGCGAAATACCGAGGGCGCTCGCCTCACCGACAATGCGATGCACTGCATCACGGCGCATTTTTTCTTTCGCCGCAGATATCAACTTCACATCGGAAGTAACAAATCTCCCCACCGTGGTATGCGCGCATAGCAAGCCCTCATCCTCAAGGCAGGCAAGCGCCTTTTGCACGGTATTGGGATTTACTGCGGCATTTTCAGCGAGCTGCCGCACTGTCGGTATCTGCGAATCGGGCGGATATTTGCCGCAAACGATATCACAGCGCAATCGGTTTGCTATCTGCACAAAAATCGCTTCGCGGCTGTTGAAGTCCCATGACATTACCGTCGCTCCTTTCTTGTATCATTGTACTAATACAATGATACAAGATTCGAATGCATTTGTCAAGCGTTGGGGATAAATAGGGTTAGGTACGCAATAAAGCAGAATTTACATTGTAGGGGCCGACGTCCTCGACGGCCCGCATTAGCAAAAGCAAAACGGGGCGTCCGGAGGTCGTCCCTTACGGTATATCAATAGCAACAATGCTTATATTAAACTATTATTTATATTTTCTATAGCAAATCTATTAAACTTGTGTTATAATATACTATGTATAATTATATTTAGAGAGTAACTATGGAATTTTTGGTCGATGATGAATATGCGGGAAAGCTGCTGAGAGATTTTCTTTTCAAGCGGCTTATGTTGTCGCGCGCAATTGTCGCCGACCTGAAAAACAATGGCGGCATTACTGTAAATGGCGCTCTCGCAACTGCGAGATATGTGCTTGAAGGCGGCGACAAGGTTTCGCTTAAAATTGAGGACACATACGCAGACTGCGACAAAGCACTATATCCGACCGACCTACCGCTTGACATCATATTTGAAGATGAACATATCATGGCAATAAACAAACCGCCATATATGCCGACGCATCTCTCACACGGTCACCGTACCGATACGCTAGCCAATGCACTGAAAGCTGAATTTGACAGACGCGGTCTACCCTTTGTGATGCGCGCGGTAAACCGACTTGACACAGATACAAGCGGCATTGTTATCATTGCCAAAAACAGATACTCTGCCGACCGCTTTGCAAAAACGAATCTGTGCTATGAAAAGCTCTACACCGCGATAGTCTACGGAGAAATTGCAGAGTGCGGCGAAATCAAAGGCTACATCCGCAGACTCGGAGAAAGCATAATAACGCGCGCTGTCTACGAAAACGGAAAAACCAGCGAATTTTCGCACACCCGATACGAAAGGCTCGCCTCATTTGGCGGCATATCAGTGGTACGGTGCGAGCCTGTCACCGGCAGAACGCATCAACTGCGTGTACATCTTTCGTCAATAGGTCACCCGATAGTCGGTGACGATCTGTACGGCGGCGGATTTGAAATGAAACGCCAGGCACTGCACGCAGGTACCCTTCGCTTTGTCCACCCTTTCACGGGGCAAGCGCATGAACTCACAGCACCTCTGCCAAATGATATGGCAGATTTCCTTGAGGAAAAACAAAATGAAAGTTAAAACCTTTATCAAAAACAACACAACATCTTTTGCGCGTGTTTCGTTTATCGTACTTGCGGTGTGCACGCTTATAAAAGTCGTTGCGGTATTTTTTGAGCCGTTTGCCGACTTTTTCAATCGCCATGTCGCATCCGTCACACGCGCCATGCTGTCATATCTGACGGCCTTCATCCCTTTTTCGCTTGCAGAAACGCTGGTAATCTCAGCAATTCCATTTGCGATAATCTATATCATTTGTTTCACCAAGCGGATGAGTGAAAGTGACGACTATGCTAAACAGGTATTCAATCTGCTCGGCTTAATAGCCTGCTTGCTTTCGCTGTTTCTCATCAACTTCAGCATCGCATATGACGTAACACCGCTTGAAAAAAAGCTCGACCTTGACTCGACCGCCATAACCGCAGACAATCTCTATGATGCAAGCGAATATGTAATGACTCAACTTGAATGGCTGGATGTGGAAATCGTGCGAGACGAAAACGGTGCCGCCGTGATGCCATACAGCTTCAGCGAGCTGACCAGAAAGATAAATATTGCATACGACAATCTTTACGGCGAGTACAGATTCCTGTCGCCGCTTTACGCCGGCGCAAAGCAGATAGCTCTTTCGATACCAATGACATACACGCATATCGCAGGAGTATACACCTTCTTCACCGGAGAAGCAAACATAAACACCAACTATCCGCCATACGTGGTGGCATTCACCACGGCGCACGAAATGGCGCACCAGCGCGGTATCGCGCCCGAAGATGAGGCAAACTTTGTCGCATTTCTGGCATGCACTACGTCTGACGATCCTTTTCTACGCTATTGCGGATACGCACAGATACTTGAGTATATCGGCAATTCACTGTACGCAACCGACAGCTCCCGATTTGAAGACCTACTATACTTCTATCCTGAGGGGGTTCTCGCAGAATATGTCGCATACTCTAATATGTTCAAGGAGTATTCCCACAGCAAGGCGGCTGATGTTTCAAGCGCGGTCAACGACGTGTATCTGAAATCACAAGGACAAACCGATGGCACAAACAGCTATGACCTTGTTACCGAGCTTGCAACAGCATATATTTTAAAAAACATCGAACAGTAAAAAGGAGGGATATATATGAGAAGCAAGCTTTTATGCATACTTTTGGCTATTGCGTTTATATGCACTCTCATATGCATCCCGGTAGCAGCACAAACACGCATTTCCCTGTTTATCGGCGACGATGAATGGAACAACGATTCGCTGATGCCGTTTATAGAATCTGAAGGAAAAAAGCTTGTACCCGCGGAGGTTTTCGGTGAGTTTGACGGTATAAAAGTCAGCAGTTCCGACTCGCTCGGCTCGCTCCTTATAGAACGCGGAGAAGAATACATCTCTTACAATTTAAACTTTGGCACATACATTGACAACGACGGCATTGTAAAAAAAGCCGACATATACAGCTATGGCGGCGCACTCTATCTTGAGCCTCAAGCCGTTTGTGAAAGATTTGACCTTAAATTTGAAACCGCATTTGCACAGGACGGATATCTTGCAGCTCGCATCACTGACGGCAGTGAGGAGCTTTCGTTTGAAACTCTTTTGTCATATCATGCAAACAGCGGCGAAGTTGAGATACCGTATCTCTACAACCCCACCGGTAAAACTGTAGCAGGACTTTTCATGTACCCATACATGCTCTTGCCCTCTCCGCAGAACGTCGAGGACATTCTGCCCCTGCTTGGACGCCACAATGTGACATTTGCATTGCTCCCCAAAAACATAAAGACATATGCCGCAAGCATTGCGAAAATATACGCATCGGGGCACACCATTGCTTACTACATGAACTGGGCAGGCGAATCCAACCCTGAGGCATTCCGCGCTGAGATGGAAGCGGCAAATGAATTTCTCTTTGCCTACATCGGCAAAACCTCACGCGTGTATATATCGCCCGAAACCTATAGGTACATTCCGAAAATAGAAGGCTACTTTGCAAAATCCTGCCAGACAAACTTAGTTGCAGACGACCTGACCGATGACCGTGCGGTCAACATGGCACTTATAGACTCGCCCGCAGCCTTGAAATTTAACTTCTCGCTGGCAAGCGACTATCATACAAGGATAAACTATCGCGCATTTTTCAGAAAATTCGACAGCTTCACAGAACTCAGGTCGATGACGGCAAACGAAGCCACCTCGACAGATTAGGATGGAAATAGACAATGGAAAACAATAAAACACGTGTACTTGTTGTTGAAGACGAAAAGAACATCGCACTGCTTTTGTCATTTAATCTGACCAAGGCCGGATTTGAGCCCGAATGTGCTTATGACGGAGAAGACGGACTCAGAAAAGCGCTGACAAAGCCTTTTGACATTGTACTGCTTGATATAATGCTTCCCAAACTCGACGGATTCAAGGTTCTTGAGGGCATACGTACACGCAGTGACATTCCCGTTATCATGGTAACCGCACGTGATGATGAAAAAGACAAGGTTGCAGGACTCGAAAACGGCGCAGACGACTATATAACAAAGCCATTCTCAATGAATGAAGTCATTGCGCGCATCCGCGCTAATGTGCGCCGTAGCCGCGATGAGCTTATCACCAAGGTAAACGGAGAGGGCGTTATCACCGTGCGCGGTCTTTCAGTTGACCGCACAAGATATATCGCACGCCGTGGTGACACCGAGCTTGAACTTTCAAAAAAGGAATACGACCTGTTGCTCTTTCTCATGGAGAACGTAGGTCAGCCTTTTTCACGTGAAGAATTGCTGGGCAAGGTATGGGGATATGACGGCTTTCTCGGTGATGTAAATACCGTTGATGTAACCGTTTCCCGCCTGCGCAAGAAGCTTGAAAAAGACCCCTCAAATCCCGAATACCTCATCACCAAACGCGGTGTCGGCTATTATATTCAGTAAAGGTACGCACTATGTATAGAGGTTTATATTTTAAAATAATACTTATACTTGTCGTCTTTATCCTGATAGTTATGAGCGTTGTCGGTGCGGTTCTTGTAAGCAACATTTTCAACTTTTACAACAACGAGTTTCTCGACTGCATGGTTGACAATTTATCCGACGATGCACAGCTCAGGCTGTATCTTGAGGATGCCCTTGCAGACGGCGAAGATTCTACTGACACACAGAAAAACATACTCGACTCATACAGCTCAAGGCTGGGTATTGACGACTACCGCAGTTACTATATCCTCGATGCCGATGGCAACTTCATCGCAGGCAGTGACGCCAAAGGCGAAACTCTGGCTCTCACACCGAACCTCATTTCTGCGATTAGCGGTTCTCTCGGCAATCAGAAAAGCAACGGGCTTGACTTTGCAGACTATGCTCTGCCGCTTGAAAACGGCGAAAACTCATGCATCATTTACATACGCGACACACAGGAGGAACTTCGCGAGGTAACATGGATGCTGTTTTCGATAATTCTGCAAGCGCTCTTTATCGGTCTGCTTATCGCATTTGTGCTTTCGTTCTTCCTTGCACGTGCGATATCAATGCCGCTGTCAAAGCTCACCGTCGGCGTGCAGAGAATCGCGGAGGGTAATTTTAAAGAAAAGATCCGCGTGCAATCCAACGATGAAATAGGTCTTTTGACCGAAAACTTCAACTACATGAGCCGCATGATATCCGAAAACCTTGACGAAATCAACGGCGAACGCGAAAAGCTGGAAACAGTGCTTTCCTGCCTTAAAGACGCGGTTATCTCCTTTGGCGATGACGGAAAGCCACTGCAGATAAACGATGCCGCGAAGAAGCTCTTTGCAAAAGAGAATCTCAGCGACCTGTCACTTGACTATATGTTCAGCTTGCTGAACTATGATAAAAACAATTTTGACGTTGACGCATCCGACGTCCCTGCCGTAACATACAATGACCGTATTTACGAGCTTTACTTCGGCAACATCCGCTACCGCGATGTCGAAAAGATGCGCGAGGGCATTATTCTGGTTATCCACGATGTAACTCAAAGCTATTCTCTCGACCGCAGCAGACGCGAGTTTGTGGCAAATGTTTCACACGAGCTCCGCACTCCGCTGACAACTATCCGCATGGTCATAGAATCGCTTGCAGGTGATGAAAGCATCTCTTCAAACGAGCTTAACAAAAGCTTTCTTTCCATGGCAGATGCCGAAAGCGCGCGCATGGAAGTGCTTATCAAAAATCTGCTGACACTTTCACAGCTTGACAGCAAGACCGTTCAACTCAATATGCGCCCGATGAATATTACCGAATCACTTGAATCAATAGCAACCACCCTTGCGTACACAGCAGAAAAGAAAGATCAAACCCTCACCTTCACCGGCACTCACGAGCCGCTTATGGTTTACGGCGACAAGATCCGCGTTGAGCAAATAATAATCAACATCGCGACAAACGCGGTAAAATACACAGGCGAAGGCGGCAAGATCGAGCTTGGTCTGCGAGATGCCGGAAGCAATGTTGAAATCACCGTCAAGGATACCGGCGTGGGAATTCCAAAAGATGACCTGCCAAGACTTTTCGAGCGATTCTACCGCGTAGAAAAGGCGCGCAGCAGTGACAAGGGCGGCACCGGTCTCGGTCTTGCGATAGCAAAAGAATTTGCCATGGCTCACGGCGGCGATATCACCGTTGAAAGCGAAGTTGGCGTAGGTACAACATTCACTATCACATTGCCTAAAGCATAATTTTAACGAAAGGAGCAAACATGGACAAGATAAAGGCTAAACCCATAGAAAAAATAAAGAACATCCTCATTGTACTGCTTACGCTGTCCATGCTTGTTCTTGCGGTTATCTATATCGGCGGCTCACAACTCATGTCAAACCGCGCCGCAATAAACACAGCAGATATGCCAAGCGGCGCTGTAAAAGCCGGATCTGCGGACACTTCCGCCGACCCGATTCATGAAAAAAAGCTGCTTGCGGTTTCATATGTGGGTATCCGCTATAGCGAAAAGGTCGGCGGCGCATACGGAAGCGAAAGTGCATCCGATGCACTTGTCGCCTTTGCAAAAGAACAGATACACGCTATGCTTTCATCTGACTCTCGGCTGACTCCTTCAACCAGAGAAGATTTTATCGAGGCGACAACAGGCGACTTCATCTACATCAGCCTTGCTTCTCCTCTGCCATATCAGGCGATATACGCGCTTTGCGGCGAATATGTCGGCGCGGCAAGCAGCTCACATGCGGCAAACGCTGACAAAATGCTGATAACATTTGACGTGTACGGTAATTCAAAGCTGCGTCTCTCTGACGGAACGAAATTCTACACCGCAACAAAATCAGCAAATCTGTCGCTCACCGAAATAGCGACACTTGCCGGCGACTCTCGTCTGATGCCGTTCTCCATAACCGAAAACGGCATAGCAATAAGCAGTGCATCGCCCAAAATGCAACGCCTTTCAATCAAAGAAAACACGCCGCTTGATACAAAGCAACAAGGCGAACTGCTATTCACACTAGGATACAATCCCGAATCAATACCGATGGCGGCAATTGAAGAAGCAAGCATCAGTGCGGTTTCGCCGCTAGGCTCACTGACCGTAACGGCTGACGGCATAAATTATACTGCCGCACTTGACAGTGGTATTCCCATGTCCGACTTTATGCCTGCTGCAAAAAATGCGGTTGATATCGGTATGTACGATGTTCTTATAGCGTCCGTATCTTTGGCAGAATCACTGCGAAGCATTGCCCCCGATACACTGGGCGGCGCTCTTTCCCTCTGCCTAAGCGGCATATACCACGACAGCGGCGTTTACACCGTTGAGCTTGGTCTTGCCGACGGCGGCATCGTTATAAGCGGCGAAGCTTATCCGTATTTTGCCAAGATCACCGCGAAAAGCGGAAGATTTGAGAGCATTGATATACGTTTTCTCACGGTGCATAAAAACAACTACACAGGTTCTGCATTCCCCTCAAAATGGAACTTTGACTACGCCGCAAGCAACGCTGATATAAAATCATTCAAGCTTTGCTACGCTCCTAATACTATCCCTGCAGACGATGTCAGTGCCGAATGGCATTACACTGTGATCGGAGGCGGCGAAGAATGAACTGGAAACACACAAAAACACTTTTGCTGATACTGCTTGCCGCAGTAAACATATTTCTTGCATTTCTTGCAACAAACTTCTACAGCGAAAACAACTTCACCAATGACAATACTGCCGCTTCCGCGGCAAAAATTCTCGAAAAAAACGGAATTGTAGTTGACAAAGCAATGCTGAGTGCGCGCAATGATTCTGCCGATGTACTGCTTTGTAACTATGACCGCGAACAATATCTCTGCGCGGTTGCCGCATTGCTGTTTGGAAAAGAAGCTGACGGCATATACCGCTTGCCAAACGGCATACGTGCCGAAACGTATGAGGGCGCGTCTGCCACTATCGGCTATGACCTGTCGCTGGATTACACTTCAACAGAGCTTGCCGGCAAGGGCGAGGTGCTGAGGGGAATCACGCATTCTCCGGAAGCCGGCGAGGTTAAGGCAGAGAAAAGAATGCTTGAGACGCTTCTGGCACTGCCAAGCGGCTCTCTTGAAAACGCAGAATGTATCAAAGCCGGAGTATACACGTTCATCACCGTCGATCAGGTGGAAAATGGACTGCCCCTGTTCGGTATGCACTGCGTATTCGGAATAAAAGAAGAGAAGATAGTCTACGCAAACGGAAAGCACCTTTTCTGCGTACCCGAAGAAAAATACAGCGCACCTATACTAAACCGTATAAATATACTGTTTAGTGAAAAGGAACGCGGCGTCACAGGGACAGTGAAAGATATCACTTTCTGCTACACGCTTTACGAGGATGCAAAAACGGATAAAATGATGCTTGTTCCGTCATATACTGTCACGTATAGTAACAAAAATGTGACAGCAATCAACGCGCTCAACAAAGAATTATACTAAAATTTGTTTTTCCCCTTTTCAATCGTGTAATTTTATGTTATATTATATAAGTAACAGTCTAATTCTGTTTCATTTTTGTGTTTGCCAAGCTGCAAACAAGCTTCCCCGTGAAGAAAGGAAAACAGCTTTATGGATAAAATCGTAATCAACGGCGGTACTCCCCTTGAAGGTACTGTAGAGATCAGCGGTGCAAAAAATGCTGCTCTGCCGATACTTATGGGTACTATACTCACAGGCGACCGCTGCGTTATAGAGAACGTACCCGAAATCCTTGATGTTGACCTCACTCTTGAGATCCTCGAAAAAATGGGTGCAATGGTTCGCCGCGACCACACTACTGTAGAAATCGACACAACAGATATCCAGCCCGGCAAATCCCCCTATGAGCTGGTTAGCAGAATGCGCGGTTCTACATACCTCATCGGCGCGGAGCTTGGCAGATTTAAAGAGGCGAAAGTCGGCATGACCGGCGGTTGCAATTTCGGTATCCGCCCGATTGACCAGCACGTCAAAGGCTTTGAAGCCCTCGGCGCAAAGGTTGACACCAGAGGCGGCTTTGTCGAAGCCAGAGCTGACGAGCTTGTAGGTGCAGAGGTTTATTTTGACGTTGTATCTGTAGGCGCTACTGTAAATGTTATCCTCGCAAGCGTATTTGCAAAAGGCACGACAGTACTTGAAAATGCTGCGCGCGAGCCTCACATCGTTGACCTTGCAAACTTCCTCAATGCATGCGGCGCAAACATCACCGGTGCAGGTACCGAAGTTATCAAGATCAAGGGCGTTGAAAAGCTTCACGGCTCAAGCTATGCAATCATACCCGATATGATAGAGGCAGGCACATTTATGTTTGCCGCAGCCGCAACAGGCGGCAATGTCAAGGTGAATAACGTTATTCCCAAGCACCTTGATTCTATCTCAGCAAAGCTCACCGAAATGGGCGTATATGTAGAAGAACTTGACGACGCCATCATCGTTAAGCGCGATGGCGAAATGAAAAACATAAATGTAAAAACCCGTCCGTACCCCGGATTCCCCACTGATATGCAACCGCAGATGACAGCATTGCTCTGCTTTGCAAACGGGGACAGCAAGGTGACCGAGCGTGTCTGGAACAACCGTTTCCGCTATGTTGAAGAGCTTCGCAAGACGGGCGCAAACATCGACATTGCCGGTGAAACAGCAATCATCCACGGTGGCGCTGAGCTTGTCGGCGCACCGATGAAGTCAGTTGACCTGCGTGCAGGTGCGGCAATGGTAATTATGGGGCTTGCCATAAACGGCAGAACCGAGATAACCGATATCCACACAATTGAGCGCGGATATGACAATATAGTTAAAAAGCTTCGTGCGCTTGGCGCAGATATCCGTAAAGTTCAGATAAGATAAAAAAAGGACTGCTTTCGCAGTCCTTTTTATTTTTAGTCAAGCTTTCTGTATGTAGCAGACTTGCCGTTTGCCTTAAAGATGTCAGCAACAGTGCCCCATGCGCCAAGTGCCGCAAAAACAATACCCATAACGATATTGCCAACAATAGCGGAGTTGAACTCTGAGTCTTGCATAAAAAATCCAAAGGCTTCAATGCTTTCACCGATGGTGAGGTATGCACCCTCATCCTTGAACACAGATTGCACAACAAGCACGCTTGAAGTAAGTTCGGCAAGGATAACACAAACAATTACAACTACCGTCACAATAACAGCCTTTGCCTTGCACTGCTTGCCACGCAAAATGTCATAGCCCTTGCCGGCAAGAAATCCGATAAGCAGACCGATTGCAGAAAAGAACCAGCCGAGATATGACGCAATTGCCCACGGGATAGCACCGAGAATACCGCCGCAGATTGCACCAACCGCACCGATTAAAACGCCGTTTGACTTTTCATTTGCCGCCTCTTTCTGCTCTGCTATTGTATTGTTCAATGTATCTGCACACGCACTGTGCATGGGAATTACGATTCCGTCAGGAGTAAGTACGGGGACTGTTGCCCCCTCCATTCCGCAATGCATACATATGCCGGAACCGGGGATTGTCTGCGCACCGAGGAATGCCACAAGAGTTTCTGCAAGGGCGGTATATACCTTCATTGTGCCGATAGTATCCTGTACTTTTACAAGAACAAAATTTTCCTCAACTGCACTGGCAATTATGCGATATTCCTTTTTCACATCAGCTCTGCTGAGATACTCAATGATTACAGCGCGTTGAGTGGCATCGGCTTTAATGGCATACGCCAGCGCTTTCCAGCCGCTACCCTCCAGCATGGTGAGCATATAGCCGTGATAATTGCCGTATGCAACGCCCTCCTTAACAGAAAGACCGTTCTCAGCAGCAAATTTTTTAATTCCACTTCCTACCATATTTGTTCTCCTTTGTATATTTCTGCAAATCTACAGTTCTATTATATATCGAAAAACGTCGATACGCAAGTATAAACACAAAAAGGACTGCGAAAGCAGTCCTTTTTATGTTTATTTTTTTATCATCATTCTTGCGGCGGTAAGTG
Source organism: Clostridia bacterium (assembly GCA_017399305.1). GTDB lineage: Bacteria > Bacillota > Clostridia > Oscillospirales > CAG-272 > UMGS902. The sequence goes on from JAFQDK010000004.1 coordinate 38,461, forward strand.
CACCTATCATTGTGTCGGTTCCGCTTGACGCGCCCATTGCAAGCACAAAATCCACGTCCTCTTTGAAGTCGCCCTCTCCGAATATCGCACGTACTGCACGATCGTATACGGTAAAATAACGTCTGCCGAGCACAGCAGATATGTATGCGGCGCTTATAAGAGTGGTTCGGTCAAGATTGTCAAAGACAGCCTCGCGAAGCGACACCGCCGGTATGCTGAGAGCATTGAGCACTGCAAAGAATCCACACAAAAAGTCATCGCCGGACGGGGTGAGTCCGCGCCCGAGTCCGATAAGCTTTACAGCAGCATTGATATCGCCCTTTTGAAGTCCCTCTATCGCGTCTGAGCAACCAACGCGATTTTTCTTTATAAAATCAAGGATGCCCTGTTCAGAGCCTTTCTCTTTTACATATTCATATATCGCCGAAACTCTTTCCTCGGATGCATCACCCAAAGGCTCATATCCGCGAGGTACATCACACGAAAGCGAAATGTCATAGCATTTGTCGCCCAAGGTCAGCTGGTTTTCGGAGAGAACCACAATGTCATCAACGCTTGCAGACACCTCTACCGAAAATGCAGCAAAATCCGGAACAGCTACGCCAAAGGGGACAACCCCCCATTTTGCATCATGAAAAAGCAAGGTCTCATTTTTGATCTTGCAGTAAATCCCCTGGGAAAATGCACCGCAAACAGTGCCGCTTTCGCCCTTTTCGGCAATACGGCGGGCAATTTTGCCCGCCGATAGATTCAATATGCTCATTTGTTAAGGCTGTACTCGTAGGTCTTGGTAGCAACCATCTGCTCTTCATCGGTTGCAACAACAAAGATCTTAACTGCGCTGTCAGCCGCGGAGATCTCACACTCACCCTTGACAGAGTTATTCTTATCAGCATCAAGCTTTACGCCAAAACAAGCAAGCTTTTCGCAAACCATGCGACGAACAGTCTTGGAGTTTTCGCCGATACCGCCGGCAAATGTAATATAATCAAGACCGCCCATCTCTGCATAGAATGAGCCGATGTATTTAACAATAGATGCAACAAGCATATCAATTGCAAGCTTTGCACGCTCGTTGCCGTTGTTTGCAGCTTCTTCAATAAAGCGAAGGTCGCTGTCAACGCCTGAAATACCGAGAAGACCGCCGTTCTTTGCAAAGCCGGTGGTGATCTCATCCATAGTAAGTCCCTCATTCATCAGGAAGGGTACTACATATGCATCAATGTCGCCTACACGTGCCGCGTGGGGCAGACCTGTCTGAGGAGTGAAGCCGAATGAGCAGTCAACACTCTTGCCGTCTTTGATAGCGCAAAGAGAAGAAGATCCGCCAAGGTGGCAGGAAACCGCCTTGAATTCGCTCTTTCCTGTGAGTTCGGGCAGATGACGCGCGGTATATTCATGGGAGTGACCGTGGAATCCAAAACGCTGAATTCCGTATTTTTCATACCACTCATAAGGTACCGCATAAAGGCGGCGCTCCATTGGAATCGTCATATGGAATGCTGTCTCAAAAGAGCCAACCAGAAGCGCATCAGGGAGCATGGACTTGAACTCTCCAATAGCGTCGAGATAGGGGCGATTGTGTGCAGGAGCGATAAAGAGATAGTCGTTCATTGCGCCGAGAACCTCATCATCAAGCTCAAATACGCCGTGATGTCCCTTTGCAAGTACGGTCTTAAAACCAACTGCACTGATCTCCTTGATATCACTAAGGATATTCTGCTTTTTATCAAGTAGGTCAGCAAGGAAAAGCGCAATGCCGTCAGCATACTTCGGTACGGCAAGATGATCTTTCTCAATCTTTTCGCCTGTTGCGACATTTGTGAACGAATAGATAGCCTCGGTCTCACTGCCGACTCTTTCAACCTTTGCGGTAGCATAAACCTTTTTCTCAGGCATCTCATAAAGCTTGAACTTAAGCGAGGTAGAACCTACATTGCAAACTAAAATTTTCATGATTCTCTCCTGTAAGAAATTTTTTAACATATTCATTATACCATAAAGATACAAGTTTTTATACTAAATTTTAAAATCAGACCGTATAAAAATTAGGAAGACTAAAACACGCTCTTGCATTTTTCACCCAAAATATTGCAAAAAGCATCTTGCACTTGACATGACGCAAAAAAATGTTAAAATAGTAATGTGGTAAATTATTCTTATAAGGAGAAAAATATGAAACTTTCAAAGATTCTTTCCCTTGTTGTTTCTGCAGCTGCAATATTCACATTAGCTTCATGTGATAAGACTCCTGCCGAAACGACCGCATCTCCCGATGTAACAAATACAGAGGTTGTCGAGGATATCGGCATCCCCACCACTGCTGACTTTGGCGGCGGCGAATTCTTTATTCTCACTGCAGGTAGCGTTGCATACGAAGATTTTACAGTAGAAGAAGAGTCCTCTCTTCCTCTTGACAACGCCCGTTATAAGCTCCTGTCAAAGGTTGAAGAAGACTACAACGTGGATATCATTCAGGATGTTATGGTCGGCTATTCCAGCGCATCCAGCGGTACCCCCGGTAAAGGCTATACCACTATCACCCAGAACGTAAACTCCGGCGAATGCCAGTATGACCTAGCGCTTGTTGCAGGTTATGACGTTTCTCAGCTTGCAAGCACAAGCTATCTTTATGACCTTAACTCTGTAAAGGGCGAAAACGGTGGTATCGACCTCACCAAGTCATGGTGGGACCAAAACGCAGTTGACAGCCTCTCTATCAGAGATGTTACATTCTTCACCACCGGTGAAATCACCACTTCCGACAACGATGCCGCTTTCGTTATCATCTTCAACAAGAAGCTCGCTGAGGACTATCAGATCGAAGATCCCTATGAGCTTGTTAAAAGTGGCAAATGGACTATCGACAAACTCTCCGAAATCTCTAAGCTTGTATCCGAAGACCTCAATCAGGACGGTATAATGGGGCTTGATGACCGTTTTGGTCTTCTCATTTGGGACGACTCTGTTGTTGGTATTGTTAATGCTGCCGGCGAACGCTGCTGCGTCATCAATGACAAGGGCGAGCTTGAGCTCACATTCTACAACGAAACCACTGTTGCAGCTCTTGAAGACTATTTCGCAATTGCATACGATAACGAGCATGCAATCAGATATCAGCGTGTAGTTACCTCTACCGAGCAGGAAAGAGCTTTCTGGCAGGCTGACCACGGTCTGTTCTGGACAACATGGATGGGTCAGATTCCCGCTCTCCGTGAGATGGAAAGCGACTTTGGTATCCTTCCTTACCCCAAGCTCACTGTAGCTCAGGAGGAGTATTATTCAACCATCGCTCCCTACAACTCTCAGTACATCTGCGTACCGCTTATCCAGAACGATGTTGAGCGCACCGGTATCATTACCGAGGCACTTGCATACTACGGTCAGAAGACGATCACTCCCGTTTACTATGACATCAACCTTACCGGTCAGTCGCTCCGTGATGAGGAATCCGAGGAAATGCTCGACATCATCTTCGGCAACCTTGTATACGATATCGGCTACTGCTATCAGATCGGTACATACAACAAGCAGCTCATCATCATGCTTCGTGCATCCAACGAGAATATCACCTCTGTGTACGACACCTACAAGATGTCTGCTGAACGTCAGCTTGCTATTATCAACGCTTCTTATGAAAGAGCCGTTGCTGAATGGGTAAAGTAAAATAAACAAAAAAATGCACCCGAAAGGGTGCATTTTTTATTTATCATATTCTTCAAATCCGTCGGGGGTTACTTTGACAGTATACATTGTTTCAAACGCCTCATCACAAAGTGCGTCAAAGTCAATCTTTGCCGCCTCTGCCGCAACATACTCGGCATTCGGACGAGTCTTGGGGTGACGTGGAGTAAACACAGTGCAACAATCCTCATATGGCAATATGGATGTTTCAAAAGTGCCTATTCTACGCGAAATCTGCACTATCTCTTCCTTGTCAAGGCCGATACAGGGACGGAACACAGGGATGTTTACCATGGCATCGGTAACGCCGATAGCCTCAAGAGTCTGGCTTGCTACCTGACCAAGGCTTTCACCGGTAATAAGTGCTTCGCAATGGCACTTTTTCGCCATACGCTCGGCAAGAACATACATAAAACGGCGAAGAAGAAGCGTGAAATAGTCCTCGTCGCACTTGTTCTTTATCTCCTCCTGAATATGAGTGAGCGAGATAATATGCACGTACATATAATCGGTATATTCGGTAACCTCCTGTGCCAGAGTCAACACCTTTTCTTTAGCGCGCTCCGACGTATAGGGGAAGCTCTCAAAGTGAAGCGCGTCAACAGTCATACCTCTCTTTGCCATCATATATCCTGCGACAGGGCTGTCAATGCCACCCGAAAGCAGAAGCAAGCCGCGTCCGCTTGAGCCGATTGGCATGCCGCCTGCGCCATGAAGCTGATCAAAGTGAATGTATGCGCCTGCCTCGCGTATCTCAACGCGGACAACTCTCTCAGGGTTCTGTACATTAACTCTTATACCGCGTACACTCTCAAGAATGTATGCGCCAACCTCGGCGCATATCTCGGGAGATTTCAGCGGGAAAGTTTTATCCGCGCGCTTTGCCTCAACTTTAAAGGTCTTGACGCCTGCCATACGGCGAGGAAGATACTCATGAACACACTCGCGTATCTTCTCCATGCTCTTTTCGCACACCGCCGCAACCGCAACGCGGTTAAAGCCAAACATTTTTGTCATGCTGTCAAGCATACCGTCCATGTCGCATAGCTCGTCTTTCGGCTCAATATAAACCGTGCTCTGACGGTTGCTGACCGCAAACTCGCCAAAGCGCGCCGCGCGCTGTCTTATTCTACGTACAAGCATTGCTTCAAAATGCGCCTTATTTGCACCTTTAAGCACAAGCTCGCCATATTTACAAAGTATAACTTCTTTCATGATGTTTATTGCGGGAAAACTTTTTTGTAAAAAAGGTTTCCCGCGCCCTTTCAAAAAACTTTAAACAAAAGTAACTATATGTCCTAATCCTATTTTTCAAAAGTTTTTAGGAGGTGCAGGAACACTTTTTTCAAAAAGGGTTCTTGCATCAGCCCCGCACTGCACCTTCAGATTCGACAATATATTTCACGGTGGTGAGTGCGCGAAGTCCCATAGGTCCGCGTGCGTGGAGCTTTTGAGTGGAAATTCCTATTTCCGCGCCATAGCCAAATTCACCGCCATCAGTAAATCTTGTGGATGTATTCACATACACGGCCGCCGCATCAACACGTGCGGCAAATTTCTGCGCCACGGTCGCATTTTTGGTGATAACCGCCTCGGAATGTTTGGTTCCGTGGGCATTGATATGCGCTATCGCTTCGTCTGCATTCTCAACAACCTTTACAGAAATTATAAGGTCATTATACTCTGCAAAGTGATCTTCCTCTGTTGCATGTACTGCATTTTTAAAACAATAGAAGCAGTTATCATCAGCGCGTATCTCAACGCCGTTAGCTCTCATATCCTCTTCAAAAAGCGGCAAGAACTTCTCGGCGATAGCGCGGTCACAAAGCAGACTTTCAGCCGCGTTGCATACCGATGGACGCTGAACCTTGGCATTGATAATAACCTTGCGCGCCATGTCAAAATCCGCTGTTTTTTCAACATAGACATGGCAGTTGCCGGCACCTGTTTCGATAACAGGAACCTTTGCGTTTTCAACAACATTTTTGATAAGCCCTTTGCCGCCGCGAGGGATAAGCACATCGACATATCCACGCTCGGTCATAAGCACATTTGCGCCCTCGCGCTCGGTGCGTTCAACAAGCACAACGCCGTCACGCGGCAAGCCGCACTCACAAAGCGAATCGCAGATAAGGTCGCGTATAGCCATGCTTGAGTGAAGCGCCTCTTTACCGCCGCGAAGCAATGCAACATTGCCGGTCTTGATGCAGAGCGCTGCCGCGTCAAGCGTGACATTAGGACGCGCCTCAAAAATAATGGCAACTACGCCAAGAGGAACGCGGCGCTCGTGTATCTCGATTCCGCTATCCCGTGCCCATGCCTTTTCACCGCCAATGGGGTCCTTGAGCTTTATCAGAAGCTCAAGCGAAGCCGCCATGCTTTCAATGCGGCGAAGATTAAGCGAAAGGCGATCAAGCATCTGCTGCGGTACACCATTTTCCTCGGCCTTAGCGAGGTCAATTCTATTTGCGTCAATTATTTTATCAGTATTTGCGCGCAACTTTGCCGCAAGGCGCGAAAGCACCTCGTTTCGCTTTTCAAACGAAGCGCAGCTCATTTCCATCGCCGCTGCCGCCGCACGCTTTTCAAGGTCTAATATATAATCACGAATTTCCATAGTTTATCCTTTTATTTCACTGCGAAATATGTACCCCTGGCGGTACCGTCGATAACCTCGTACAAAATCTCCGGATCGGTGCCACGCACTATCATCATCGGAATCTTTGCATCAGCAAGCATCTGTGCAGCGATAAGCTTTGCCTGCATACCGCCTGTACCGCGTTCGGTACCTGCGCCGCCGGCGTTTTCAACCATCTCATCAGTAACGCCCTCGACGCGCTCGATAAGCTTTGCATCGGGATTTTTACGCGGGTCGCTGTCATAATAACCGTCAATATCGGTGAGATTGATAACGATATCCGCCTTGACAAGCACGCCTACACATGCAGAAAGGCGATCGTTTCCGCCAAAGTCAATCTCATAGCAGGAAACAGAGTCATTTTCATTGATGATCGGCACACATCCCATAGAAAGCAGGGTTTCAAGCGTATCCTCTGCCGCCACACGCCGCGAGGGACTGTCGATAACATCCTTGGTGAGAAGAAGCTGAGCAATAGGATGACCGAACAACGAAAAGAACTTGCCATAAAGCTTCATTATCTCGTTCTGACCGATAGCGGCAAGCGCCTGCTTTTCCTTAGTGCAGGTAGGGCGGTGAAAGCCTATCTTTGCAACACCTGCGCTGACAGCACCGCTTGAAACAAGGATAACCTCACTGCCTGCATTCTTAATGTCGGAAAGCACTCTTGCAAGTGTTTCAATGCGGCGAAGATTGAGCTTTCCCGTTTCATGGGTAAGCGTAGATGTACCGATTTTAACAACTATTCTGTTGTATTTTGCACCGATGCTCATTTCTTTTAACTCCAGACTAATTTTTTTGCAAAATCTATTTAAAAACTATTAAATATATAGTATAATAAATTATTATATAGTATTATTTAAAGAAAAGCAAGTACCGTAAAGGATTTTACAATGAAACAGAAATTCACAATAACCCTTTTAGATATACCTGTCAGCATCGTCAGCGATGAAAACGAAGAAACAGTCAAGGCTCTCGCCGCAAAGCTCAATGACAGAGTGACAAGCATACTTTGGAAATCACGACAGATATCCAAAACAGAAGCCGCGCTGTTCACTGCGCTTGAATACCTCTCCGAGGTAGAGGGAGCAAAAACACGTGCCGACAAAGCAGAAGCACAGCTTGAACTTTATTCAAGCAACATTGTGCGTCTGCGCGAAGAAAATGAGCGCCTTTCCAAAAAGGTTGACGAGCTTGAAGCAAAGCTCAAAAGAAAATGACGAAACTACCCGAATTGCTTGCCCCTGCAGGTAGCTTTAAAGCGCTTGAAGCGGCTATAGATGCCGGAGCCGATGCGGTATATTTCGGCGGTGAGGCTTTCGGCGCGCGCGCCTTTGCCAAGAACTTTACACGTGACGAAATAGCCGAAGCCGCAAGGCTGTGCCGCGCATACAGTGTAAAAAGCTATATTACACTCAACACACTTATCTTTGACCGCGAGATGCGCGATGTGCTTGAATATACCGCGTTTCTCGAAAATGCCGGCATTGATGCGCTTATCATCGCCGACATGGGCGCGGCTGACATGATTCGCAAATGCATCCCTACCATGCGGCTTCACGCAAGCACGCAGTTTTCAGGACACAATGCCGATGCCGCAAGAATGCTTGCTTCACATGGATTTGAGAGAATGGTTGCGGCACGCGAACTAAGTTGTGAGGATTTAAACATCCTCTGCAAAGAGTCGCCCATAGAGATTGAAACATTTATACATGGCGCGCTTTGCGTCTGCCACAGCGGACAGTGCCTGCTCAGCAGTATGATAGGCGGTCGCAGCGGCAATCGCGGTATGTGCGCTCAGCCCTGCCGTCTGCCCGACAAGAGCGGCAAATATCCGCTCAGTTTAAAAGACCTTTCCATGGCAAACCGCATCCCCCAACTGCTCGCAACAGGTGCGGCATCACTGAAAATTGAGGGCAGAATGAAATCTCCCGAATACGTACACGGCGTTGCAAAGATATACCGCCGTCTGCTTGACGAAAGAAGAAATGCTACATCAGACGAAGCACAGGAACTTGCCGAGATATTCAGCCGTGACGGATTTACCACGGGATATTTTGACAAAAAGATAAACTCATCAATGCTTGGCACACGCAGTGAGGATGCGAGAAAGAAGAGCCGCGAGCTTGAACCGTTTGAGGGAATAAAGCGCAAAGTTGCTATAACCATATCGGCAAAGCTGAAGCGCGGTGAGCCTTTTGAAATTACAATATGCGGCGAAAAAGGCAGTGTGACAGAAAAAGGCGGCATACCCGAAGATGCAATCAACGCTCCGCTTTCACGCGAAGCGCTTGAAAAGAATCTGACCAAGCTCGGCGCGACCGCATACTATTGCAAAAAGTGCGATATCGACATAGATGACGGACTTATACTGCGCGTAAGCGAGATAAATGCTCTGCGCCGCGAGGCTGTTGAAAAGTATTCCTGTCTTGACGAGCGTGAGCATGACGGACCAACCGCTGTTTTTTACAAACCGCACAACAAAGAAAAAGCAGACGTGAAAGCCAGAACCGCACTTGTAATGCGCGCAAACAAGCTACCTGCGGCTGACGAGTTTTACAACTACTTTGACGTTGTATTTCTGCCGCTTGCAGAATTTCTCAAATCAAACGACGACCGCGTAAAAGGCATTTTACTGCCTGCGGTTATCACCGAAAGCGAAAAGGAAAGTGTTGCGCGCGACATTGGAGCGGCAAAAGCCAAGGGCGCTTTGCATGCACTTGTGGGCAACTACGGTCATCTGCCGCTTGCAGACGGTCTTGTGATTCACGGCGACTTCAGACTGAACATCACAAACTCGGAATCCGCAAACTTCGCATTTGAACACGGCTTTGAAAATCTTATCCTCTCCCCCGAACTCACGCAGGCGCAAGCGCGTGACATTGGCGGTAAAGTTCGCAACATCGTTTATGGCAGACTGCCAATAATGTTGCTTGAAAAATGCTTTGCAAAAGAGGTTTCCGGATGCAATGCCTGCAACAGTGACCGTGCACAGCTGATTGACAGAATGGGTAAGCGATTCCCCATTTTGCGTGAAGAACCTCATCGCAACATTCTCTTTAACAGCGTGCCGACTTACGCGGCTGACAGACAGCCGAAGGGCGGTCAGCACTTTATATTCACCACAGAAAACGAGCGTGAAATGCTCGATGTTATAGACGCTTTTGAAAAGCGTTTACCTCCCAAATACGACATACGGAGAATCAAAGAAAAATGATAAAACTCTATCTGGCATCGGCATCGCCAAGACGCAAAGAGATACTGGAGCTGATGAAGCTTGGCTTCTCTGTAGATGTCGCGCCTGCAAATGAGGATATACCGAAAGATCTTTCGCCTGAAAGTGCGGGGGAAATTTTATCGGCGCGCAAGGCGCTTGCGCTTAAAGAAAAACTCATCGCCGACGGGCGCTTTGACAGCGACACTGTTATAATCGCGGCAGACACGCTTGTCTACCTTGACAATGCGCGCCTTGGCAAGCCAACTGATGCCGCAGATGCAAAACGGATGCTTTGTATGCTTTCAGGCAAGGAGCACAGCGTTTGCACAGGGACATGCATTCTCACGGCAAAAAACTCCGTTTCCACAGCAGAAGTATCCAACGTATATATGCGCGCATTCAGCGAGAGCGAAGCCGAAGCATATGTAAACACAGGCGAGCCGCTCGACAAAGCCGGCGCCTATGGCATACAGGGTATCGGAAGCGTGCTTATTGACCGCATTGACGGTGACTTTTTCTCGGTGATGGGGCTATCGCCCAAAACCGTTTGCCGACTGCTTGGCACACTCGGCATATCTTATTTTGAACTCTTGAAATGAGGAACGTTTTATGAAATTTGACCTTTCCAAAATCGATCTATCAAAAATCGACCTTTCAAAGGTACAGGTCTCAAAGAATCTCGGAATCGACCTTGGAACATCCAATACGCTGATGTACGGCGTCAACCGCGGTATCGTTTTGCAGGAGCCATCGGTAGCGGCTGTCAACAGCCGTACCATGTCGGTGCTTGAAGTTGGCGACGCGGCTAACCTCATGGTGGGCAAAACCGCAGGCGAACAGCTTGCTTTTCGCCCCATCAAAGACGGAGTTATTGCCGACTTTGACGTGACCGTAACCATGCTTCGCAGATTTATGAAAAAGGTTGTCGGCAACTTTGTGCTGAACCGCCCAAAGGTCGCTATGTGCGTACCCCACGGTGTAACCGGAGTTGACCGCCGCGCATTTGAAGATGCGGCAATCGAGGCTGGCGCAAGAGGTGTAACACTTATTGAAAAACCAATTGCCGCCGCACTCGGTGTCGGCGTTAAGATCGGCGCGCCACGCGGAAGCTTTATCATAGACATTGGCGGCGGTACCACCGAGGTGGCAACCGTAAGTCTTGGCGCTATTGTAACATCAAGCTCGCTGAGAATCGCAGGCAACCGCCTTGACGAGGCGATAATGATGTACATAAAGCGCCGCTACAACGTTTCGATAAGCCCTAAGACAGCAGAAATACTCAAGATGCGTATCGGCTCTGTTCATCCGCAAACGGATGCAGGCGCAATGGAAGTGCGCGGCAAAAACCTTGCAAGCGGTTTGCCTGCAATGCTTAAAGTAAGCTCAGGCGAAGTACGCGAGGCAATGAGTGACCAGATAGAACAAATACTCGAATGTATCCGCCAGGTGCTTGAGAGAACTCCCCCCGAACTCTGCTCCGATATTTACGACAGAGGTATTATACTTACAGGCGGATGTGCAAACCTCCGCGGTCTCAGCATATTGCTCACCCAGATCACAGGAATCCGCATCACGGTTGCAGATCGCCCGATGCAAAGCTGTGCAATAGGTCTTGGCAAGTTTGTTGAGCACCCAGAAAGATATCCTTATCTTACCCAGTATAAAGCAAGATAAACTCCCGTTACAACTTTACTATCGAAAGGAGGCTATGTTATGAACGGCTTTTTCAAAAGCAAATCATTTGCGGTGCTTTTGACACTGCTTATTGTATTCTCAGGCGTTCCTACCATACTCACAGCTATGGGACAGGGTAGCCTTGTTAAAGACGCGGTAATGGGCATAGTCTCACCGTTTATGCGCTTGGCCAGCACCATCGGTGACTCTTTTCACGGATTTGCAGAATATTTCACCGAGTTTGACCGTCTGCGTGAGGAAAACAAAATACTCTCCGAGCGTGTAAAAGAACTTGAGGATCAGGTATACAACGCACAGCTCATCGAAGAAGAAAACGAGTGGATGCGCTCATATCTCGGTGCAAAACGTGCACACACTGACTATATCTTCTACGATGCCAACCTCATCGCAAGTGAAACAGGCGGATATATCTCGTCATTTACGCTTGACCGCGGCTCAAGCTCAGGTATCAAGGTCGGTATGCCGGTGCTGACAAATGAAGGCATCATAGGCAGAGTAACTGAAGTAGGCCTCACCTTCTGCCGTGTTTCTACAATAATCAATTACGACTCTTCAATCGGCGCTTATGTTGAACGCAGTGGTGCTGTCGGACTTGTCAGCGGTGACTTTGATCGTCGCCGAGACGGACTCTGCGTTCTTGAATACCTTGCATTTGATGCAGATATCGAAGCAGGCGACAGGATTTATTCAAGCGGTCTTGGCAGCGTTTATCCGCGTGACCTCTACATCGGCGAGGTGGTTGAAGTAACAGGCGATGCCTACAACCACACCAAAATAGCCGTAGTGCGCCCTGCCGCCAACCTTAAAGATATAACAAAAGTAATGATTCTGACAAACTATACAGTGACAACAGGAGAAGAATGATGCGCCTTGTCATCAGAGGAAAACCTATCATAAAATCAGCAGCGTACGGCATTCTATGCCTTGGACTGCTGCTGTTTTCATGTTCGTTTTTCCCTGCGCTGCGTATCACTGACAGCATACCGCATCTTCTGTGTGCCGCAGTTTCACTGCTCGCATACTTTGAGGATATCAAATTTGCAAGCTTTTTTGCGGCTATCTTTGGAATAACAGAATCCATAATGCTTGGCACAAATACGCTGACTGTTCCGCTGTTTTACACGGTTTATGCATTTGTTTGCGTATGGCTTTTTGAAAGTTTCTTTGTCAAAAACTATCTGGCATGGCTTTGCTATATGCTTGGTGGACTTGTGGTTTATTCTGTGCTTTCGCTGTTCGGCCCTGTGGCGAACTGGAATATAACCGCGGCAGACATTCTGCTTGACACCACCGTACCGACATTTATCCTCTCGGCGGTTTTATCGCTGCCACTTTATCCTATCTTCAAATTCATAAAGAAAAAAACTGATAAAGACAGATAAATATTCTTGAAAGGAGACGCAGATGAAAAGATTTCATACATCACTAAGAATGATATCTCTTTGCGCGTGCTTTATACTTATCTGCGTTTTCTACCTTGTCGCACTTGTAAACCTGCAGATAACAGGTCAGGATTACTACACGATAATTCAGGAAGAAGCGACTACACGATACGTTTCACTGCCTGCCAAGCGCGGCGAAATATATGACCGCAACGGCAAGGCTCTTGTCATCAACACATTAAGATACAACATCAGTCTTGAATACGGCGCTATGCCCAAGGCAAAAGCTGATTTCAACGCCGTTATTCTAAACACCCTCTCCGCCATACGCGCAGGCGGCGGCACAAGCTGTATCACGACCCCCACCTTTCCGTTTGACGGAAGCTATCCAAACTACACACGCAACGAGAATTTTTTTGAAAGTGCATCAAACCGCACTAAGTTCGCAGCGTTGCAACGCCGCCTTGAATTGCTTGACGGTACAACTGACGAAAACATGCTGAAGTATCTGCGTGAGCGCTACGGTCTTATCACGTATGACTGGGAGACCGACTCATACATCGAAAACTATTCAGCCGAAGATGCGCAGACCCTGCTTGCAATCCGCTTTGACATGGAGTATATGCAGTTCAGCCGCGTTGAGCCGTACACTTTGGCAACGGCAGTCACAATGCCTACTCTGACTTATGTTAAAGAGCTTTCTATCGGTCAGGTAATGATAACCGAAGAGGAAGAGCGAACATATATCTACGATGGCTATGCATCACACATTCTCGGATGCATCGGCAAAATCCCCGCCGAGGAGCTTGACTATTATCTTGACCTTGGCTACAGTGGAGATGCATATGTCGGCATCACGGGTATCGAAAAGGTATTTGAGGAGCATCTTCGCGGTGCAAACGGCACCCTTGCCATTGTAGAAGATGCCTACGGCAATATCATTTCCGAAACCATAGTCAAAGAGCCGATCTCAGGCAAAGACGTATATCTCACCATAGACATCGACCTGCAGATGTCGGCAGAAAACGCACTCCGCGACAACATTGAGATAATACATGAGCGCGCGGCGGCAAGCGGCGGCAAGCATGACGGCGAAGACGCAAGCAGTGGTGCCGCTGTTGCCGTTGACCCCAATTCCGGCGAGGTTCTTGCACTTGCATCATATCCTTCGTTTAATCTGTCAGACTATCTTGAAAACTACGCCACTTACGCAAACAATCCGGTGCGCCCGCTTTACAACCGCGCAACTCTCGGCACTTTTGCCCCCGGTTCAACCTTCAAGCCCGGAGTTGCCGCCGCGGCACTTGAGGAGGGCGTGATTTCTGTATACACCACTATCGTTGACAAGGGAGCATACGACTTTGGCGACTATCATCCGCGATGCTGGATATATCTGCAAAAAGGTCAGACACACGGCGCACAGGACGTTGTGCAAGCCATTCAGAACTCATGTAACTACTTCTTCTATGAAACAGGCAAACGCCTCGGCATAGAAAAAATGAATGAATACAGTCGCAAATTCGGCCTTGGCGAAAAGACAGGCATTGAACTGTCAGAATCTGCCGGAATCCTGGCAGGTCCCGACTACAGCGCAAGCATGGGCAACATCTGGAACCCCGGCAACACACTGCAGGCGGCCATCGGTCAGTCGGATAATATGTTCTCACCCATACAGCTTGCTGTTTACACAAGTGCGCTGATAAATGGCGGAACTCGTTATCGCGCGCATCTATTAAGCGAAGTGCGCGAATTTCCGAACGGCGAAGTTGTAAAAAGAAATGAGCCTGAAATAATCGCAAAAGTCAATTTCCAGGACGGCATTCTTTCCACAATAAAAAGTGCTATGAAAGACGTTGTTGAAAGCGGTTCTGCCGCACGTATCTTCAAAGGATATGACATTGCGGTAGGCGGTAAAACCGGTACCGCACAGGTCGGAACCGACCGAAGCGACAATGCGTTATTCATTGGCTTTGCGCCGTATCAGAACCCCGAAATTGCAGTGACCGTAGTCATTGAGCAAGGTGCAAACGGCACCGATGCGGCATACACAGCAAAGGCGATGTATGACTCCTATCTTAAGGGCGTACATTACGAAACAAAATACAAAGATTTGGAAATTTTACCGTAAGGAAAGATAAATTAATGTTTATGTGATTAACGCCGCGATGCGGCTACACCTCATCAGTCAGCTACGCTGACAGCTTCCCCTCAAGGGGAAGCCTAAAAATCTGTAAAAAAGACGGGTTCCCCGGCTTTTTTACTCCTTAAAGGGGCGGTCGCGGTGA
>JAFQDK010000001.1 GCA_017399305.1 Clostridia bacterium
GGGTAAAACTACTCATGCCCCCGAGGGAGCAGGTATTATAGGCAGCGCATTTGTTTACCGCACACTCGGTCAGATGGCGGAGATTGCGGACAAACTCGGCAAAACGCAGGATGCAGCAGAGTACCGTGCGGCAATGTCGAATATCTATACCGCATTTAACGCAAAATTCTACCTTGCGGATAAAGGCTACTACGATACAGGCTATTGGAACAGTACCTATGATGCAGGACGTACAAAGTACCGCCAGGCATCAAATATCGTTCCGCTTATGTTCGGTCTTTGCCCTGAAGAATACGAAGAGAGTGTTGTTAAGAGCATTGTAAATGATATCAAGGCAAAGGATAATCACCTTGATGTTGGCGCAGTTGGTACAAAGTACATTCTTCCCATGCTTTCAAAGTATGGATACAGTGACCTTGCAATGACTCTTGTTCAGCAGGACACTTATCCTTCATGGGGATATTGGATAAATCTTGGAGCAAACACATGCTGGGAGACATACGAGTCAAATGCACGTTCACGCAACCACTTCTTCCTCGGTACATATACCGACTGGTTCTATAAGAATCTTGCAGGTGTGCGTGACTATGCAAACGGTTTTGAAACGGTTGTTTTAAATCCCGAAATTCATCCCGAAATCGGATATGTGAACTATAGCTTGAAGACAGTCAGAGGCGACCTTGTAAGCTATTGGAGATTTACAGAGGATAACAAACTCGTTTGGGATGTAACTATTCCTGTAGGTACTACGGCTACAGTTTATGTACCGACAGAGACCGCACCTCGTACGCTCGGCTCGGGTAGCTATAGCTTCACAGTAGATGCATCAGCATTTGATATGGACAAATCGCTGCTTTCGGATGCAGTTGCGGATGCAAAGACATTTAATGCAGCTGATTACGCAGAGCAGTCATGGGCAGTGCTTTGCAACATCCTTACAGAGTGTGATGCGGTTCTCGCAGACGAAAACGCAACACAGTTTGAGGTTTGTGCGGCTATTGATAAACTCGAAGAAGCCGTAAAGCAACTTTCCGAAAATGAAGCAAGAAAAGCGCTTGTAGAACTTGTACAAAGCGGTGAGAGTCTCAGAGAAAACAATTTTTCAAGTTCTGTATTTAATGAGTTCGCAGAAATTCTTGCTTACGCAAAAGGCATACTTTCAAACAACGATACACAGTCTTATGTTGAAGCATATACTGCTTTGAAGACTGCCATGGATTCGATGTTGGCCCACGGTTTCGGAAATCTTGCACTTAACAGAAACGTTGCGGCATCATCGACGGTTACGAGTGATTATTGGGGAACAAGCAAGCTCACCGACGGTAACAGAGAGAATCTGCGTGGCAGTGAGGTTTGCGGCTGGACATCGAACAGCTTTACCGTAGTTGATCACAGCGAATATGCGTGTGTAGACCTTGGTGCAGTATATAAAGTAAATCAGGTGCAGATAATGCCTGCCGGTGCGGCAAAGGGAACGACAAGTGTTATGTTCCCACGTGATTTCACTATAACAGTTTCAACTGATGGTGAAACATGGACAAATGTTTTGAGCGAAAGCAATTATCCCGCACCTATCATAGAGATGCAGGTGTTCGACTTTGAAACTGTAAAGGCTCGCTATGTGCGTTTTGAGGGAACCTCGCTCCGCACAAAGCCAACCGATGGAAACCGCTTCCGTATGCAGCTTGCTGAGCTTGAGGTTTACAATACAGAGGCAGGCGATACTACTGTTAAAATAGGAACTGCCGAGGAGTTTATGGCTCTTATGAACGGTACCGCTTCTTTGAGCGGTGATTACAAGCTTACCAAGGATATCGACCTTACAGGTCTTGCGCAGACTCCTATCGGTAATGCATCTACTCCTTTTACCGGTACATTTGACGGCGACGGTCATACTATCAGCGGCATTAACATTACGGCTACTGCTAATGACGCAGGTCTTTTCGGTGTTGCTTATGGTATCGCACAGGATCCCGCTGTAATTAAGAATCTTACTATCAGCGGTCAGATCAACGGTTCCTCATATAGTAACGTCGGCGGACTTGTTGGCAGAACTACCGGTTATCTTGAAATCAGCAATGTAGCAAATGAATGTGTAGTTTCTGCGGCTAAATATGCAGGCGGTATTGTCGGATATATTCATGCTAATTCAGCATCCACTCATGTTTCTGTAACTAAAGCAACCAACATTGGTGCTATATCTTCAGCAGGAGATGCCGCCGGCGGTATCATCGGAATGGTAGAAATAGGAACTGACGGAGCAAATGCCGCAGTAAGTGTTTCTGAATGTGAAAACCGTGCGAAAATTGCTGCGAAAGTGCATTCCGGCGGTATAGTAGGCTATCTGGTAACCAGACCTACTGTATGTATGGCGACAGTCACGGGGTGCTTGAACAGTGGCAGTTCGACTACAACTGATAAGTATGCGGGTGGAATCGTAGGAAGCGGCACTGCAATAGCAGGCACAGATACTATCACCATTTCGAATTGTATGAATACCGGTGATATCCATGCAAATGCAGGTCTTGTAGGCGGAATACTTGGCGGCCTTCTTAAGGGTAAAGATTATGTAGTTAAAAATCTGTATACCAAGGGCGCGGTTACCGATAGTGTTTCAGCTCAGCAGTATTATGTTGGTCCGGCTGTAGGTATTTGGAGAAGTGCAGTGGGCGACGGCAATATCTTCTATTACAATGACAAAGAGAATGTATATGCCGACAATAACACTACATACTCAACAGAAGTTACTTCCGAAACAGTACTTGTAAAAGATACTTTTGCAGGTCTTCTTAAAGATGAAGCGTGGATTTATGTAAATGGAATCGGTCCTGAACTTAAGGCTTTCCATGAACATACCGAGATAATTATTCCTGCGGTAGAACCTACATACACATCGGTAGGTCTTACCGAGGGTAAGAAGTGCTCCGGCTGTGACGAAATTCTTGTAGCACAGGATGAAATTCCGAAATTGATTCTTGCAGGCGACATGGATGGTAACGGCATGGTTACAGTTGCTGATGCACTTGTACTTATTAAAGAGGTAGTAAATAAGACATCTATCGAAAACGGTGATGTCAACGGCGATGGAAAAGTAGGTCTCGCTGATGCAATCCGTATTATGAAATTAGCGATTGGCAACGCATAATTAAATGTCGAAATTTCCTCTGGACTTTTTAAAAATCTTGTGATATATTGCCCGGCTGAAAATAGATGTCGCGCAATGCTACACCGAAAACAACAACTAAAGAAACGACCGTATTACCGGGAACATTATATCTCGGTGATGCGGTCGTTTTGATATAATAAGGAAGAGAAGGGCAGAAAAATGATACTTGAAGAATTGTGGTACGTAAATATAAATCCGTTGGAGGATAGCACAGATGGCAACACGGAGGTGAAAAAAGCTACTGAATCTCGTCGGACGGAATAGAGACAAACTCTGTGAAAACATGACCGAACAGCAGAAAGCAGACCTTGCGAAGTACGACGACTGCGTCAACGAGATGTATGACATCATCGAACAGGAGGTCTTCAAATATGGATTTAGACTTGGCAGTAGAATTATGTCGGAGGCAATCATAGACAAAGAATGATAATTCTTTGTACGCCGAAAAGCGGTGTTTCTATGTTTTTGGATATTGTTTGTGTTTGCTTCGGTATTCGCTTGGTGTACATCCCATTTCACGCTTGAATGCATGGCTGAAGTAGTAAAGGCTGGAAAAACCAAGCGAATGTGCGATGTCGGATATAGGAACGTCTCCGTAGCGCAGTTTTTGACGTGCATGCGTCATACGCATCATGCTGATATATTTAACCGGAGCGAGATTATAAGTTTCTTGAAATGATTTTCTGAAATACGATTCACTCATATTGGCGGCAGAAGCTATTTTTGCGACAGTGAGGTCTTCTTCTGTAAAATGCTCGTTTATATACTGTACGGCTTTTTCCATTCTTCGGCGCTTTTCGGATGAGAGGTAGATAAAGTCCTCTGCTTCTTGCAAGAAGTCGGCATATACATTGTACAGCATAGAAAGACACTCAAATTTTGCATTGGAGCGGTTGATGTACCATACGGCAAGCATTTTATGAAAGACATTTTCTGTGCTTTTTCCGTCAGAGGCAGGAAGAGATATTGACTGTAGTTGTACATCCTCCGGAACTGAAAAAGAAAAGTCGGCATAGAGAAATTCATATTTATCGCTTTGTACATTCATAGAGTAGATGCTACCTTTACCGATAAACAAAAGATCTCCTTCTTTTGCTGTTACGGTATAGTCACCGAAATCATAAAGGGTTGTTCCTTTAAGTATATAGACAAAAGCATCACTATAGCGTCCTTTTAATGTTTTATCGTAGATTCCACGTTTTACATTTCCGCCTATGGCGCGGTGAAACTCGCAGATGATCGGCTTGGCAGTGGATAGCTGCACTCGGTTCATCATATACACCTCCTTTAATACAATTAAAGCAAAAAGTGCAAAAAAATGCAATAAATTTCAAAAAATTTTCGAAATCAAAAGCGAAAATCGCAAATCGTAGTGGAAATTGTATTTACAAAAAAATCGGATATGGCTATTATGAAAACATAAAATAGCCGTAGGATTATTTTTTGCGGTAAAGCAGGAGGCTTTTATGAAAAAAATTGCATTGGTCACTATGATTTTTATGCTTGCAATATGCATGAGCATATGTGCTTTTGCGGCACAAACGGTTTATCTCGATGCATCGGGCGAGGGCGGTGCTTATACCACGCTCCCCGAAGCGGCAGAAGCTGTTGATAACGGAGGTACTATTATTGTTTCGGGCAATACAACTACTCCGACAACGGCATATACTTTGCCGGCAAAGGACATCACCATCACTTCTGAAAAAGGTGCTGTTCTTACACTCGGGCGAGTTCTTATCGCTAGCGGCGACCTTAAGTTTGAGAATATCACAATTCAGAACGGCACGGGCGCAAATGTAGACTTTATTTATGCAAACGGACACGACCTTACAATCGGAGAGGGCGTTACAACCGTTGCAAGTACATCGACAAAGCGCTACATTTCACTTGCTGCAGGCTTGAATACAGGCACATGCGCAGGTAGCGGTACTGTTACCGTCAAGAGCGGTACATGGCGAAATGTTTACGGCGGTAACTATCAGGGAACATTTAACGGCAGTGCAGCCATCGTTTTTGAGGGCGGCACACTTTCGGGCGGCTCAATGATACTCGGTAACGTATCAAAGGGCACAAATACTGCTGCTGTAACTGCTACCGTAAGCGGCGGAACTGTTACGAATATCCAAGGCGGTACTGTACCTTGCGCATCATATGCGGTAACTCTTACCGGCGGTAGCGTAAATAAGCTTAATCTTAACGCAACGGTTGCCCCCGAGGTAGGCGGAAGTGTAACCGTAGCGGATGGCACAGGTACAGTTACAACCTCTGCTCCTGACGGATATGAAGTTGTGGTTGATAACGGTGTATACACTTTAAAGGAA
The DNA here is from genome assembly GCA_017399305.1 of Clostridia bacterium. GTDB lineage: Bacteria > Bacillota > Clostridia > Oscillospirales > CAG-272 > UMGS902. The sequence continues at coordinate 5,488 of JAFQDK010000001.1, forward strand.
AAAAGTGTAGTAGATTTAACACCCAAGACCGTTTACCTTGACGGTACAGGCAAGACCGAGGGCGCATACACATCGCTTTCTGCGGCTCTTTCGGATATGCCCGGCGGCGGTACTATTATTCTTTCCGGTGATACTTCTATCACTGCGGCTACTGCGCTTCCCAAGACGAAGGAAGTTGTTATCACCTCTGTTTACGGAAATGAGGATTATCGAGAGACAGCGGCGCTCAAATTTTATGCAAATATTGCACTCGGCGGCGACACGACATTCCGTGACGTTGCTATAGAGCGTGCAAAACAGACATCGGCTAATATTTTTATCTCTGCAGGCGGTCATGCGCTTACTATGGATGATGGCGTTATCTGCCTTAACTACACCGGACTTCAGTGGATAACACTTGTTGGCGGTAATCTCAGTCAGGCTCACGAGGGAGATTCGCATATCACCGTAAAGAGCGGACACTTCCGCAACATTTTTGGTGGCAACTATAACGGCTCATTTACCGGTAGTTCATATGTAACCGTTACCGGCGGCCTTTACGATAACGCAGTATGCGGCGGTAGCTATTCCGGTGATTTCACCGGCGACGCACATCTAACCTTTGGCGGAGAAGCATCTATGATTGCAGCAGGTCAGGGTGTTATCGGCGGCTCGCTCGGTGTAAACGGCGGTACAGCCCGCACATTTACGGGCGATATTTATCTCACGCTTACCGGCTCATGTGCGGTAAACAGCAATGTTTTCGGCTCTTCACGCAATGACAATATTACTACTGTCGGCGATGTTCTTATAACTGTAGAAGAGGACGCTTTTGCATACCATTCGCTGTATGGCGGCGGCAACGGTTCTGTTCATGACGGTAACGTTAAGGTTGTGTTCAACGGTGGCGACATTCAGGGCAACATTTTCGGCGGTGCCGCAGCAGGCACAGTCACCGGCAATGCAGAGATCATCGTTAACAGTGGCAAACTTTGCTATTACTATGTGGATGCATACAGCTCGGGTTCCTCGCCCGCAGGTACGAGAAATGTATACGGCGGCGGTAATGCAGGCAGTACACTCGGAGGTAATGCTACTATTACTGTAAATGGCGGATTTGTTTATGGCAATGTTTACGGTGGCGGTATCGATGATACTGCAACCGTTAGCGGTACATCTACCGTGACTGTTAAGGGCGGCACGATCTTTGGCAAGATTGGCGATGCAGACACATCTGTAATCGACCTTTCAAATGGCGGCAGTGTATCTGTCGGTGTAGACTCTACTGTAGATACTCTCATCGGCGGCGGCACACTCACCCTTGCGGCAGGTGCATCGCTTACCGCTAATACAATAAGCGGTGAAACCTCACTGAATATCAACGGTATACCGCTGCCCAAGGCATATATCACCGCTACTGATATTGCAGAGGATGCAAAGATTAATTACATAGCACAGGATGCAGAAATTCTTGTGCAAAACAGCAGTGTTTACTCAATTGATTTTGAGGGCGCATGTCCCACCGTAACAGTGACAGTTAACCATCCGTCAGGCAGCACCTGCACTCTTCGTGAAGGCGGCGCAACATATCTTGACGGCTTCGCTAATAAGGATATTGCGGCAGAAACTGCAACTTCAACAACTGATACAAGTTCAACATATACACTTACTCCCGGCCTTTATACGGCACTTGTAAAGCGTTCCGAAGGAAACTGGAGATACAAGGCAATTTATGTTTACGGCAATGCACCGACACAGACTGTTACAGTGAATTTTGATGCTCCGGGTACTGTTGGTCACGAGGCAAAGAACGGAAGTCAGCATACCGACGAACTCAATGCAGAGCACTATGACACAAGTAATATAGAAGGCTATTTTACTCCCAATACTCCTTATTTCAACCTTCGTCCGGGTAAGGCAGTCTTTACCACCAACTATGAGGCAAACGAATTTATCCGTGAGCTCGATGCATCTACTGTTCACATGTATGCGTTCTTCCCGACAAAGACTAAGGTAAATGGCTTTGAACTTCCCGTAGTTGTGTTCACCAAGGACGAGATTCCTGAGGGGGCAACTATTGAAGAAATAGCAGAAATTGTTGGCAGACAACAGGGCAGAGATATTATCGGTATCACCTGTGCCGTACACGGCAACGAGCCATCCGCGGCAGAGGGTGCACTTGCACTTATATCCGAACTTTGCGGCGAATACGGCGACACCGTGTTTGACGGTACCAACCTCGGTGCGATCTTCATGCTCCCACGTGTCAACCCGGAAGGACTCTACAACTACTCGCGTATGACTACCGCAGATGTACTCAATGCTAATATCAACCGTGACTATGCGATGGCTTCCGATGTCGCTTCTGCGACCTATGCATATGTGTATCAGCTTTTCATGCCTACTATGACTATTGATCTTCATGAGGCAATGAACGAGCCTGTCTGGTCCGAAGGCGACCTTTTGACAGACATTTATGATACAAGTATCTCATATTTTGCCACAGTCGGTTCGAGCCTTGCAAACAGCAAAGCGATAATTTACGGCGACCTCGCTGCGGCACGAGATAATATCGGAGAGCAACTTTGCTACGATGCGCTTGAAAACCTGCAGGCAATCGGACTTCGCTCCTACTATTACCGCAAGGATTTTGCTCCTGTTTTCGGACAGACATACAGTGCAAATATGGGTGCCTTTGCCTACGTTCTGGAGATTCCCGGTATCCTCGGTGCTGAGCAGCATTACGCCCGTCGCACATTTTCTCAGATGCGCACCATGCAGGAACTTATCAACCTTGCTATTGCCACAGACGGAGAAATGGCACAGGCTGCAATCGCGGCACGTGAAAAGCTTACCGAAAGTGCGCAGATTTATGACGGACGCCGTGCAGTAACTCTTGACCAATGCGATTCACGCGTTGAAAAGTACGGTTACAAGTGGAACAATCCTCTCATCGGTGCAGACGGTACCGTACGCTATGCGGAAAACATAACCACGCTTGGCTCAAACGACACCGCAATGCGTTACCGTTCGTTGCCTACCGCATATGTATTTCCGGCGGATGCAACCGATGTTGCAAGCACTCTTGCGCTTCTTGACCGACAAGGTATAAAGTATTATCTTCTTGATGCAGGCACAACACTTACACTTCAGCAGTACAGCGGTACAAATGAGTCCGCTACACTCAGCGATGCAAAGGAAGTAACATTTGAAAACGGATGCTATATTGTTCCGCTCGATGACTACCGTGCATATGTTACGGCGTACCTCTTTGAGCCGGACAATACCGATGCTGCCAGCGATGTTATTGCTACTATTGCAGATGCAGGCTATCTTGCGGTAAATGAAATCTACCGCTCGACAGAAAGCTTTATCGCGGCAAAGCTTGGACTTGACGGAACATATCTCTCTATTGCAATTCCTGAGGGTAAGACAGTTGAAAGCGTAACCGTTGACGGCACTGTTTACGACAGTGTAAACACTGAAGGAGGCAAAGCATTTGTAGTTGCTTCCGACAGTGAAGGATATGTTGTAACGCTTAGCTTTACCGACGGAACAAGTGAAAACTACAACATAGGAAAAGTTATCGGAGATACAAACGGCGACTTTAAGGTTGATATATTTGATGCTCTTGGTATTCTCAGTAATATTGTAAATGGCATAGAAAATACTATCGGTGATGTTACCGGTGACGGCAAGGTAAATCTTATCGACGTTATCCGTATTATGAAAATGCTTGTAGCATAATAAAACAAAACATAAAAGACGGCTTTTCAAAAGCCGTCTTTTATGTTTTAATATACTGTGCGTGCTTGCCGCGGTATTCACTCGGCGTGCAGCCGACTTCTTTTTTGAATAGATGACAGAAATGATAGACATTAGAGAACCCGAATTTTTCTGCGATCTTAGATATTGGCTCCGTCGTGTACCGCAGTCGCTCCTTGATGAGAGAGATACGGCGCATATTGATATATTGCACGGGGGAGAGATTGAACACCTCTTTGAAGGAACTTCGGAAGTAGGACTCACTTAATGAAACATGCTTTGCAATGTCGGCAATCGCCAGATTCTTCTCGTGCAGATGCTCATGGATGTATTGCATGGCATTTTCCATGCGCTGACGTTTGATAGTGGGCAGGTAGCCTACATCTTCGGTAGCACGGAGGAAATCGGCATAGATGGCATACAGAGAAGCGAGGCATTCCTCTTTTACGGTGGAGCTGCGCATATGCCATGCGGATACCAGCTTGCGAAAGAGCTGTTCGGTACTTTTCCCTCCCGGTGCAGGATATGCTACACTTTGGAACTGCACGTCATCATCTTTGAAAAAGTCAAAGTTGGCAATCAGCACCTCGTAGGTCTGCGAGCGGATATCCATGCTATAGATGCCGCCTTTTGCTAGATATAAAATATCGCCTGTTTGGGCCTCAAACTGATACTCGCCGAAATTGTATACAGTTTGCCCTTTCAGAATGTACACAAGACCGTCGGTACGTCGACCGCTTTTTCCTGCAGGTAAGAACCCTTTTTTCAATATTGAACCGATTCCGCGGTGAAAGGCTTGTATCGTTGGACGTAGCGTTGCAACAGAACACAGCATATAGAATCCCCCCTATTGCTTATATTTAATCAAAAACAGCAATAAAAAGCAAGTATTTTGTGAAAAAGATACAATTTGTCAGTCGAAAACTGCAAGTTTCGGCACTACAGACATTTACAATGCAAAATTGGTTGTTGTATCCTTAAATTATAAAGGTGTCAAATTAGTTTTTGGCATAAAAATAATACGGAGGCTACTATGAAAAAACTTAGAGCAGCAATCCTTATATGTATGCTTATGCTTTGCATGAGTATTTTCGTGACAGTGAGCCATGCGGCGAATGTATATGTGGACGGTACAAAGGCTACCGAGGGAGCATATACAAGTCTTGCCGATGCTGTCAAAGCGGCAAGCGACGGTGACACTATTGTTATATCGGGTAACACTTCGACACCGACTGGCTCCATTACAACTCTTGCGGCGAAGGATGTTACCATTACATCTGAAAATGGCGCAAAGCTTACACTTGGCAGAACCATTGTTTTTGCCGGAGATACCGTTTTTAAGGATATTACGCTTGTAAACGGCGCAGCAAAGGACAAGGATTTTATCTATGCGTCGGGACACAGCCTTACATTTGAAAGCAGTGTTACTACTGTGCCGAGTGCGACAACGGGACGCTATTTTACTGTATTTGCAGGCGGAACGGCAGGCTCTACGGTAAACGGCGGCAGTCTTACACTTCGCGGCGGAACCTGGCAAAGTCTATATGCCGGTTGTTATAGCGGCACTATGACAGGAGATGTCAATGTTATTATTGACAATGCAACATTCATTGGCGGAGTTCAGTCTATCGGCAATCTTTCATCTTCGTCAGTGTCAAAGGCAAAGGTCAATTTTACAGTAAATAGCGGTACACTAACTACACTTGGCGGCACGGCAGGTTCCGTTGCGGTCACGCTTAACGGCGGTACTGTTGAAACACTTAAACTTGATGCAACCGTTGCTCCCACTGCCGGTGGCAGTGTGACCATTGGTGAGTGTACAGGCACAATCATTACCTCTGCGCCCGAGGGCTATGAGGTTATTGTAAATGACGGTGTATATACCCTTGCAGAAAAGCAACCGGAGATTGATATGACACCTAAAACGGTTTACCTTGACGGCACTGGTGCGACCGAGGGCGCATATACTTCGCTTTCAGCGGCGGTTTCCGATATGCCCGGCGGCGGTACTATTATTATTTCGGGTGATACCGAAATCACTACGGCAACCACGCTTCCCAAAACAAAGGAAATTGTTATTACCTCTGTTTACGGTGATGAGGATTACCGTGAGAGTGCGGCACTCAAATTCCATGCAAATCTTACACTTGGCGGCGACACGATCTTCCGTGATGTAGTCATCGAGCGTGCAAAGCCTACCAGTGGCAATATCTTCTTCTTTGCGGCAGGAAATGCGCTTACCATGGATGAGGGCGTCATCTGTCTTAACTACACCACCTTCCAGTGGATCACACTGGTTGCGGGTAATTATAATACAGAGCTTAACGGGGACACACATATTACCGTAAAGAGCGGTCACTTCCGCAATGTCTTTGGCGGTAACTATTACGGTGCTATGACCGGTGACTCTTACGTAAATATCACCGGAGGTATTTTTGACAATGCCGTGACAGGCGGTTCATTCAACGGTGATTTCACAGGTGATACATACGTGAATTTTGGCGGCGAGGCTGCACTTATTACATCGGGCGGTACTCCTCAGGGACTTGTCGGCGGTACGCTCGGAGAAAACGGCAAGACTGCACACACCCATACCGGTAATATTTATATCACCGTTTCGGATGATAGCGCACCTTCTTACATTTTCGGTGCATCACGAAATAACAACATGACTACCATCGGCGATGTCGAAATTGTAATAGAAGACAGAGCTTATATGGCGGGTGCAATCTACGGTGGCGGATACTCGGGTAAGCTTGACGGTAATGCTACCGTTACGTTTAACGGCGGCGAGGTACAGGGCTATGTATTCGGCGGCGGTTATACAGGCGACGTTACAGGTAATACAAACGTAACACTCAATGCCGGTAAGCTTTGCTATTATGTTGTAGCAGAGCATGCGGCAGGTTCAAGCCCTGCTGGCACACGCAGTGCATATGCAGGCGGTTTTTACGGTAATGTTGGCGGAAACGCAACATTTATAATGAACGGTGGCAGTGTATATGGCAATGTATACAGTGGCGGCCTTGACGATGAGGCAACTGTCAGCGGCACTGCATCTGCAACATTTACGGGTGGTACTGTATTCGGCGCTGTCCGCGGCGAAAACTGTGTAATCGATCTTTCTGAGGGCGGTAACTTCTCGGTAGGTGTAGACAGTAACGTAAAATCACTTATCGGCGGCGGCACGCTTACTGTTGCCGCAGGCGCAGAGATCGTTTCGGCAACTCTTAGCGGGGAGACAAATGTAAAGATCAACGGCATACCGCTTCCAAAGACATATCTTACTGTTACAGATGTGGCAGAAGATGCAAGCGTTACTTATGTAGCACAGAATGAAGAAACACTCAAACAAAACGGTAATACATATAATATAGATTTTGAAGGTGCGTGTACATCTGTTAGCGTAACTGTAGAATACAGCGAAGGATGCACATGCGAACTTCGTGCGGGCGGTGCAAAATACCTCAAGGGATTTTTGCAGGATGTTGCATCTGAAACACCTGTAGCTACCACCGATACAAGTTCGACATATATGCTTGCTCCCGGTCTTTATACGGCTTTGGTGAAATATCCGGGTTCCAACTGGAGATATAAAGCGATTTATGTTTACGGCAATGCAGAATCACAGACTGTATCTGTGAAATTCGATATTGCGGGAACCACGGGACACGAAGGCAAAAATGCGAACTTCCACACCGATGAGATTATAGAAAAATACTATGATACAAGCAATATAGAAAGTTACTTTACACCCGATACTCCTTATTTTAACAAGCGTGAGGGGTCAGCTGTATTTACCACCAATGCAGAAATGATGGAGCATTTGTACGCAAAGAATGCGGCGTGTGATTACATGTATCTATTTGACGATGTGAAGACCTACAACGGTTACACCGTTCCTGTCGCCGTATTTACAATGGATGAGATTCCCGAGGGCGCGACCATGGCAGAGATTGCCGAGATCGTGCTTGCTACAGAGGGACGTGAGATACTGCTCTTTACAGGTCAGGTGCACGGCAACGAACCTTGCGGTGGAGAGGGTTGCATCGGTATGATATCCGAAATGTGTACCGAGTACGGCGAAAGCGTATTTGACGGAACTAACATCGGCGCGGTCATTATCGTACCGAGAGTAAACCCCGAGGGTGCACATAACTTTACAAGGGAGACAAAATACAATCCGGTCAATGTTAACCTTAACCGTGACTATATGATACTCGGTGATGTTGGCACAGCAGCCGTTGTTAATGCGGCAAATCTCTTTATGCCTACGGTTTATGTAGACTGCCACGAGGCATATCACGAACCCTATTGGTCAGAAGGAGAACTTATCCCCGACGTTTATGATATCGGTCTTTCATTCAATACTCCCATCGGCGGCGGTCTTGCACCGTCAAAGCAGAGCCTTTACGGCGATCTTAGTGCACTGAACGGCTACGGTGAGGAGCTGGTCGCAGTTGTGACCGATAAGCTTGACACGCTCGGTATTCGTACATCCTATTATGAAAAACGCTCTATCACCAGCATGGCGGATAAATTCTTCCCACATACCGGTGTCTACGGATTTATTTTTGAGGTTCCCGGCATCTATGGCGGCCCTGCCGATATCGGCAGACGCTCGTTTGTACAGATCGCAGGACTGAAGTCGGTTATCGCCCTTGCAATTGAGCAGGACGGTGCAATCTATGAGGCGGTTCGCTCGGCGCAAAAGACCGTTACCGAGAGCGCACA
>JAFQDK010000005.1 GCA_017399305.1 Clostridia bacterium
GGCGGCAAGCACAGTAGTAGACGTACCGATAGACTCAATCGCAGTAAAGGACCTCCGTCAGACAATCACCGGAGCAATTTACGATGCAAATGGCAACAAGGTATCTGAGACATGTGACTTCAGCTTTGAGTGCTATGCAAATGGTGCATACACCAACTCTACAAATGTAAACGATAAGCTTGTAGCAGCAGCAGTAATCAACTTCTGTGACAAGGCAATCGAAGTATTTGCTGAGTAATTAGCTAACTAAATAAAAAAACCACCCATTTGGGTGGTTTTTTTATGAAAAACTATTGACAAATTAAAAAATAGCGGTATAATGATAATGTACTTATTGATGGATATTTGCACGGAGGTAAATCACCAATGAAATACACTACTCCTGTAGCTGAGCTTCTCGCTCTTGAGGCAGTTTCTGTAATCCTTTCTTCTACCGAAGAAGAGGGTTGCTTGACCGACTGCGAAGATATGCTCGAAGAGTTCTAAGAAAACTAAAAAGGAGGCAATTATTGCCTCCTTTTTAACTTTCAAGTGATTGTTTTAATTATATACAATGGAGAATAATGTTATGAAGAAAGTATTGTTTTTAGTTTCTTGTATTGCTATCATTCTTGCAGTTACTGTTGTTGCTTTTGCCGGCAGTTTTACCGATGTTGCAGATGATGCATATTATGCAGATGCGGCTGAGCGTATGGCCGAAAAGGGAATCCTTTCTGGATTTGGCGATGGTCGTTTTTATGGTGATTGGGAGCTTACCCGTGCACAGTTCGCGGCTCTTGCATGCAAAATGCTTGGCAAAGTAAACGAAGCTACTGCGCTTGCAGGAAAGACAAGCTTTATGGATGTTCCTGAAACTCACTGGTCTACAGGATATGTAAATTATGCTGCTGCTAACAAGATCATTAACGGAGACGGAGATGGAAACTTCCGTCCTGATGATCCTGTTAAATATGAGGAAGCTATCAAGGTTATTATTTGTGTAATTGATCCTGACAATAATATCAAGGTTGATTCTTCTGATTGGTCAAAGAATTACATTGCGGAAGCAAAAAAACTCGGTCTGACCAATAATCTTATTGGCAAAAAGGGTGAAACTTTAAAGAGAAGCGATATCGCTGTTCTTGCTGATAAGGGTATGTCATTAATGGAAAATGAGAGTAAGGTTGATACAACAAAGAAACCTTCTGCGCATACTCCTTCTACTACCACTAAAGCACCCGAGACCGAAGTGCCTAAGACTACAACTGCTGCTACTACACCGGCTCCTATTGTTGTTACTCTTCCTCAGATTCAAATACCTGATGAAGACGAAACTACAACGATTGTTACCACAAGAAGAGAAGACGAGCTTGAGGAGTTTTAAGTCTTTTGTTTGATAACTGAATGGAAGGTTGGCATTATGGTATATAAAATAGCGGATTTTAATATAGAAATCAATTCGGTTTATCCCAATATACATGATTTCTGCGCGGACTATCTATGTAAAGAGAACACTAATGTTGACTTTTCTATAACTACTACATATGATGATATCAAGTTTGAACTTGATAACGGGCGAAAGAACGGCGCAACGGGTGTCTGCACTAAAACTTATTTAGAAGAGCTAGCTGTGTATCGTAAGATTTGTTCAAGCGTTCTTCAATATGATGCATTTCTTATGCACGGTGCATTAATAGAGCATGACGGTAAGGGATATCTTTTTACTGCCAAAAGTGGAACCGGAAAGACAACCCATATAAATCTATGGAAAGAATTATTTGGTGATGACAAGGTTACAATAGTAAACGGTGACAAGCCAATAATTCGTTTTATAGATGGCAAAGCTTATGCGTACGGAACGCCTTGGTGCGGTAAAGAAGGGTATAATGTAAATACGAGGGTAGAACTTTGTGCAATCATTTTCCTTGAACGCGCGGTGGATAATTCTATTTTGAAGATTTCAAGTGATGTTGCGCTGCCCAGAATTCTTTCTCAAATAATGCTTACAGATTCTCCGAATCTTGGCAAGCAACTCGAATTGATTGATAGATTGTTCAGTAGTGTTAATACATATTTATTGAAATGTAATATGGATATTGAGGCTGCGAGAGTTGCATATGCAGGCATGTCTTCTGACGATGGGAGAGAATAATGGAAATAATTAAAGGTGCTTCGTCTGTATTTTCTAAACTTATTGGAAAGCAAGAAATTGTTGCAGGGACAAGATATAGGCCTATTAGTTTTCTAATCTTTGCAGATGATGCCGGGACTAAACTTGTATACAACACGTTTACAAATATGTTTTCCCGAATTAATGAAGAAGAAACAGGCGTTTTGAAAGGAAGTATTCCTGTTGATATTGACCGAGATAGGAAACTTATAGAGAATTGGTTTTTGATTTCTCAGGACAATGATGATTATGATCTTTGCGAACAGACGAGAGCATTGATCAAGTTTGTCACTTCTGCCGGTAAGCCTAAATATGATTCATATACAATACTGACAACTACTGATTGCAACGCCAGATGTTTTTATTGTTACCAGTTCGGACGCGATAATTCAAGGGCACATATGTCTACACAGACAGCGGCAGACGTAGCAGAGTTTATCATTCGTAATTCCGATCCCAAACAGCCGACACATATAACATGGTTTGGTGGAGAACCTCTGTATAATGATAAGGTTATAGATATTATTTGTAACCGTCTTACAGAAAGAGGAATGCGTTTTTCATCCAGCATGATAAGCAATGGATATTTGCTTAGTCAGGATGTGGTAGACAAAGCTATAAATAAGTGGAATCTTAAATCTGTTCAGATTCCTCTTGACGGTACAGAAGTCGTGTACAATAAGGTCAAGGCGTATATTTACAGAGATGATCCTAATCCGTATAAGAGAGTTATCAGTAATATAAAGACGGCTTTAGACGGTGGGCTTAAGGTCGTTGCTCGTGTAAATGTTGATAATCATAACCTTGACGATATCTTTTCTCTTGCAAAGGAACTGGCTTCGCATTTTGCGTCGTATAAGAAGTTTCATATTTACTGCCATGTTTTATATGAAAATGCCGGTGCTAAATTGATACAGCGCAATGATCTGGAACGTATGAAACTTGCTGAAGATCTTATTAAGTTTGAAGAGTATTGTAACAGTCTGGGGATCTTTTCATCCCGTTCAGTTCCTGACTATTTTAGAACTGTTGCTTGTGCCGCTGATAATCCTCATGCAGTATGCATAGGTCCTGATGGTAGACTAGGTCTTTGCAGTCATGTAATGGCAACAGATACTTTTGGAAGTATATATACTGATGAGGAGGATATAGCACTTTTAGATTCCTGGAGAAAGTATATTAATTGCAAAGACCTTTGCAACGGATGTCCTTTTGTACCGGTTTGTCTTAGAGTTGAGAGATGTTCTGAAAAAGGCAGTGCTCCTTGTGATGAATCTTATAAAAAACAAAAGATGCATCATTTCGTTGCTGCGATGCTAAGAGATAATAAAACTGAAAATTAATAATTATATAACAGCAAACAGTATCAAACTGTTTGCTGTTGGCATATAATCTGCTAAGGAGAAATGGTTTATGAAAACCATAAAAGACGCATTTAAGCATGTAACCGGACTACTTGGAGAACAGGATATATCTATAGGTAGCGAGTATCGCCCAATATCCTTTTGTGCGCTTGTCAGTGGTGATGGATATCGTGCGGCATACAATTCACTCACAGGAGTACTGTTGCTTCTGGATGAAGCAGAGTTTACTATTCTGAATTCGGAAAAAGTTGTGGCGGATGATAGCACTGACTGGTTTATAAAGAACTGGTTTTTAGTTCCTGTTGCTCACGATGATATGCAACTCAGAAATGAGATAGTTGATTTTATCAGAACCATAAATGTGAGTGACGGCAAACTAAGAACGTATACTATTTTTACAACCACGGATTGCAATGCCCGTTGTTTTTATTGCTTTGAAAAAGGAAGAAAATATTTACACATGAGCGATGAAATTGCTGAGGATGCGGCAGTCTATATTCTTCGCACGTGTATGGATAAGATTAATCTGAGTTGGTTTGGCGGCGAACCGCTATATAACGATAGTGCTATAGATATAATAACTGATCGTGTGCGGGCTGCTGGTATTGAATTTAACAGTACCATGGTCTCAAATGCATATCTTTTTGATGATGAAATTGTCAAAAGAGCGGTTGAAAAATGGAATCTTAAACGTGTTCAGGTAACTTTAGACGGAACCGAAGAAGTATATAATAAGGTAAAGGCGTACATATATAATGATGGCAGAAGCCCTTATAAAGTGGTGCTCGACAATATTGACAGACTTCTTGATGCCGGCATAAGTGTAAATGTGCGACTTAACATGGATAACTACAATTATGAGAACCTCAAACTTCTTATAGACGAGCTTTATAATAGATTTGGATCTGAAAAGAAGTTTGCTATTTATAGCAATATGCTTTTTGAAATTTCCAGTCAACCGGGATCTTGCCGATCTGAAATTGAACGCAAAGAACTCGAACAAAAATGGATGGATTTGGAGGAACGTATTTTCAAACTTGGCAAGAGACATATAAAAGCATTACCAAGTAGTATTTCTTTAAATCAGTGCATGGCGGATTCAGAGAATGCTGTAACTATACTTCCAGACGGTCATCTTGGTAAATGCGAGCACCATACTGAAGACAGATTTATCGGTGACATTTACAGCGGTATTACTAATACCAATGAGGTTGAACTTTTTAAAGTAAGAGTGGACTCAGCTCCGATATGTAAGGGATGTAAGATTTACCCTTCCTGTGTCAGAATAAAGGAATGCACTACCTTGAAGATATCAGGGATGTGCGATGAATCGACACGTTATCACAGAGAAAAAATGTTGTATCAAAGCATTGCAAAGTATGTTGAGGATTACATTTCAAAAAGCGAATAAAGAAAAAGCTCCAATAGCGGAGCTTTTTCTTTACATAGATTTTACAAACAATTTTTATAAAAGTATAGCTTTTTTAAAATCTTTATGTTATACTAAACTGAATACTTAAGAAATGGAGGATAATAATAACCATGGGTGACGGCAGCTTAGCTGACGGGAACTTGCGAGAGAATAAGTTTTACATTGCGTACTTTGAGCTTTGCTTAAAGCCGCAGCTTTTTCGTTTTCTCCAAACCTGTCTGATTAGTTGATCGTCGTTTTTTTGTATAAAACGAGATTAACTATCTATGATTATTTGGAGGAAAAATTTAAATGACTATCTTTTTGCAGCTTTTACTGCAATTTATACTTATTGGACTTAATGCTTTTTTTGCATGCGCAGAAATCGCAGTGCTTTCTGTCAACGATGCTCATCTTGCACAACTCATTGAGCAGGGCAACAAAAGAGCTATGCGTCTTGCGCGGTTTAAAAATGATTCAGCAAGATTTCTTGCAACTATACAGGTTGCTATTACGCTTTCAGGCTTTTTAGGAAGTGCGTTTGCAGCAGACAGCTTTTCAGGTATTATTACAGATGCACTTGTTAAAGTGATTCCGATCAGCCCTGAGGTTATCGACTCTATATCGGTAATTCTTGTTACATTGATACTTTCGTATTTCACATTGGTGCTTGGTGAACTTGTGCCCAAGCGTCTTGCAATGAAGCGCGCGGAATCTTTGGCACTTTCTATGTCAGGTATAATCAGCGCGATATCAGTATGCTTTAAACCGATTGTTGCTTTCCTTTCGCTATCTACCAATATCGTACTTCGTCTTTTCGGCATTGATCCTAACGCTGAAGAAGAACCTGAATTTGAGAATGATATCAAGGATCTTGCAGACCAGGGTAGCCGAACCGGCGAGATAGATAGCGACGAAAGAGAGATTATACATAATCTCTTTGAGTTTGATGATATTACTATCGGTGAACTTTCGACTCACCGTACAGATCTATCCGTATTGTATCTTGAAGATGATATGGAAGAATGGCATAAAACTATAATTGAGAAACGTTTTTCACACTATCCGGTTTGCGGTGATACAGTGGATGATGTTGTTTGCGTACTTTCTACTAAGGACTATTTTGCACTTGATGACAAGAGCCGCAAAAATGTTATGAAGAAAGCTGTTGCTCCTGCATATTTTGTACCTGAGGGCGTGCGCGCCGATGTACTCTTCAAGCATATGAAGAAGAGCCGCAATCATTTTGCTGTCGTAATGGATGAATACGGTGGAGTTACCGGTGTAGCCACAATGAAAGACTTGCTTGCACAGATAGTCGGCGACTTTGATGATGATGCCGATGATACTCCCGATGTTGTAAACGTTTCGGAGAATACCTTTGAGATAAAAGGCGTTGCTCCTCTTTCTGCTGTTTGCGAGCAGCTTTCAATAGAACTCCCTGTTGATGAATATGATACTTTCGGTGGTTACATAATGGGACTTTGTGGATCCATCCCCGAGGATGGCGAGGCAGAGGTACCCGAAACAGATGATTTATGCATTGAAAAATGTACTGTGGTAAATCATCGTGTAGTCAGTGCGGTTGTTGTTAAAAAAGAAAAATCTTCTGAAGAGGAAGATGACTGAATTTAGGACTCAGGTGGTTTATGGCGAAGGAGAAAAATGAAAAAATAGGCGGTGCAGTGCTCAGATTCTTTCAAGGCTTGATACTGGGAGGCAGTGGAATTCTTCCGGGGGTCAGCGGCGGTGTACTTTGTGTGGTTTTCGGATTGTACAAGCCTTTAATGGAGGTACTTGCCGCTCCTTTTAAAAAGATAAAAGAACATTGGAGAATGTTGATTCCGGTGGGATTTGGGGCTTTGACAGGCCTGCTTTTACTTGTCCATGCGCTTGGTGCTGTTCTCGAGAATTATAAATCTTTTGCTGAGTGTGCCTTTGTAGGACTCATTATAGGAACATTACCGGCTTTGGTTAGAACAGCAGGGAAAGATAAGCGCACCGGTGGATCTTATGCGGCTTTTTTGGTGAGTTTTACGCTTGTATTTTCATTGCTTACCTACCTTAAATTTGTTGCAAAAATGTCAATAGAGCCGTCTTTCTTTTGGTTCATGATTGCCGGAGTAATTTTTGGTATCAGCATTGTCATGCCAGGCATGAGTGCATATACGGTTCTTGAGTTCTTTGGGCTGTTTTCTCCACTTGTACTTGGGGCAAAGTCGTTTGATTTGGGAGTGCTTTTGCCCGTTGTGGTTGGTGGTGCGGCTGCACTGATTCTGCTTGCAAAGCTTATAAATATACTTTATGAAAAACATTTTTCTATTATGTCGCATATAATAATCGGCATTGTTGTAGCTACTACGATTCCGCTTATACCAACACAGTTTAATGGTGCAGTTGATATTATTATAAAGCTTCTGCTTATGGCAGGCGGTTTTGTGATAGCCTTGCTTTTTGATTTCCTGGGAAATAGAGTAAAATCCTAAAAAATAAAACAGCTTTTTTAGCTGTTTTATTTTTTTTAGTTTCTGCATACAATCCAACAGGAGGTGAATTTATGGACAGAAAACAGAGATTTGAGGGCGGTATACTTGCTACGTTGTCGATAGTACTTGTCAGTGTTTTTGTATTGTCGGTACATATGTATGATTATCTTGAACAAGGAACAAGTGATGGAGCGCTTGCCGTGTTCGCAGATAATGTACGCAATTTTATAGATAACAATGAAGCAGTTGCTGTTTTTTTAGGTACTGAAGAAACCGAAGCACCGGAAGAAACTGATAGTGTGGCAATCGCTGAAGAGGCAGCTTTATATATCGAAAGGTATAACAGTATATATGAAAGTCTTAAATAGAGCATTGCATATATTCATATGTGCAATGCCGCCGATTCTGTTTTGTATATGTAGCGGAGAATTAATGTTACCAATGGCAATCGCAGTGATTTTACACGAATTAGCTCATCTGGCAGTGCTTCATATACTGAATGGAAGAATAAAGAGCTTTGGCGCTGCACCGTTTGGACTATGTATAGAATATGATTCAAGCTCGCTTTCTCTCAAAGGGGAAGCTTTGGTAAATGCCGCAGGGGGTATAATTAATCTGTTTTTTGCAGCGGCATCAGTGGTATTATATTGTATTTTTAGAGTTGATTTGCTGAATTTTGGTATAGTTAGTTTTCTTGTTGCACTTGTGAATCTTATCCCTGCAGAGCCGCTTGATGGCGGTAAACTTTTGCATCTTGGTATAGCGTCGGCATTTAATCCATTTGTTGCTTGTAAGGTATCGGCGATAGTAACCTATGTTTTTGGATTTATGATATTTCTTTTTTCATCATATATGTTGCTCACATCGGTAAGCGGGATATATCCGTTACTATTTTCGGTGTATATTTTTGTGTGTAATTCAAAAACACTTGAAAAAGTATATTTGTGAGAAAAAAAGAGAATTACAGAGGATTTTAAAGGAAAACGGAGCTTTTCGAAAGATAATCGCGCTAAATTGTGGCAGATTTAGACGATTTGCGAAAAAATCCGCAAAAAACAAGATTATTTTTGCTTAAAACTATTGCAATTTGTATGCGTTTTTAATATAATGAGTATCGACACAAATAATATGGGGGAGTCTTCCTCTGTACTATTTAATCGGTTAAAAAGGATGTGTATAAACTTTAAGGAAATGAGCAAGCTTATTGAACTTGTAAATGTAGCAAAATCTTATGATGAGGCTGTTGTGCTTAAGGGCATAAACCTTTATATCCGTGATAAAGAATTTGTTACTCTCCTGGGTCCTTCAGGATGCGGTAAAACCACTACACTTCGCATTATCGGCGGTTTTGAAACTCCTGACGAGGGCGATGTTTTATTTGATGGCAAGAAAATTAATAATTTGCCTCCTTATAAGCGTACCGTAAATACGGTATTCCAGAAGTACGCACTTTTCCCACATCTTAATGTGTATGAAAATGTTGCGTTTGCACTTCGGCTTGCAAAGAAAAGCGAAAAGGAAATTTCCGCAAAGGTAAAGGAGATGCTACGCATCGTCAACCTTGAAGGCTTTGAGCGTCGTAGCGTTGAAAATCTTTCAGGTGGACAGCAGCAGCGTGTTGCAATTGCACGTGCTCTTGCAAGCGATCCGAAGGTTCTCCTTTTGGATGAACCCCTTGGTGCACTTGATTTGAAACTCCGCAAGGATATGCAGGTTGAGCTGAAGAAGATACAGCAAAGACTTGGTATTACCTTTGTTTATGTAACTCACGATCAGGAAGAGGCATTGTCGATGAGTGATACTGTTGTTGTTATGGATAACGGTGTTATTCAGCAGATAGGTACTCCTGAGGATATATATAATGAACCGGCAAATGCTTTTGTTGCCGACTTTATCGGTGAAAGCAATATTCTTGACGGAATTATGCACGCAGACGAGCTTGTCGAGTTTGCAGGGCATACTCTCCGCTGCGTAGATAAAGGATTTGCAAAAGATGAGCCGGTAGACGTCGTTATACGTCCTGAAGACGTTGATATGGTAGATGTTGACAGCGTTCCGATTCACGGAGTTGTTGATACCGTTACTTTCAAGGGCGTTCATTATGAGATAATTGTGGATGTAGACGGCTTTAAGTGGATGATTCAGACTACAGATTATGCCGAGCCTGGAAAGGTAGTCGGACTTCGCATTTTGCCCGAAGAGATCCATGTAATGAAGAAGTCTAAGTACTCGAATCTGTACGGTGACTACTCGACCTACTTTGATGAGCTTGACAGCTCCGAGGAGGGTACGGGGGATGCAGAATAAGCCACTTATGGCGCGACTCATGGCTGCGCCTCATATCGTTTGGTCGATACTCTTTATAGTTGCGCCAATGCTTTTTGTGTTTTACTATGCTTTTACGGACAAGAGCGGCGCATTTACCATGAGTAATATTTTGGAGCTTGGCAGCCCAAGTTATCTGACTATTTTTGCACGCTCAGGCGCGTTTGCACTTGTTGCTACAGCAATCTGTTTGCTTATTGCTTATCCGCTTGCTTATGCAATTTCTCGTGCAACTCCTCGTATGCAAAAGGTTTATATCATGCTTATCATGCTTCCCATGTGGATGAACTTCCTCATTCGTACGTATTCCATCATGGCTATCATTGAGGACACCGGATTTGTGAATAATATTCTGATAAATCTCGGTCTTGATCCTATCCATATGATAAATACTGATGGCGCAGTTATATTCGGTATGGTGTATAATTATCTGCCGTATATGGTTTTGCCGATACACACTGTTCTTTCAAAACTTGACAAACGCCAACTGGAAGCGGCAGCTGACCTCGGTTGTACGCCTGCGCAGACCTTTTTAAAGGTAGTATTGCCGCATTCACGTTCCGGAATTATTTCTGGAATTACGATGGTTTTTGTACCTTCTGTAAGCACCTTTTATATTTCCCAAAAACTCGGCGGCTCAAGCTTTGATCTTATCGGCGATACCATTGAGCGTCAGTTCCAGACTGCTTATAATTATAATCTTGGTGCTGCAATGTCGCTCGTGCTGATGGTTATAATACTTATATCAATGGCGATAATGAACCGTTATTCTGACGAAGAGGGGAGCGTGGTCGCGTGAAAGCATTGTCTAAAGTTTATACTGCGATTATTTTCCTTATTCTTTATGCCCCCATTGCTGTTATGGTGTTGTTTTCGTTCAACTCCAGTAACTCAACAGGCGTGTTTACGGGTTTTTCAACTTATTGGTATAAGGAACTTTTCAATGATCCTGCAACCCTTTCGGCACTCAAGAATACGCTCATTCTCGCAGTGCTTTCTTCCTGCATCGCAACGCTTATAGGCACCGTTGCGGCAGTGGGAATTTCAAAACTTAAAAGCAAGTACACACAGAATACCATTACCACTGTTACCAATATTCCGATGATGAATCCCGATATTGTAACAGGTATCTCAATGATGCTTCTGTTTGTGTTTGTCAGCACAACACTTGGTATGTCGCAGAGCCTCAGCTTCAGCACTGTACTTATCGCGCATATCACATTTAACTTGCCTTATGTTATTCTTTCAGTAACGCCAAAGATTAGACAGATGGACAAGCATCTCACTGAAGCTGCAATGGACCTCGGATGTACTCCTTTTCAGGCATTTTGCAAGGTAGAGCTTCCTGCGATAATCCCCGGTATAATTTCAGGATTCATCATGGCATTCACACTCTCTCTTGATGATTTTGTTATTAGTTATTTTACTACAGGTAATGGTTTTGAGACTTTGCCGATACGTATTTACTCAATGACAAAGAAGCGTGTTACCCCTGATATGTATGCACTTTCTACCCTTATTTTTATCGCGGTGCTTGTATTGCTTATTCTTTCTAATATAGCACAGGGGGATGGCAATAAGAAGAAAGCGAGGGCGAGAAAATGAAAAAGCTTTCTTTGATATTTACATTGCTTATTTGCCTTTTGCTTTGCAGTTGCGGAGAGCAGAGAGCTAAAAAGGTGGTAAATGTCTATAACTGGGGTGAATATATCTCTGACGGCAGTGAAGGTTCACTTGACGCTAATGCTGCTTTCGAGGAGTATTATTACGAAACTTATGGCGAAAAAATAGATGTAATCTATACCACATACGCCTCGAATGAGGATATGTATGCAAAGCTTAAGAGCGGCGCAAGCGGATATGATGTTGTTATTCCTTCAGACTATATGATTGCTCGTCTTATTGAAGAGGATATGCTTGAAAAGATAGATTTTTCAAACATTCCAAATTACGCAAACATAAGTGATGATTTTCGCGGACTCTATTATGATCCAAATGATGAGTATTCTATTCCTTATACCTATGGTATGGTCGGCGTTATCTATAATTCCACTGTTGTAGATGAATCTGATACAGGAAAATGGGATCTTATGTGGAACGAAAAGTATAGCGGACGTATTCTTCAGTTTAACAATTCCCGTGATGCGTTTGGTACAGCAATGTACAAGCTCGGAATAGATGTTAATACCACCGATGTCGGCGAGTGGAGAACAGCGCTTGAGGAACTCAAAAAGCAGCAACCTGTAGTTCAGGGATATGTCATGGATGAGATCTTTAATAAGATGGAGTCGGGCGAGGCGTCTGTTTCTGCATATTATGCAGGAGATTATCTCTGCATGATAGAGAACAACGAAGACCTTGCTTTCTACTATCCCACAGATGACGAGGGCAATTATGCAACCAACCTTTTCGTAGATGCATATTGTATTCCCAAAGGCGCCGCAAACAAGGAACTTGCAGAAATATATATCAATTATATGCTTTCTGAGGAGCCGGCAATAGCGAATGCTGAATACATTTATTACGCCAGCCCCAATTCAGCAGTTTATGACAGCGAAGTTTATATTGAAGATATGGGAGAAGAAGCAATGGATATTTTGTATCCGGAAGGCTTTAATTTCCATGATAACTATAATAAGATGAGTTATCATAATCTTGATTCTGATACGCTTTCGCTTGTTAATAATCTATGGGAAGAACTTAAGATCAGCAGTGCAACAGGTGAGACGGTCTATATTCTTGCCGTTGCTATAATTGTTGGACTTGTTGCTTATGCTGTATTCCATGCACTTCGCAAACGTAAGCGCGCAAAGTATTATTAAAAAAAGGACACCGAAAGGTGTCCTTTTTAGTTTATATTTTAGGTTTAAAACTTGGCATAAGTTGTAGCTTGAACAGATTGGCCGCGTGCTTTTTGTCAATGATCTCTTTTTTTGCCTTGTCCTCTATTACGCCGGTGCGGATGTAAACATCAAGTTCAGCGTAGGTGAAACCGAGATTCTCTTCATCTGTTTTTCCGCAAAGACCGTCAATCGGCACTTTGTCAACAAGTTCGCTTGGAAGTCCCAGCAGTCTGCCGATTTCTTTCACTTCGGTTACCGTAAGATTTGACATAGGAGAAAAGTCGCCTGCTGCGTCACCGTATCTTGTAGAATACCCAACCCAGTCTTCAGAGAGATTACAGGTATTTACAACTCTTCCGTTCAAAGATTGGCTCACTGCATAAAGTGTTGCCATTCTGATTCTTGGCGGAATGTTTATTTTTGTCTGGTCGGTAACTTCAAGGTCACTTGGGAAACTCTTCATAAGTCCGTCTACAGCATCCTTTATGTTTACTACATAATGTTTTATTCCAAGGTGGTTAACAAGCATATATGCCATATCAATATCATGCTGTTCTCCTTTGGGCATCAGAACACCAATTACTCTGTCTTTGCCCAAAGCCTCAACGCATAGCGCTGCCGCAATAGAGCTATCCTTGCCTCCTGAAATTCCTATTACGGCGTTGCATCCCTTGCCGTTTTTCTCAAAGAATTCTCTTATCCATTCAACACAATCATTTTTTATTTTTAAAGCATCAAACATATTATTTATCTCCTGTTGTTTTGTGTTTTTTATATTCGCTTGGTGTTTTTTCCGCGTGCTCTTTAAATACTCTGTTAAAGTTGCGTATGCTTGTAAAACCGCAGGCAAAGGCTATTTCGGTCATGCTTTTGTCTTGCTTTAAAAGTTGTTTTGCTTCTTGTATACGCAGCGAGTTTATAAAATCTGTAAAACCAATTTTGAATTTTTCATTGAAAATGCGCGAGAAGTATGTAGGGGAGTAGCCGAATTCGTCTGCGAGGTTTTTTAGTGTTATAGGCTTGTTATAATTGTCAGCACAGTAGCGTATAAGGCGATATTCAACATTTTGCGTTATAAGCTTTTTTTCTTGCATCGGTACACGCGGGAGAATCTTGCTTAGTAAAATTGAAGTATACCCCTGTTTAGCACCTTCTATAAACTGTATGTTTTTTTTGAATGTAGTTTGAAAAGCTTCTTTGAAAATTCTCTCAAGCTCGTCATCTTCGCCTATGTGAACAACAGGGCATGTCGGCAACATGTTTGCGAAAACACTGTCGTATATAGGGATATCAGGCAGAAAAATAAGTGCATAGTTTTCGAGGTCGCCCATCATATCAATATAACTGTGGAGTTGCTCCGAAAAAACAACAAGCAGATCTCCCGCGTTCAGTTCGTATTCGATAAGGTCAACCGTGCATCTGGTATGTCCTTTTTTCAGCCATATTATTTCAATATTTCTGTGCATATGCTGTGGCATATACGGCATAACGTGTCGGTGCCATATATTAAAGCCGTCACGATATTCCAATTGATACTGTATAGCCATGATTTCTCCTCCGAGTGCAATATACTGCCAGAAAACGATACTATCTTGCTTGAATTATATCATATTTTTGCTATAATTCAAGTATAAGGATAAAATTTGGAGGCCTGTATGAATAAAATAACAGCGTTACTTTTATCACTTGTGCTTTTATGTGTTTCTTTCTCGTTTGCTGCAAATGCATTTACCGTTTCTGACGGTTCAGATATTTCATATGCAGCGGCAAGTGAAAGTATGGTACTTTTAAAAAACGATAATGATGCTTTGCCGTTGAAGAATACCGACAAAATAGCCATTTTCGGCGAAGGTCAGGTTTTCACAGACGGACGCACAGGCGGATTTATTTTCATGGGACAAGGAAGCGGAAGCTTCAGATTTGATGGCACGATCAAAAATCCTTGCGACGTGCTTGCATCTTATGTAGATAATGGGAAACTCGGCGGAGTTTATACTACATTATCTGCATCATATAAAAATGTGGCAGCTACAGGCAGCGACTTTTCGTATTCACCCACCGATGCAGAATATACTGCGGCAGCAGCATATGCAGATAAAGCAGTATATATAATTAACCGAGTTGCACATGAAGGCGCAGATGCTGACGAGAGCCTTTTTGAACTCACCTCTAAAGAGCAGTCTGAGCTTACAAAGCTTTGCTCTGCTTTTGGAAATAAGTCTGTTATTGTAGCCGTAAACAACGGTGTTGCACTGAATATGGGATTTGCCAAGGGCAGAGTAGCGGGAATAGATGTTGATGCCGTAATTGCCGTTCCGTATATGGGTATATGCGGCGTAGACGTATTCTGCGAAACTCTTGTAGGCGACATCAACCCCTCGGGCAAGAGCACAGACACTTATGCTAAAAAACTTACCGATTATCCGAGTTATAAAGGTTTTTACGAAAATGCATATTATTCGCATTATTATGAAGATATCTATGTAGGCTACCGTTATTTTGAAACTTTCAATGTAGATGTTGATTATGAGTTCGGCTACGGACTTTCGTATACAACTTTTGATATTTCCGATGTTACGTATTCCGAGGATGGCGGCAATATATCCGTTACCGCAAAGGTTACCAATACAGGTGACGTCAGCGGTAAAGAGGTAGTTCAACTTTACTTTGGCGCACCTCAAAAGGGCACAAATGGCGCAGTTCTCTCTAAGGCTTCAAAAGAACTTTCCGGATTTGCAAAAACTTCACTTCTTGTGCCCGGTGCAAGCGAAACGGTATCTATAACATTTGATATTGACACTATGGCATCCTACGATGACCTTGGCACGACAGGTAAAAAGTCCGCATACGTTATGGAAGCGGGCGACTATACCGTCTATGTAGGTAACTCTGTTAAAAATACTGTTGTAGCGGGTGTTCATACCGAAGAAACACTTCGTGTAACAGAGCAACTTTCAACACTTTGCGAGCCTTTTATGGTTTTTGACCGTATGACCTTTGACGGAAGCGAAAAGGTCGGCGTAGATTCAAAGCGTAATACCTCTATACTTCATACGCCTGAAGTTGCAACGATGACTTACCCGAGTGAGCCGATTCAGTTTTCCGAGGTTGTAAACGGTAATGCCACTGTAGAAGAGTTCCTTTCTCAAATGTCAAATTTTGAACTTTGTACACTTGCAGGCATGGAAAAGGCATTGCTTGTAGGTTCGTGGGGAGGTAGCGAAGAGGTACAGGAAAAGTATGGAATCGCACGTGCAGATACTACAGACGGTCCCCAGGGAATAAAGCCAAGTACTATATGCACCGGTATTCCTTCGGCAAGTGCACTTGCTTGCACATGGAATCTTGACCTTCTGGCAAATCTCGGCGATATGATAGGCAGAGAAGCGCTTATCAGCGATACTGACGTATGGCTTTCTCCCGGTGTAAATATTCACCGTTTCCCGCTTTGCGGACGTAATTTTGAATACTTCTCAGAAGATCCGTATCTCACAGGTGCAATGGCAGCCGTGATAATCAAGAACGTTGAGAAAAACGGCGTTCCTTGCTCAATAAAGCACTTTGTTGCAAATGAGCGTGAGTATTACCGCTCTACAATGGATTGCCGTGTTTCCGAGCGTGCACTGCGCGAGATATATCTTCTCCCGTTTGAGATGGGTGTAGAAGCCGGTGTCAGCACCGTAATGACCTCGTATAATAAGCTCAACGGAAAAGAAACCGCAGAAAGTGCAGAGCTTATCCGCGGAATTCTCCGCGGCGAATGGGGCTTTGACGGTCTTGTTACCACCGACTGGTCAAATGACTCTAACCTTAAAAACGAAGTAATTGCTGGCAATAATGTTCATTCATCTGTAAACTTTGAGCATCAGGCAAAGAGATATGAACAGCTTGTTGCCGCTGTAAAGGACGGTTCTGTCAGCCGTTCATTGCTCATTGAAAACTCAACGTATGTTATAAATCTTCTCCTCAAAACTCCTGCCGCAAGAACTCTTGCAAATCCCGAGGTTTGCGTGGTTAAAGCAAGCGGTGAGAGCAAATTTGAAGCAGAGGACTATTCAAACAAACACAATTTCCCGAGATTTGAGCAAATCAGTTCCGGTACGGCAATGTCATACACACGTTTCGAGGAAGGCTACACACCTTGGCTGGAATATACGCTTGATGTAGAAGAAGCCGGCAGTTATATTCTGCATGTAAATATGTCAAACGGCTCTACTACTTATAATGGCAACGCTCTTCGTGTTTTTGTAAACGGCGAAGAGCAGCAGATGACATATCAGGCGGCAAATACTGGCTCATGGACGACATACACCGTAAAAGAAGTTGGCAGAGTTGATTTGCCAAAAGGTAAGGTTACTCTTAAGATTAAGTGTAACGATAATGCCAATTGCGGCAACTTCGATTACTTTACGCTTACACCTATTACAGAGTGCTATATCGCAATATCTACCGCAGATGAACTCGTTGCACTTATGAGTGATAGCACAAAGTGGAGCGGTAAATACTATCTTACAAACGACATCGACCTTACAGGAAAGGCACAGTACCCGATAGGCACATATGCTACCAATTTCAAGGGCATATTTGACGGTATGGGACATAGCATAAAGGGGATTAACCTTTCAACATCCTCCGAGCGTGATTTTGGTCTTTTCGGTAAAATCGCATACGCTGTCATCCGTGACCTTAAGGTATACGGCGAGGTTTCTTCTACCTATCCGAATGCAGTTGTAGGCGGTATTGTCGGAACTGTCGATTACGGCGCAATAGTTTCGGAATGTGAAAATTATTGTACTGTCACTCACGATAACAGCACAAGGAGTGCAAAAGGTGTTGGTGGCATATCGGGTTACATCTATTCTGGCGGAGTAAAGCAGGGCTCGATAGTTAAAAACTGTATAAACAACGGTGCAGTTACCTCCGAAACTCACGGTAACTCAGCAACCGTCGGCGGTATCACCGGTGCGCTTCAGAATGACGGCGCAGGTGCAAGCTATGTTACACATTGTATAAACAACGGCACCGTATACGGTGGCGGAGTATCTGTAGGCGGTATTGTAGGATATATGGGACAGGCAAAGGCAACAGGCGGTGCAAACCGTGTTGAATATTGCCTAAACAATGCAGCTGTAACAGGCGCAAAGGGACGTGTCGGCGGTATTGTTGGTTTCTCATATTCCAAGTGTGAAACTGTAGCGAACTCAAATCTAATTGAGTTCTGCATTAACAACGGTGCAGTTCACAGCGGCACAGGCTACGAGGTTGGCGGAATTGTTGGCATCAATGTTGCAATTGTAAATGAATGTGTTAACTTTGGCAAGGTAAGCGCGGAGGATACAAAAGAAGTTGCCGGTGTTATCGGCAGAAACGCTTCGCTTGTAACTGCCATGCAGTACACTATAACAAATTCATATACTATTGCTTATACTCCCATTGCTGTAAATCTTGAAGCAAACTATACAATAACAAACTGTGCTATAGCAAGTGAAAGTGATATAGCAACCGGTCAGACCTCACTTACTTACGGCGAAGGCGGATTTGTATATCTTGGTGGCAAGCTTTCTCTTGCAAAGGTAAACGGTATTCCTTCGCGTTACGACGTGAACGGAGACGGATCTATCAGCGTTTACGATGCGTTGCAGGTTCTGAAAGCAATGGTTAACCATTGCGGTATTCCCAACCGCTTTGTCGCTGACATAAACGGTGACGGCGAACTTACACTTATGGATGCCCTTGCGCATTTCAAGTCTCTTGTATAAACAGTAAAGGGCGGTAAATCCGCCCTTTACTGTTTTATACTTCTATACTCACTCGGAGTCTTTCCTGTAGCTTCTTTGAATACACGGTTAAAGTTTCGCATACTGCCAAAACCGCAGTCGAGTGCAATCTGTGTTATCTTTTTATCACCTCTGAGCATCTTTTTTGCATCCTCAATACGCATGGTTGAAATAAACTGCGAGAATCCGGTTTTGAATTTGTCGGAAAACAGATGCGAAAGATGCGTTGCGGAATACCCGAGTTCTTCTGCCACCGATGTAAGCGATATTGGCTCCTTATAATGGGCAGAGCAGTACTCTATCAGCCTTTCTTCAATAGTAGCTTCGGTTTTGCTTGCCGCATAAAGCTCTATTCTTGGCAAAAGGTTGCCGAGAATTAGCGATATATATCCTTGAGCCATTCCTTTGTAATATATATTGCCGCTTTCATAGGTGTCAGTCGCTTTGTAAAAAAGACTATCTGTCTCCTCATCTATTCCGCAAATCACAGGCGATTTGGGGAGCATGTTACAAAATACACCGTCGAATATCGGCAGATTTTTTGGAAAAAGCAGAGCAATATTTTCAATGTCTGCTGCTTCGTGTGAGTGTATTTGTCCCGGAAATACCAAAAGTACATCGCCTTTATTAAGTTTGTATTCTTTAAAGTTAATGTAGCATATCCATTCGCCGCCTCTTGCATAAAGCATTTCGACATAATCATGGGCATGTTGTTGCATAAAGCCTGCTTTTTGTCTGTGCCATGCATGTATTCCGTTCCATCGTGTTTCGTAAACAACAGCCATACATCCTCCATTGTCGCAAAAAATGTCTACTATAATATGGTATTTTTCTTTCATTATAGCATATTTTTGCTATAATACAAGTAGATAATTATTTTTTGGAGGTATATATGAAAATCAGAGCTTTAATTTCTATTATGCTCGTAGCATTGCTTGTATGCAGCGTATTGCCTTTTACGGCAAGTGCATACGCCGTTACAGATGGCGCGGACAAGTCATATGTTGCGGCATCCGAGGCGATGGTGCTTCTCAAAAACGAGAACAATGCACTCCCGTTTACATCCTCGGATAAAATTGCCATTTTTGGCGAAGGTCAGGTCTATACCGACGGTAAGACCGGCGGCTTCTTCCTTATGGGACGCGGAAGCGGATATTTTGTACCGTCAGAGACACCTAAGAACCCCTGTGATGTGCTTGCTTCTTATGTAAGTGCAGGTAAACTCGGCGGTGTTTATACTGCACTCTCCGATTCATACAAAGCGGCGGCTGTAACAGGTGAGGATTTTTCGTATTCTCCTACCGATGCAGAGTATACTGCGGCGGCTGAATATGCCGATAAAGCAGTTTACATTGTAAACCGCACATCCAGTGAGGGCGCAGATATTTCAAAAGCAAATTTCTATCTTACCTCGGCAGAGCAGGCGGAACTCAAAAAGGTTTGTACTGCATTTAACGGTAAGCCTGTTGTAGTTGTGCTTAATACAGGTAGTATGATAAACTGCGGTTTTGCAAACGGACGTGAGGACGGAATTTATGCAGATGCGGTTATCACCGCAACCTATCTCGGTATCCGCGGCGTTGATGCGCTTTGTGCTGCACTTGTCGGCGATGTTAACCCCTCAGGTAAAACCGTTGATATTTATGCAAAGACACTTGAGGATTATCCCAGCTACAACGGATTTTATGAGAGCAAAGATTATACCACCTACTATGAAGATATTTACACAGGTTATCGCTATTTTGAGACTTTCAATGTAGATGTAGACTATCCTTTCGGCTACGGTCTTTCTTATACAACGTTTGACATATCCGATGTTACATATTCAGAGGCAGGCGGCAAGATCACCGTTACTGCAAAAGTAACAAACACAGGTAGCGTAGCTGGTAAAGAAGTAATACAGGTATACTTCGGCGCACCGCAGAAGGGAACAGGCGCTGCTGTTCTCTCTAAAGCTTCAAAGGAGCTTTGCAGCTTTACAAAGACTTCACTTCTTGCTGCAGGCGCAAGCGAAACCGTATCTGTAACATTTGACATTGATACCATGGCATCCTATGATGACCTCGGCGCGACAGGTAATAAGTCAGCGTACGTTATGGAAGCGGGCGACTATACAGTTTATGTAGGCAATTCTGTCCGCAACACCGTAGTTGCAGGCAAGCATACCGAGAATGAACTTCGCGTTACCGAGCAGCTTACAGAGCTTTGCGAGCCCACAACTGCATTTGAGCGAATGACGTTTGACGGTACAGAAACCGTTGGAGAAAATTCTTCATTCAGAAGTGACCTTTTGCATACTCCTACAGAGGTAAAGCAGACAAATCCTGTAACACCCATTAAATTTGCAGATACTATCAGCGGCAAAGCTACAATAGATGAATTCCTTGCGCAGATGACAAATGAGGAACTTGCTACCGTGGCGCTCATGACCAATGCATCCCCCACAAATACAGGTGCATGGGGCGCAAGTGCGGCAGTTGCTGAAAAATATACCATTCCGCTTGCATATACCTGTGACGGCCCTGCAGGAATCCGTCATACAACAAAGGGTACAGGTCTTCCTTGTGCGACTGCGCTTGCATGCACATGGAACAAGGATGTTGTAGCCGCTCTCGGCGATGTTATTGGCAGAGAGTGTGCAATGACCGATATTGACGTGTGGCTTGCTCCCGCGGTAAATCTCCACCATTATCCGCTTTGCGGACGTAACTTTGAGTACTTCTCCGAAGACCCATATATTTCGGGTGTAATGGCGGCTGAGCTTATCAAGGGCGTTGAAGCAAACGGCATTGCTTGCTCTATAAAGCATTTTATTGCTAACGAAAAAGAGCAGAACCGTAATCAGGTTGACTCACGTATGTCCGAGCGTGCGCTCCGTGAAATCTATCTTGTTCCTTTCAAGATGGCAGTTGATGCAGGTGTAGGCACGGTAATGACATCCTATAACTTCTTAAACGGCACAGAAACCTCGGAGAATGCAGAACTTCTCCGCGGAATTCTTCGCGGTGAATGGGGCTTTGACGGAGTTGTAACTACCGACTGGTCAAACGACTCCAACCTTGCAAAAGAAGTTATTGCCGGTAACAACGTTCACTCCTCCATGCACTATGGAGCAGACGGAAGTGCATACGAGTACCACATGGAGAATAAGTATGCAGAGCTTATGGCAGGTGTTGAAGACGGCACGGTTAGCCGTTCGCTACTTATTGAAAATGCTACTTATATGATGGAACTGCTCACAAAGTCAATGGCGGCAGACCGTCTTGGAAGTCCCGCTATCTGGACAGTAGACGCTTCCGGCGAGAGCAAATTTGAAGCAGAAAACTATACATATAAGCACGGCTATGCACGTCCTGAAACATCAGGTAGCCGTACAGTAATGTCCTATGTGCGCGCTACAGGTATGCATGTTCCTTATCTCACATATACACTTGATGTAAAGGAAGCAGGAACCTATATCCTCACTGCAGGATATGCAAATGCATCGGCTGATGCAAATGCAAATGCTGTCCGTGTGTTTGTAAACGGTGCAGAGCAGCTTACAAACTTTAATGCAACCGCTACAGGCGGCTGGTCAAAGGTTGTAGATGCGGAGATAGGCACGGTAACACTTCCCAAGGGAACAGTAGAACTCAAGGTAAAGAGTGCGGTAAACCGTGCATGCGGTAACTTTGATTACTTTATCTTAACTCCTATTGAAGAAGCATATACTGCGATTTCCACACCTGCTGAACTTATTGCACTTATGGGCGACAGCACAAAGTGGAGCGGCAGCTACTATCTCACAGATGATATTGACCTCACCGGTGTAGAAGGTCAGGGACCTATCGGTACAAATGCTACCAAATTCACAGGTAAATTTGACGGTATGGGTCACTCTATAAAAGGGCTTTCGATTACTACGTCTACCGAACAGGATTTCGGTCTTTTCGGCAAAACTATGTATGCAAGAATTCGCAATCTCACAGTTTACGGCTCGGTTACATCGACAACAGCAGGTAACGCAGTTGTAGGCGGCATAGTAGGTACACTTGACCCCGATTCATTTGTTGTAAACTGTACAAGCTATGTAAATGTTACATATAACAATACCACTAAAGCCGCAAAGGGTGTCGGCGGTGTAGCGGGATATCTTTATGCAGGAAGCTCCAATACAGGCACTGTGGTAAAGAATTGTACAAACTATGGCACAGTTAAGTCTATTACCGGCGGCAAAGAGGCTATTGTCGGCGGTATCACAGGTATCATCAACGACAACGGTGCAGGTGTAGTTGAACTCAAATACTGTCAGAACTTCGGCGATGTATACGGCGAAGGAATAAAGGTCGGCGGTATTGTCGGTTATCTTGCTCAGGCAGCCGCAGGCGGCGGTGCGGATGTTGCATACTGTGCAAATCACGGTAGCGTAACCGCAACCAAGGGCACGCAGGCGCGTATGGGCGGTATTGTAGGCTATGCAAATTCTTCAAGCGTTACCGACGGAAAAGAACCTAATATTACATTCTGCATTAACTACGGCAATGTAACAACAGATATTAGTTATGAATCCGCAGGTATTCTCGGATACAATGTTGGCGTAAACCTTGATAACTGTGTAAACCTCGGTACGCTTACTGCTCTTGACAGTGCGACAACTACAAAGCCGATGGGCGGTGTAGTAGGAAAGACCTATACAGCAAAGACTGCCATCGTTTATGAGATTACAAACTGCTATACAACTGTTGGTGATGTTATTCCCACAGTGGGCTATGAAAAACCCAATTATTACACATTTACCGATTGTGCAGCCGTAAGCGAAAGTGCTCTGATAAACGAGAAGACCACTCTTACATACGGCTATGACGGTTATAGTGTAATCGAAAACGAACTTAAGATTTCGGCTTTTGAACAGGATTATACCCTCGGTGATGTAAACGGTGACGGAAATATAACTCTTATTGATGTTATCCGCTCATTGAAGCTTGTTCTTAACGGAGGCGGATATTTACCGGTTGCAGACATGAACGTAGATAACGTAGTAAATCTTCTTGATGTAATTAAACTTTTTAAACTTCTTGCAAACTAAAAGGAACTATTTATGGAAAACAAAATCAAAGAACTACTTTCGCAAATGACAATAGAGGAGAAAATCTCCTTTTGTTCAGGACATGATGCATGGCATGCTGAGTCGCTCCGGCGACTCGGCATACCCGAGATTATGATGTGTGACGGACCTCACGGACTCCGCAAGCGCGATAAGAATGAGCAGGGCGAGTATTATACCGTAAAGGCTACATGCTTCCCGCCGGCATCGGCTATGGCTAATTCATGGGATCCATCACTTGCCGGCAGAGTAGGCAAGTATATAGGCGAGGAATGTAAAGCAGAGCAGGTTTCCATACTGCTTGGTCCCGGTATGAATATTAAGCGTTCTCCCACATGTGGACGTAACTTTGAGTATTATTCAGAGGATCCGTATCTTTCCGGTAAGGTTGCCGCAGGTTTTATAAACGGACTTCAGGGAGAGGGTATTGCGGCTTGCGCAAAGCACTTTTGTGTAAACAATCAGGAGACACGTCGTTTCTCTACAAGTGCAAATGTTTCTGAGCGCGCGCTTTATGAGATTTATCTCCCGTCTTTTGAAATTGCTGTCAAAGAAGCAAATGTGCAGACTATTATGCACTCATACAACCGTATCAACGGTCATTATGTAAGTGAGGATAAGGAGCTTATTACCGACACTCTTCGCGGCAAATGGGGCTTTAACGGCTATGTAATGAGCGACTGGAATGCAATGAGCAGCCGTGTACCTGCATATAAGGCTGGCACCGATGTTGAGATGCCTCCTTGCAGCGGTCTCCGTGATGCCGAGGTGCTTGAGGCGTATAAAAACGGTGAAATCACCATGGAGGAGATTGACAACTCAGTTACAAACGTTCTCCGTGTTATCTTCCGTCACTTGCCAAACGGCGAGAAGGGAACATTCTCTGTAGACGAGCATCACTCCGCAGCCGCAAAGGCTGCAGAGGAATGCATGGTGCTTCTCAAAAATGATAATAATGTTCTTCCTTTTGAGAGCGGAAAGCCTCTTGCAGTTATAGGCGGCTTTGCTAAAAAGCCTAGATTTCAGGGCGGCGGTTCAAGCCATGTAGAACCTCTTCGCGTTGACGATATAACAGAATATCTTAATGCGGAAAATGGCATCGAGATTACATACGCTGACGGCTATGACGAAAAGCATACTACCAATCCCGAGCTTATTGCAGAGGCAGTTGAAGCTGCAAAAAAGTGCGGACGTGCTGTGATTTTTGCAGGCATGCCCGATTCCTACGAAACAGAGGGACGAGACCGTAGACACATGAAGCTTCCTCCTGCGCATAATGAGCTTATTGAAGCTGTATGTACTGCTTGCGAAAATGTTGTTGTAGTGCTTATGGCAGGCAGTCCGAATGAGCTTCCTTGGGTGGATAAGGCTCCCGCGATAATGCATGCATATCTTGGCGGTCAGGCACTTGGTGGAGCGGTTGCACGTATTCTTTTCGGCAAGGTAAATCCCTCCGGTAAGCTCGCAGAAACACATCCCGTCCGCTTTGAGGATAACCCCGCATACCTCAATTTCCCCGGTGACGGCGATGAATGCTTCTACGGCGAGGATATTTATGTAGGCTATCGCTACTACGACAAAAAGAAGATGGATGTTCTGTTCCCATTCGGACACGGACTTTCTTATACAAGGTTTGAGTATACATCAATTAACGCAGACGGCAATACCGTCACTGTGACAGTTAAAAATATTGGTGCCCGCGTTGGCAAAGAGGTAGTACAGCTTTATGCATCCGCATTACCGCATCCCGTTACTTCCACATACGTCGGCGAAAGTTCATTTGGATTTGCACGTCCCGAAAAATGGCTTGTAGGCTTTGACAAGATAGAGCTTGCACCGGGCGAAGAAAAGGAAGTTGCTTTTGAACTTTATGACCGTGTATTTTCGGTTTATGATGCAAAAGTAAAGGACTTTCGCGTAATCGGCGGCGACTATGCTATAAGTGCGGCGGCATCAAGCAGAGATATCCGCATAAGCACTACTGTAAGTGTAGAGGATGATACATCCTTTGTTCCTGTGATTACAAAGAACACCGTATTTGAGGACTTGTTTGTTGACAAGCGCTATCCCAAGGCTATTGTCGATGAACTTGTAAAAGAAGTGCTTCCACAGTTTGAAGGCGACGGAGAAGAAGGTCTTAACTTTGACGAAATGCGCAGACATAACGGATACGTGCTTCGCCAGAAATTAACAACCGTTAAGAGCATCGAAAAGCTTGACGAAATTATCGAAAGAGCAAATAAAAAGCTCCGTGAATACTACGGCAAATAATTAAATAAGTTTTATGGGGCTGCTTTGCAGCCCCTAAAATTTTTATATTTCTATTGACAAAATAACTTTACCGTGATATATTATTGAAGTAATGATAGAGGTGCGATGTTTAAGAGTAGCATTTTTTAAATGTACGGTGCATAAATGTGAAAGGGAACATTGCCGAAGCGGTTCGATTGCCGAAAAGTCGAATACGCTGGGGCGTATCAAAATATGATGCGAACTGTCACCGAAAGGTGGAGAGCTGTCAAGGTTACAATGTTACCATGTCACTTTTCATTTTTTGGTGAAAATTAGACATGGCTTTTTTATTTAATTAAAATCCCGTTTTCTGGCGGACATGTGCCGACCGAAAAACTCCTTGAAAGTCGCGAGCGGTGAGCGAGTCGCGAGACTTGCGACTTATTCCATTCGAAAAAATGCTTTTTTCGAATGATTTATTACATGGCTTTTTTATTGCAAAAAATATATATTTTTAAGGAGAAAAACACAATGAAAAAGATTCTTGCACTTGCACTCAGCATGATGATGCTGTTTGCTCTCTGCGCATGCGGCGGCGAAACTGTTGTTACCACCGATGACGCAGCAACCACTACTGCTGATGCAGTAGCAACCGAAGAGGTGGCAGACACCACCGCTGAAGTGGTAGACGACCAGCCCGAAAAGAAGACATTCCGCGTAGCTATGGAATGTGCTTATGCTCCCTACAACTGGGCGCAGGAAACCGACGCTAACGGCGCAGTTGCTATTGCAGATACCAATATGTTTGCATATGGCTATGACGTTATCATCGCAAAGAAGATTGCAGAAGCTAACAACTGGGATCTCGAAATCGTAAAGCTTGACTGGGACTCTCTTATTCCCGCACTTCAGTCAGGCACTGTTGACGCTGTTATCGCAGGTCAGTCCATCACTGCAGACCGCCTCGAGCAGGTTGACTTCTCTACACCTTACTACTATGCAACTATCGTTACTCTCGTTAAGAACGACAGCGCATATGCAGCAGCTCAGTCCGTTGCAGACCTCAAGGGCGCAACCGGTACTTCTCAGCTCGGTACCATCTGGTATGACAACTGTCTTGGCCAGATTCCCGAGGTAAATCAGCTTCCCGCACAGGAGACTGCTCCTGCAATGCTCGTTGCACTTAACGCTGGCACATGTGACGTTGTTGTTACCGACCGTCCCACTGGTTCCGCTGCACTCGCTGCATATGACAACTTCGTAATGCTCGACTTCTATGGCACCGATGGTGACTACGAAGTATCTGATGAGGATATCAACATCGGTATCTCTGTTCAGAAGGGTAACACCGAGCTTCTCGATGCTATCAACGCAGTTCTCGCTGAGATGACTGCAACCGACTATGATGAGCTCATGAACGAAGCTATCGCAGTTCAGCCTCTTTCCGAGTAATATAATTTGTACATAGAGTGACGGGATATACTCCCGTCACTTTGTGATGTTTTAAGGAGTTGAATTTTTTGTTAAAGAAACTCTCGGTCATCGCTCTTGTGATGTTAATGCTTTTGACCTGCTCAATTGGCATTTTTGCAGATGAAGCAAAAGAAGTGCTTAAAGTCGGCATCACTTGCGACAATCTTCCGTTCTCGTGGGAGCAAGAGGCAGATGGCAACGCGAAACTTGTAAAAATTAACGATTCCGAACTTTATGCGTATGGCTATGATGTTATTATCGCAAACCGTATGGCAAATAAACTCGGCTATACGCTTGAGATAGTAAAGCTTGACAGCAATGACTTCGTAAATGCACTTGAAGAAGGGAAAGTTGATGCTGTTATGTCGGGGCTCGTTAATAATGATGAGAACAGCGAAAAGGTAGACTTCACCGTTCCTTTTTACTATAACAATGTAGTAACTCTTGTAAAAGCAGATGGCGAATATGTATCTGCCGCATCTGTATCCGATCTTGCCGGTGCAAATGTTTTTGTTGCTGCTGAGTATATTGATTGCCTTGCAAGTATTCCTGATGCTAACGCGATTGAGTATGACGATATGTCTGCAATGCTTGAGGCGATAGTCAGCAATGAGTGCAATGCGGCAATTGTAAACCGCTCATATGCAAAGGCGGCGCTCACTACATATACAGAGCTTGCTATGCTTGATTTCTATGGCACTGACGGAGACTATTCGGTTCCAGCTGAGCAGGTAGAGATCTGTATGGCAGTTAAAAAGGGCAACGCTGAGCTTCTTGAAGCGCTCAATGTTGAACTTAACAAGCTTTCTCTCGGTATGAACAAGGAGTTCACGTTTAAGAACTTTGATAGTTCAATGCATACTGCAATTACTCTTAATCCTGATTTTATCTATGCCGAACCCGAAACTGCCTCTTTTATTGACAACATCGTTAAGCTTTGGAACCGTTTCGGAATTACATATCTTACAGGAGCAGGCACCACATTGCTTATTTCGGTCGTCGGTACATTCTTCGGATGTGTCATAGGCTTTCTTGTCGGTGTTGTGCAGACTATCCCTGTTGATAAAAAACGCGATTCACTTTTAAAGCGTGCGCTTCTTAATGTGGTTCGTGCAGTAATGCGTGCATATGTTGAAATATTCCGCGGTACACCTATGATAGTTCAGGCAGTATTCATCTATTACGGTGCACAGATGATGTTTGATATCAAGATGGATATGTGGACAGCGGCGTTCTTTATAGTGTCGATTAATACAGGTGCTTACATGGCAGAGACTGTTCGTGGCGGTATCATGTCTATCGACATTGGCCAGACAGAAGGCGCTAAGGCTATCGGTATGACTCATGTGCAGACGATGATGAGTGTTATTCTGCCACAGACATTCCGTGTCATTATTCCTCAGATCGGAAATAACTTTATCATCAATATCAAGGATACATCTGTTCTTTCCGTTATTTCCATCAGTGACCTGTTCTTCTCACATAAGGCGGCAGTTGGTGCGCTTTATACTTATTTCGAATCGGCTACTATCGTTATGTTGATATATCTCACCATGACAATGGTTACCTCGGTGCTTCTCCGCAAGCTTGAAAAGAAGTTAGGCGGCGATGCTAACTACGATGTTGCAACTACAGATACACTTGCACTTACAAGCGGAACATATAATTTTCCTGATAAAAAGAAAACAAAGGAGGACTTCAGATGAGCGAGCCTATTCTTCAGATAAAGCACCTGTCCAAGTCCTTCGGTACACATCAGGTACTTACAGATATTGATTTCAATGTATGTCCCGGTGACGTTACAACAATTATCGGTGCATCCGGTAGTGGTAAATCCACTTTGCTTCGTTGTATCAATTTACTTGAGGAGCCTACCTCAGGTGAGATACTCTACAATGGTAATGATATTACAGCAAAGAGTGTAAATCCTGCATCCTACCGTTCAAAGGTTGGTATGGTGTTCCAGTCCTTCAATCTTTTTAATAATATGAGCGTGCTTAAGAACTGCATGATCGGCCAGACCAAGGTTTTGAAGCGTTCTAAAGAAGAGGCAGAGGCAAATGCCATGAAGTTTTTAAAGCATGTAGGCATGGATCCGTACATTAACGCAAAGCCTGCACAGCTTTCCGGAGGTATGAAGCAGCGTGTGGCAATTGCCCGTGCGCTTGCGATGGATCCGGAAATTCTGCTCTTTGACGAGCCTACAAGTGCGCTTGACCCTCAGATGGTGGGCGAGGTTCTTGCAGTAATGCGCGACCTTGCAAAGAGTGGTATGACAATGCTTATTGTAACTCATGAAATGGCATTCGCACGTGACGTTTCTTCCAGAGTTGTCTTTATGAAAGACGGAGTAATCTGTGAGGATGGCGCACCTGAGCAACTTTTTGGTAACCCACAGCAAGAAGCTACCCGCGAATTCCTTTCGAGATTTATGAATAACTAATTAAAAATCCTTGCAAAACAAAGTTTTGCAAGGATTTTTTTATTATTCAATCGGAGCATAGCCGTTTTTACGGAAGTATTCTTGTCCAAAGTCAATAAATGTTTTCGCGGCATCGTTGAGTGCGGCTCCTTTTTTATAGGATACATAGATCGTGCGACGGCAATCAAACTCTGCAAACGGACGTATAACTATATCCGCTCCCGCAACTCCCGACCAGGAAAGCTCAGGGAAGAAAGCTATGCCAAATCCGTTTTTAACATATTCTGCAATTGTTGTACTGTTTCCACTTGAAACTACGATATTGGGGGTGTAATCCATCAAATCAAAATGAGATTTCAACTGACGGTACATTTTCGAACCGTGAAGCAAACCGATTATCGGCTGATTTCTTATATCTTCAATAAAAATGGAATCCTTTTTTGAAAGCGGATTATCTTTGGGAAGAGCAACCATAATTCTTTCGGTAAAAAGAGGTATAGTGATGTATTTATCCTCTTCTTCAAAAGGGCGGGACCTGATTATAAGATCGGCTTGTTGGTTTTCGATAAGTATGATTTCTGTATCGGGATATTGCTTTTTGAAGTCTGCTATCATCGGTATAAGAACGATCGAGCCCTCAAACATCAGTACCTTAACGGTGTTTTCTTTCATGTTAAGTATCCGCCGCTTTCCTCGTTCAAGCCGTTCAAGTGCGGCTTCTACGTCTTCATAAAAAGCCTCGCCGTGTTCATTGAGTGTGACTCTGTTTCCGCTACGGTTAAACAGCTTTACACCAAGTTCCTTTTCAAGTTTTGATATTGTATGACTGACAGCAGGCTGTGCAACATAGTGCTTTTGTGCTACTTTTGAGAAGTTTTCAAGCTTTGCCGCATCACGAAAATATGTGAGTTGTAACAGTTCCATTCTTGCCTCCGCTATAACTTGTAGTTTATGCTATTATACACTATCATGCAGTTGACGTTCAAGTGGTTTTATAATAAAATTATGTTAGGAATCAAATTATAATATAAGGAGTGAACCATATGAAAAAGACAATCGGCATTTTACTGATATTTGTTCTTGCCGCTATGCTTGTCACTACCGCTTTTGCGGCAGATGAAGGCATGACATTTAAAAATTACGGCATTTACAAAACAGAAGCACCTTATATCGAGGTTGCGGCAACGTATGAAGCATGGGTTAAAATCCCAAGCGGTGAGAGCGGTGTTATTTTAGGCAGTATAAAATCCACCACATTTCATGCGATGAGATTTGCTATTTCCAGTGATGGGTATCCTTTTGTGAAGTTTGTAGATAAGGAACCTAACTGCGTAGGGGCTCACAAGACATATACCTTCGATTCGGTTAAGGTTGAGTCGGGTGTGTGGACACATGTTGCTATTTCCTTCGATTTTGAGACAGGCGTTTTCTCCTGCTACATAAACGGCGAACTAACCGGAACAAAAACCTCGGATTTTGTTCCTAAAGCATCTCCTATGTGTACTGTTCTTGGCGGCGATAACACATCCGGTAACTCCGGATATTTCAAGGGTGAGCTCCGTAGCGTAACTCTTTTCTCTGATGTCAGAAGTGCAGAAGAAATAAAGGCGGATATGAATGCTGTTAATGTAAACGATGCAAACATTATGGCGCATTATGACCTTTCAGGTAAGAACTTCGGCGATGAAGTAGCCGATATGGCAGGCAAGTGCGACATGGTTTATGACCCCATGTGGTATGATGATGTAAGCAATGAGCCCGAGGATTACGCATATTCGTTGGCACTTATCGGTGACCAGCAGATAGTTGTTTGCAATGAGCCGGATATGCTTCACAATATCTACGATTGGATTTTAGCTAATAAGGACTCCAAGAAAATAGGCTATGTAATAGCTCTTGGTGACATTGCTCAGACACGTGATAATCTTAACGAGTGGGCTCTTGTGCAGAGCCAGTTCAAGCGTCTTGCAGGTGTTGTTCCGCTTGCAGCGTGCAGAGGCAATCATGACCGTCCTTACAGTGCAACCACGGGTATGAATTATGAGGGGTATATCTCTGATATTGCAGGTCGCTATGATGACGGTCTTGAAAACATCTATAAGACCGTAAGACTCGGCAAAACAGATTATCTTATCATTACTCTTGATTACGGTCCCGCTGACGAAGTGCTTGAATGGGCATGCGAGGTTACTGCGGCGCATCCCGACCACAAGGTTATTGTTGTAACACACAGCTATATGGCAGATGACGGAACAACTACCGATGATACAGACCCTGTAAATCCCATTTCAACATTCCCTAAACTCGGCTTTGGCTACAACAACGGTGATGATATCTGGGAAAAGTATGTCTGCAAGTACGAAAATATCGTGCTTGTGCTTTCGGGACATATAGACTCCGATGAAATCCGTGCAACAAAGGCTGTCGGCGACCACGGCAATGTTGTTACGCAGATGCTTGTAAATCCTCAGGGTATTGATGTTGATACCCCAACAGGCATGGTTACCATGCTTTACTTCAACGAGGACGGAAATATTATGACTGCTGATTGCTATTCAACCATAAGAAATCAGTATTATAATATCAAACAGAATCAGTATACAATATACGTTGGCGAGCGTAGCGGCGATATGGACGGTGACGGAAGAATTACAGTTTCTGATGCTATGTCAGCACTCAATGCATGGCTTGACAAGGAAGAAAACACCAATGCGGATATAAACGGCGACGGCGAGACTACTCTTGCCGAGGTTGTGAATATTCTGAAGCTCACAGTTCAGTAAGGAGGAAAAACAATGAAAAAGTTTATATGTTTGGCATTATTCTTACTGGTTTTAACAGTTTCCGCATTTGCGGCGGATATCTCTACCGCAGATGAACTACTTACCCTTATGAACACAGAGTCGATGTGGGCAGATGATTATACACTTACTGCAAACATTGACCTTTCAACCGCTACAAACGGTCTTTCGCAAAAGCCCATCGGCTCTGCAAATACTCCCTACAGCGGCACATTTGACGGAAACGGCTATGAGATAAGCAATATCAACCTTTCAGGTAATCAATATGTTGCACTTTTCGGATATGTTAACGGCGGAACCATCAAGAATCTCACCGTAAGCGGCAGTGTTACCGCAAGCAGCTATTACTCGGGCGGTCTTGTTGCTTATGCAAAAGAGGCTATTAATATTTCAAGATGCCATAACAAATGTAATGTTACGGGAATTGAATATACAGGCGGTATCTGCGGCTACGCATACGGCTCGGACAAGAGTACCACCACTCCTAAAATGAACATTACCGAGTGTATGAACAGCGGAACTATCACCTGCCTTGACACTGTGCAGAGTGACGCAGGCGGTATCGCAGGCTCAATTTACGCAGTAGGTAATGTCAGCGACTGCTTGAATATCGGACTTGTTACAACCGGTGATATCTCTCTTGATAAGCCTTATATTGGCGGTATCTGCGGAAAAACCGGCTCATACGGCAAGGTTACAAACTGCTATAACACCGTTGCCCCCGAAACTCCCTCTGAGGTAACAACTTATGTACGAGCAATTGTAGGCCGTCCCAATGTAAAGAACGGCTTAAACAACTTTTTCAAAGACGGTCTCGGAATGAGCGATAAGAACTACGGAAGCGTATACTCCGAAGCATCCTTTGATGCGCTCAATGCAAACGGTCTCTGGGTAAATGCAGAAGACCCATTCCTTGCATATTTCTATGTAGCTCCCGAAGGACCTGATGTTCCTGATGTTCCCGACGAACCTGAGGTTCCCGAAGTGACTCTCGATTCAAACATCGAAACAGCAGACGAGCTCCTCACTCTTATGAATTATCCGAGTCTTTGGAACGCAGACTATACACTCGCCGCAGATATCGACCTTTCAACCGCTACGAACAGACTTTCGCAAATGCCTATCGGTTCTGCTGAAACACCTTACAGCGGCACATTTGACGGTGCAGGCCATGCGATAAGCGGAATTAATATTTCTGGCGACCAATATGTTGCACTTTTCGGATATGTAAATAATGCAACTATCAAGAATCTCACCGTGAGCGGCACAATTACCGCAAGTAGCTATTACTCTGGCGGCATCATTGCTTACGCAGGTGCGGATGCGGTTACTGTTGAAAGATGTCATAACAAGTGTAATGTTACCGGCATTGAATACATCGGCGGTATCATAGGTTACTTCAAGGGCACAGACACTGTCAACACAGCCGAGCCGAAGTCTGTTATTTCCGAATGCAAAAACAGCGGAACTATCACCTGCCTTGACACCGTACAAAGTGACGCAGGCGGTATCGTAGGCTCCGCATGGAATATCGGCGGCATACGCAACTGTCTTAACACAGGACTTGTTACAACAGGCGATGTTTCTCCTTCAAAGGCATATGTAGGCGGTATCTGCGGCAAGACATATTCCTATGTACAGATTGATAATTGCTATAATGCAGTTTCACCGACTACTGCATCTGAAAGCAAGGGCTATGTAAGAGGCATTGTAGGTTATCCTGCTGCAAAGAACGCTTCCAATTGCTACTATAAAGACGGTCTCGGAATGAGCGATCTCGCATGCGGAAGTGCATATTCTCAAGCAGAATTCTCACTCCTCAATGTTTACGGCGCATGGGTAGATAAAAACGAGCCCAAACTCGCCGCATTCTATGAATGTGACCATGCGGACGTAAGATACGAGACAATTACTGCTTCTACCTGCGAAAAAAATGGAAGCGCAAATAAGGTTTGCGAAATATGCTTTGAAGACCTCGGAACCATAGAACTTCCGCTTGATGAAAATGAGCATACTTCATATCAGTGGGAACGGGGCGTTTACGCATGTAACGGCTGCGGAGAAAGTTTTG
This sequence comes from Clostridia bacterium, assembly GCA_017399305.1. Lineage (GTDB taxonomy): Bacteria > Bacillota > Clostridia > Oscillospirales > CAG-272 > UMGS902. Next base: position 34,438 of record JAFQDK010000005.1, read on the forward strand.
AAAATCTCGAAAGTACATATCTCGCATCGCCTTTGTTTGTTGTTACAGGTGAAGGAAAAATTACCATTACCGTAAATATTTTCGCAAGCGAGCCTGTTCTTGCGGCAGGTTTTGAGGTGAAGGCTCCTACAGGCACAACTCTTGTAAATGTCGTTTCCGATACTGACAGTGAATTTGCATTTGTTGGCGCAACCGAATATGCTAACCCCTACAGGATGTCTGTTATCAGCAATACCGGTATTGCTGATACTGTTGACATGACAGTAACCCTTACTTATGCAGTTGAAAATGTTACAAATAGCGATGAGTTCAATTTTGAAATCTGTGAACTTGAAGCATATGACGAAAAGGGTGCAGTCGCATTTACAACTGCAAATGCAGCAGTAACATATGCAGAATCTATAGTAGGTGATGTGGACGGAGACGGAAGTGTTTCCGTGATTGATGTTATGTTAGTTCTCAATGCGGTTACAAACGGTAAAAAGATTGTGAATTCCGATATGAACGGTGACGGAAGTCTCAGCCTTATAGATGTGTTGCAACTTTTGAAAAAAACAGTACAGTAATAAATAAAAAGTTCGGTGTAAAAACACCGAACTTTTTTACTTAAAATATTCTTCTTTTCTCAAGTGCAAATAATAGCACCATGCCAAGTCCGTATATCGAAATCACTTCGCCTATGCCGACAGTTAAAAGCAAAAACGGATATGCTTCTTCTGCGCCGTATGCAATAATCAAAACAGGCGGAATTATCGCCATGTTTGAGATAATGCTCGGCAGCGGCACAAGCCATTTGTTTTTGCGTAATATTCTTGCTAAAACTGCACCGATAAGGGTTGCCAGTGTGCCAAATACAATATCAAGCGCTGCGCTGCCTGTAAGAATGTTTGCAAGCAGACACCCAACCGTTACTCCCGGCACAGCCGCCGCGGTAAAATAGGGAAGTATACAAAGCGCTTCTGAAAAGCGCACCTGTACGACTCCGCTTGAGATGCCCATTACTGCTGCAAGATATGTCAGTACAACATAAAGCGCGGCGATAAGAGCCGCATGGCAAATAAACTTAACCCTTTTGTTCATATTAACTTGCTCCTTTAGTTTTGTTTTACGTGAGGAAGGTTTCGAACTCACAAGCGTTATTTTACCACTTTAAAACTTTTTATGCAATATTCATACGAATATTTTACTAAAATAGTTAAAATGTTGTAGAAAATAATATATGTTATATGATATAATATACATATTCCATAAAGCGAGGTGCAAATATGAGAAAAATCATAAGTTTACTTTCGGTTATTGTTATACTTACCATGGCTTTGACCGTGGCGATATTTGCAGAAAACGTAGAGTATTTTTATGTCAATTCTGTTACCGGTGACGACAGTGCTGACGCGCTTGATTTTGACCATGCGGTAAAGACTTTCACACAAGCATGCCGCTATGCCGAAAAGTCCGGTGCTGACAAAGCATATATCGTTATTACAAACGAGTATGAAATTCCTTCAAGCGTTAATGAAATAGCGCATACCGTTCCTTTTGTTATAACCACAAAGGACGATACTACAGATTATGCGGCGACCAAGGGGGCAAAACTTGTTTTTGGGTCGAAACTCAGATATGTACTTAAAGGCGATACCACCTTTGAGAATATTACAATTGAATATACAGGCACACTTAACTGTGTAGCTCAGTATAATCATATCACTTTTGGCGACGGTGTTGTAACAAAGCGTCTTGACAGTGATGCAAGAGGACTTTATGTAGTTGGCGGTTGGCAGAGCCCGGAAAACTCTTTTGATGCAACTCTTGATTCACATATTACAATCAAGAGCGGCACTTTCCTCTATGTTATCGGCGGCTCACGTCAGAAAGCAGCCGGTGCTGACGGGCTTGTTCTTACAGGTACACATCATATAGACATTCAGGGCGGCGAAATTGCTAATCTGCTTGGTGCATCCGCACAGCATAACTGGAGCCAGAATGCGGTAATCACCATGAGTGGCGGTAAAGTTGAAAACTTTTCTGTTGGCGGAGATGCTTCCCGCCGTCTTAACGGCACCGCAGATGTTACTCTCACCGGCGGTGAAATCGGTACTCTTAATGTCAACAATGTTGTCGGCAATGCAACAGTTAATCTTCTCGGCACAAAGGTAGGCAGCATGTCTGTTTCTTACTATAATGCCGATATTGAGGAGCTTAAAACAAAGGCAAAGTCGCAGAAGACTCTTATCTATGATGCTAACTATTATACCGAAGCTGAGATTGATGCATTTACAGGATTTGATGCGAAGAAAAACAACGCTGTTATTTATGTAAAGGACGGCGCAAGCGGTAGCGGTCTTAGCGAAAGTGATCCTGCTTCTTATGCAGATGCACTTAAGATAGCTGCAGAGAACAAAGCAGTCGTAACAGTTATCGGAAAGCTTATTCTCAGTAATTTCAGCGAAGCAGAGCATGCAAATTCCATTACCGTAACAGGTAAAGAAGGCGCTTCGATTGAAATTAAGGGTACATATACTCTTGCAGGCGAAACCGCGTTTGCCGGTGTAAAGATAGTTGGCGGTAGCTTCAATGCTGATAATGGCAGGCTTGTAGTTTCAAAGAATGCTACAGTTTCAAACGTTAATGTAAGCGGAAATGCAGTCCTTGAAGCAGGTACTTACGGCGCAATAACCAATGCAAAGAATATTGTAATTTTGGGAGCTACGGTTAATAGCATTACAGGCGGTAGTGACAGCTCTTCCGTAGAGATTCACAGCGGTAATGTAGGTACTGTAAAGTCTACAGATACTGCTATAAATAACTTTGAGCTTACCGTCAGCGGCGGCAGTGTAGATAAAGTAATATTCAATAATGTTGCTAAATCTCTCGCATATACTCTTATGGGCGGCGAGGTTAAGGTTTATGAAGTTAGTGGCAACAACGCTCAGGGTAAGCTTGTTATCAATGAACAGCTTTTCAAATCCGATTCTCTCGGAGCAGCGGCGACTCTGTTTACTGAGGGCGGAGAAAAGGTATTCTTTATCGCTGACGGTGCTACCGGTAGCGGTGCAAGCGTAAGCTCTCCTTCAAACTCTCTTGATGCGGCATATGCAGCAATAGGTGAAAGTGGCGGTACTATTGTAGTATGTGGTAATTTCACAGTTGCCAAAGCATTTAACACAGGCAAAAACAACGGTAAGATTACCTTTACTTCTGTTTATGACGGTGTCGATTATCAGAAGACAAACGATGCTAAAATGCTGTTCACAGCAAATTTCTACTGTGGCGGCGAAACAGAGTTCAATAATATAACCATTAAGAATAATGCTCATTATCGCAGTATTTATGCAAATACTCATAAGCTTGTGATGGGTGAGAACATTACATCCTATGCAGATGATGTTAACAACAGTTACATGTCTATTATGGGTGGTGCTCAGGCAACACTCACTGATAAAACTACTGACATTACCATAAACAGCGGTATCTGGCAGAGGGTTCGCGGCGGAGCTGCGGCAGATGGAAACAAGAATGTAAAAGTTAATATCACCATAAACGGTGGTAGATTTATAGATCCTCTCACTCTCGGTTCTTCACTTTCACATGACGGTGATATTACCGCAACAATAAACGGCGGTGTATTCCAGAGAGGTATCTATGCATCCACTCTCACCAAGGACACACATTACTTTAACAGCAATGTTAAACTTACCATCAACGGTGGTACCTTCTATGGCAACATCGCTCCGGCAAATTCTGAAAAGGGAACCTACAACGGTTCTTTCGATGTTACTGTAAACGGCGGTTATTACGCACATCTCACCGATCTTAAGGGTACAAAAGGTGTTGGAAACATGACAAGTGCGCTTCATGTTTCAGATGAAATAAACCTTGATGCTGAGATAAAGGGTACATATTCATTTACAAACCCGATAAGAAGTAACGGTGCAGACCCGTGGCTCTTCTACTGTGACGGTTACTATTATTACACTGCAACAGGAGCGAATACCGTAGGTCTCTGTAAGACCGCGAATATCGGTGATATGCAGTATGCAGAGTACAAGACCATTTACGACCCCGAAGACGGACACGAATGGTCAAAGAACCTCTGGTCGCCTGAAATCCACTACTACACTGATGAGGAAATCGGAGAGGGCAACGGCGGCTGGTATCTTTTCCTTGCATGCGATGACGGAGATAATGTAAATCACCGTATGTATGTTGTGAAGTGTCTTGACGGCAACAATCTCCTTGGACGTTGGGGCAATCCGATTACCGGTGAAGTTAATGTTCCTCAGCGTGTTGTAGCTAAAGATATTCCCGATTTTGACAATCTTTGGGCGGCAGGCATGAGCGAGATCCGTATTAACGGCAAACTCTATATGCTTTATATTACAGAGGCAGGCAGAGGCACTCCCGATATGCACCAGACAATTAATATTGTTGAGATGACCAATCCTTGGACTATTGTAGGTCAGTCAAAGGTCATCTGCCGTTCTGAATATGATTGGGAAATGGGCGGATATGCACTCAATGTTAACACAGGCGAGTATTGGCCCAAGGTAGTTGAGGGTTCTACTGCAGTTTATGCCGAGGACGGAAGTGTATATATCATCTATTCCGGTTCCGGTTATTGGACAAAACATTATAATCTTGCACAGCTTAAGTACATTGGCGGCGATCCGCTTGAGATTACAAGCTGGGAAAAGAAGTCTGAGCCTATTCTTTATATGTCTGACAGTATCAACGGTTGCGGTCACGCATCTTATGTAACCGATACCGACGGTCAGGGCTGGGTATGCTATCACGCATATATCGGTAAGGATACCACGAGCGGCAGATACGCGTTTGTAGAGCCTTATTTCGTCGATAAGAATGGCGTTGTTATCGCTGACGGAAGTGGACATCCCGCACCTATCGAAACCGAATATACAGTAAACGTTAACCCGCTTCCTCTCGGTAAGCGTATCAGCGGCTTTGACACTGTTAACGCTTCAACAGGTAAATTCCTTACTATACGTGAGTATGACGGACGTTTTACAGATGTAACAGATGCTCATTGGTTTGCATCCTATGTGAAGAATGCATACGAACTTGGACTTGCAAACGGAACTTCACAGACTAAGTTCAGTCCCGATAATAACTTTACCGTGGCACAGGCGCTCACTGCGGCGGCAAATATCCACACCATTTATACAGGCAAGACCGTACGTGCGGCACAGAGCGGCGAGGCTTGGTATGTTCCTTATGTTGAATACTGTACAGAAAATGGCATTATTTCTAAGGGACAGTTTACAAACCTTGATGCAAATATTACACGCGGAGATATGGCTATTGTATTTGCAAATATTCTTCCCGATGAAGAATACGCTGCAATCAAGGAAGGCTCAAATCCTGACGTAACAAGTGATATGGCTTGCTACAGTGCAGTTGCTAAACTGTATAAAGCAGGTATCGTAGGAGGCGATGCAGGTACAGGAAATTACAGACCGGGCGACTCTCTCAAGAGAAGCGAGGCATGCGTAATCTTCACTCGCATTGCAATGAAGTCTGCAAGAGCATATTAAACAAAAAAACAGATGGCTTTCGCCATCTGTTTTTTTGTTTAATACTAAATCTACTTAATCAATGTAGCTGTACTTGTTGTACCGTCCCAAACGATATTGTCATTTGAAACACCAAGTGCATTTGCAATCGCACGAACAGGGAGGTATGTGCGGTTGCTTTCGATTATAGCAGGGGAGTCAAGAGCAACCGACTGACCGTTTACAGTCATGGTAGGTGCGTCTATTGTAACAACAATAGTAACATTGCTGTTAGTGAGAGTTGCAGTGCGCGTTGCCGCATCCCATTTGATGCCGTCGTTTTCAATGCCAAATGCATTTGCAAGGAAGCGGACGGGGAGCATTGTACGATTGTTACGGTTAATGGGAGCTGCATCAAGAGTGTGAGCCTTGCCGTTAATGTATGCGGTCTCTGAGCCGATGGTAAGTTCAACCATTGTGTTTGTTCCGAAATAGTGGTTGATGATATCACCGTAACCTTCATTATAGGTGATGAGGGTTCCTTCGCCTGTAATTGTTAGTTTACTTTGTGCTTCTTTGGAAATAAGCGCAATTGCACCTTTATCGACAGTAAGTTTATATCCGCCTTCGAAAGATACGGTATCGGTTATTGTCAATGTCGCTCCGTTTGTGACACGGATAGAAGCTTGTTCTTCATCCGAGGAGAAAACGATATTGTCAAATGTTACGTCACTTGAAATCACCAATGTATTTCCGCCGTTTACTTTGAAGTTTGCGGAGCTTCTGTAGTCATTACCGCCATAAACCGAAGTAAATGTGACAGGCTTGACAAGAATAGGCATAGTGTATTCTTTATTTGTACCGGATCCTGCAATGTAGGATTCGCCACTTACAACAACAGTACCGCCGAATACCATGCGCTTAAATACTCCGTCGCTGTAGCTCTTTACTGCATTGCTTGCACTTTCGCCCATGTTTGCATTGTCACCGTTTTGGTAGTCAATAAAGCATACGATAGGCTCGCGTTTGGGTGCTTCTTCTTTTACAATTTCTTCAGCTTCGCCTAAAACAGTAGCTTTTTCGCCGATTATAATTTCGCCTTCGCCGCTTACAGATGAGAAAGTACCGCCGTTAATGACAGCTTTGCCTCCTTTGGCAACAATTACTCTCATGAAATGCTCTTTGTTTGACATGGCGATAACATTTTCGTTAACAGTAAATGTAGCACCGTTTGCAACAATAATAGTGCATTGTGCATTCTCCTGGAAAAGGATCATGTCATCAAGTGTGAGGTCGCTTGCTACTGTGAAAGTTGAGGCTGGTTTCATTTTCATTACACCGCTTGCAGGATTGGATGCAGGTTCGGTATTCTTGTAGTCTTTGCCGCCGTAGTTTGCAGTAATAGTAATCTTACCCTTGGTGTTTAATGTGTAGCTCGAACCGACATACATTTTGCCGGATATTACGAGAGTACCGCCATTTTTAAGAATGCCTATAACACCTGTACCGTCGACAGATCCAAGTCCCTGCTTGGGAGTCGCCTCGGAAAGACCGTCGTTTGTATTCTTACCGCTATTGTAGGAAATGTAAGCGTAAGTGCCGTTGTTTTCCATAAGAGACTGTTTGCTGACCGTAACATCGCTGTCAAGTATAATTTCGCCGTCTCCTGTTACGGAAGAATAAGTACCGGCATTGATAACTGCTTTTGCACCCTTTTCAACTACGATGTTGAAATTATAAGTGCTCTTTGTCATTGTAATAACAGAATCGGTGATTGTGAGGGTTGCACCGTTAGTAACAATGATAGTATCTTTGGTTCCCTCAGAAAAGAGGATCATGTCGTCAAGAGTGAGGTTACTCTTGACTGTTATAGCACAACCGGGCTTTATTTTTAAAACACCGCTTGCAGGGTTGTTTGCAGGGGATGTGTTTTTATAATCCTTGCCGCCGTAATTTGCGGTAATTGTAGTATCGCCGTTTGCATACCATGTATAGTTGTCACCGAAATAAAGCTTTTCGGAAATAACCATTGTGCCACCGTTTGCAATAACGCCAAATGCGCCATTGCCGTTTGCAGTGCCAAGGCTCTTCTTGGGTGTTGAATCGGTGAGACCGTCGTACGAGTTGATACCTTTGTTGTAGGAGATATATACAACGTCATCGCTTGCGAAAATAGCGATGGAAAGCATAGACACCGCTAACAGAGTTATAAGAAGAAAAGAAATAATTTTTTTCATCGTTGTTTCTCCTTTACTTTATTTTTTCGATTATGGCAACAACGTCGCCCATACCGATAGAACCGTTAGCATCTACATCGTAGTAGCCGCTATAATCTGCGGAAGAAGTGATTTGTTTAAGCACAACCATAGCATCTGCGAGAGTTACCTTGTTGTCACGGTTAACATCAAAGCGATACTTGTTTGAAGGCATCTTCTTAGGAGTGCTTGAGGGACCGTCCACAACAAGAATGTCGGGACCTCCGTCGGGATCCTTTACAAATTCAACAAGTGCGATACAAGTATCTCTCTGGCTACCACCGTTATCGGGAGTTCTGTGGCGGTGGTGAACCATGTAAATCTCTTCACCGTCGGGCGATGGAATCATAAGTGAATCGCCGGGGCCGTCGATTATGTAGTTCCAGTTAAGAATGGGGTTGTAGTCATACTTTTCGTATGGGCCAAGAGGGTTTTTGGAAACTGCAACTGCTTCTCCGTAATGACGAGAGTAAGAGCCTGTTGCATAAATGAGGTAGTAGTAGCCGCCGTGCTTCCATACAAAGCCGCCTTCGCAAAGACGAAGTGCACCGTCGTTATCCCATTCTCTGTCGGAAACAACAACTCTGGTTGCGGTTTCGGGCTTTGCGGTAATAACGCCGTCCTTGATAATTACTTCTTCAAACCAGATGGTACCGCCCTCATCGTAACGGGAGAAAGACATGTAGGTCTTTCCGTCATAACCGGTGAAAGCATGTCCGTCAATCTCGTTTACATCGGGGTTAATGGGCGTAAGCGGACCTTCGTGAACAAAAGGACCAAACGGGGAGTCGGAGTGAGCGTAGTAAATACGTCTTGTGTCATTTAGACCGTTCTGTTCTGCCGCAAAGGTAAGGTAGAAGAGACCGTCGCTCTCGTTGTAGAACACGTTAGGGCTCCAGGGAGTATTGCTGTTTACATTGCTGTAATTTACGGGGTCCCAAGTAAAGATGTAGTTTCTCTTTGTGAAATGTACTAGGTCAGGGGAAGTGTAGAGTCGGAAGTAATTGAAACCGCTGTTCTCGTAAACGTAGAGGTAATATGTGCCGTTGTAGTAAAGTACATCGGGGTCAGCACCGCTGTTTACGGGATTGATGAAATATTCATCGGGAATTTCCACTTCGCTTTCACCGACACTCAAAAGCTGAACAGAACCGCCGTTCAGCCACATGCCAAACTTGCCGTCGAGATTTTCAAGATAAAACTCGACTTTGGGCATTGTGTCTTCATCAAGGAAGAAGTTGTTATAAAAAATAGAAGCAATTCCATCGTGAATATCTATTACAAGGTCGCAATAGCCCTCACGGATAATGAAAGCTCTCTTGGAGAGGATGGAGAAAGCGCCATTCTCAATTTTAAAGAGGGTGATTTCCTGCTCTTTCTCATCAAGCTCTAAAGCGTAACCGTTCTTTGTATCGCGCATGCCAAAGTAGAAACGGGAAACGTTCTTGTTTGCAACAGAATACTCAATTCTGTAATCGCCGCTAAGTGCTTTTTCAGAAAGCATCGCGCCGTTTCCACTAACAACACCGTCTTTAACTTTAAGGCCGTTTGCCTTAAATGCGGTATCGCCAAGCTTTACAGAAGTTGACAGAGAGGGGATAACATCGTCCTCAATTACTGTTACCTTGAAGTTGTCAAAGTAGCCTGCATCAGCATAATACTGACGAATACCTACAGTAGAGGTGAAAGTGTCGTAAATGTCATTTTCATGGTCACCGGGTTCATATCTGAACTCCTGAATAAGCTTGCCGTCAAGTGTTGTTGCGCGGAATGTCATTGCGCCTTTATAAACCATAACGGACATATGAAAATCGTCAACGGTTATGTTGTTGGTACCGGGGGCAAAATTTCCACCCCAACCGGTTTCGCTGAAATAAGCGATATAAACCTTTTCGCCGGAGCTATTAGTAGTTGCGGTATAGCCGGAGAAATAGGTGGGCTCTTGCGAAAGCTTGTCGCTTGTTGCACCGATAAGCAGACCGCCCATGTTGTTTGAACCATAGTAGTCAACTTCAACACGGTAGTCCATGCCCTGATACTGTACAGGCAAGTCATATGCGATATACGCCGATGAACCACTGCCGACTGCTTTAAGCGTGCCATCTTCAGCCTTCATTGTGCCCTTCATTGTGAAGTCTGAAAGACTGCTGTTTGAAAAGTCATTTTCATATATGACCGTTTCTTTTGCAAAAGCAGTCATGCAGAGACAAGCCAAAATCAGCAGTGTGACAAAAATTTTTTTCATAAACAAGTCTCCTTTTATTTATTTTGCTGATACAAGTATAACATATTAAAAATGCGTACTGCAATATAAAAAAACAAAAAACTACTTGCAAAAATCAAAACAAAAAACAAAAAGGAAAATAGCAAATGTGAAAAAAACAAGCATAAAGTATATTTTTACACCGTGTGTACTAAATTTTACTGAAAAATAAAAAGTTTTTGCGTTGATTATTGACACAAGGCGTGATATAATGGCATTGTAGACAAATATTGCAAAAGGAGAGGTGCTAATATGCATAAATCTACCAAATTTAACATTCGTTTGTTTGTGGCGGCGGTATTGACAATGGTTCTTCTCTGCGCGACGATGCTCGTGGGTATCAACGCAGAAGAATGGGTCGAATACTACTATCTCAACGGCGATACCGGTGTTGATACCAACAGCGGTTATACTGCTGATGAAGCAGTCAAGACCATGACACGTGTCATGAACCTTGCAAAAGGTTCACGCGCAGACAAGGCGATTATCGTTGTAACTAACGCTTATAAGTTAGGTAGCGGTATTAAGGAAGTTGTTCATGAGATTCCTTTCGAAATCACTACCAACGACGGTCAGGTTGACTATGGAAAGACTGAAGGCGCAGGTCTTGTTTTCGGTACTACCAAACGTTATTATTTCAATGGTGATACAACATTCAAGAATATTGATATCAAATATGATAACTCAATCGTTTTTGTAGGTCAGTATCACAATGTTGTATTTGATGAAGGCATTACTACAGGTCCTGTAGGCGAAAAGAACGCCGGTATCTATGTACTTGGCGGTTATCAGAGTCCGCTTGATGACTGTGTGAATGATCTTGACTCACATATCACTATCAAGAGCGGTACATTCCAGTTTGTTATCGGTGGTTCCCGTCAGAAGGGTACCGGCGCAAAGGGTATTACCTTTACCGGTACACATTACATCGACATCAGCGGTGGTACTATCGGCAAGGTATACGGCGGCTCGGTTTCTAACCAGATTTCTACTGCTGTTAATATTAATATTACCGGCGGTACTATCGGTGAGTTCTATACCGGCGGTGAAGTTACAAGACGTCTTGAAAAGGACGCAGTTGTTAACTTTGTCGGTGGCGAAATCGGTTCTGTAAACATTAATAATGTTGTCGGCTCTGCTCAGATTTATCTCCTTGGCACAAAGATTGGTTCTCTTACCACTTCATTTGCAAGCACCGAGATTGCAACAATGGAGCGCAAGGCTAATAAGGACGACGTTCTCTATTACGATGCAGCTTACTATACCAAAGAGCAGATTGAATCTTTCGGTACAGGATTTGAAAAAGTTGAGAATGTTTCCAAGGTGTTTGTAAAGAGTAACGGTAATGGTGATGGTTCTTCCGAAACTACTCCTGCATCTTTTGCAGACGGTTTTGCAACTGCTGCTAAAAATGAGAGTGTAATTGTTATTCTCGATACTGTAACCGTTACTGATTTTGTTGCTCCTGAACACGACTCTAAGGTAGTTATCGAGGGCAAGACTGCGACAACTACTCTTAAGCTTGAAGGCAATGTTGTTCTCGGCGGCACAGTTGTTTTACGTGATATGCGTGTTTCCGGTGCTGCAACGATTGATGCAAGCAAGGGTAACTTTGTTGTTGAAAGTACAGTCGGCGGTACAAATTCATTTAAGCTTATTGGTTCCGCAGAACTTTTTGCAGGTGAGTTTGCATCTGTAAGCGGTGCAGGCAAGCTTTATATCAACGGTGCAAAGGTTGGTTCTATCACCGGTGGCACCGAGGAACTTAATGTCGAGATTGCAAACGGCAGCGTTGGTACAATCAAGACAACCGATACATCTATTAAAACTGTAAACATTTCTGTCAGCGGTGGTACTGTTGATAAGATTATCTTTAACAATGTAACAGAGGAGCTCTCATATCTCCTTTACGGCGGCGCAGTTAAGGCTTATGAAGTTGCCGGCAACAATGTTAAGGGCACACTCAAGATGGACACTGAAAAGTTCACCGCAGAGAGTCTTGGTGCAGCTGCAAACCTCTTTGAGATTGATAACACAGTTGTTTACTTCCTTAAGGATGGCGGTACCGGTAACGGTACAAGTGCAACTGCAGCAGGCAATAGCCTTGCAGACGCATTTGCTACAATCGGCGATAACGATGGCGTTGTAGTAGTTTGCGGTTCTTATGACATTCCCGTATTCTCTTCGACAGGTTCGGGCTTTATCGTTCCTGACCACAAGGGAGAAATCCTTATCACATCTGTATACGAGGGTGTTGACTATCGTAAGACCGAGGGTGCATGCATCAATATTCTTCAGAACATTTACCTCGGCGGCGATGTAGTTATTGACGGCGTTAAACTTATTAGCAAGAAGAGCTACGGTGGTATTCTTGCTGCATATCACAACCTCACTATCGGTTACGATGTAGAGTGTGCTTATGGCGGTAGCGTTACTACATATCCTTGTGTAGTAGGCGGTACTTATCAGGTGGTTGAAAATGTCAGCGGTAATGTTACTGTAAACAGCGGTACATGGCAGAGAACACGTCTTGGTAACTCTACAGGTATTCCTGTGAACGCAGATCTTACCATGACAATCAATGGTGGTACGTTTGTAGAAAAGGTTATCCTTGGTACAACTACTTCTCATACAGGTGACCTTACCCTTGTTGTAAACGGCGGTACTTTCAAGGCAGGTATCGTAGGTGCATCTATGAACGGTGCTTATACTTACGAAGGTGATATGAGTATCGTTATCAACGGCGGTATAATTTACGGTAGAATTCTTCCTACAGACCTTAGCACCGGAACTCTTAACGGCACATATAACCTTACCATTACCGGCGGCAATCTCTCACATGTTCCCGATATTAAGGGTACTGAGGGCGTTAACGGCAATATGACAAGTACCCTTTATGTAGGTGAAAACTTTGATATGAACAAAGAGTTCACAGGTACACAGTCATTTACCAGCCTTGTAAGAAAGAGCCCCAACGGTGCAGACCCGTGGCTCTTCTACCACGATGGCTTCTATTACTATATTGCAACTGCAGCAGGTCAGGGTCTCCAGCTTGTAAAGGCTGCTAACCTTGCTGACATCGTTGATACTCCCAGCGTACAGATTTATAAGCCTGCAAAGGGCAAAGAGTATTCATCTCACCTTTGGTCTCCTGAAATCCACTATTTTAGCGCAGAGGAAATCGGTGAAGAATACGAAGGTTGGTACTGCTTCCTCGGAAGCCAGCCTGACGACGCATGGCATGAAGTTAATGGCAAGGTTGATGACCCTGCAGGATTTGGCGAGCAGAGAGCATTTGTAATCAAGTGCCTTACCGATGATCTTACCGGTCCTTGGGGACATCCGATTACAGGTGAACCTAACGTTCCCCAGAAGATTCAGTTCCCCGATAGTGACTTCAACGTGAATGAGCTCACCGGCGGTTGTTCTGTAATTACTATTAATGGCGTTAAGTACATCACATTCATCAGCGAAGTTGGTAGAGAAACCAGCGGTACTGCTGATTACAACTTCTATCAGACTATCAATATTGCAAAGTTCACTAACCCCTGGACTATCGAGGGACAGCCTCAGGTTATTTGTAAGCCTGAGTATGACTGGGAAAAGGGCGGTTCCGAAAACGGAATTCACCCGCAGGTAGTTGAAGGTGCGACAGCAGTTTACGGTCCTGAAGGTGAAGTATTTATCATCTACTCCGGTTCAGGTTATTGGACTGCTAAGTATCAGCTCGGTCAGCTTAAGTACATTGGCGGACCTAACGGTGATCCCACTGATATTAAGTGCTGGGAAAAGAAACCCGAATCTATCTTCTCACAATCTTCACAGCTTACAGGTTGCGGTCACGCATCTTATGTAACCGATACCGACGGTCAGGGCTGGATCTGCTACCATGCATATCCTAAGGGAGACGGAAATCGTTATGCTTACATCGAACCTTACTTTGTTGAAAATGGCAATGTAATTATCGGTGACAGAAGCGGTCATCCTGCAGATGTAGCAACTGTTTACACAACCAAGATCAATCCTCTTCCTGTTGCAGAGAGAATCAGCGGCTTCGACAAGACCGAGACAAAGAAGGATGTGTTCTCTGCAGCACGTAAGTATGAGAATAACTTTACAGATGTAACTGATGCACATTGGTTTGCATCATATGTAAAGAATGCTTACGAGCTTAAGCTTGCAAACGGTACTTCTGCAACTAAGTTCTCTCCTGATAACACATTTACAGTAGCACAGGCACTTACCGCAGCGGCTAATATACACACTGTATATTACGGAACTTCTGTTCGTGCGGCGGCGCAGGGCGAGGCATGGTATGTACCTTATGTTGAATACTGTGTACAGAATGGTATTATTACCGACGGTCAGTTTGCAGATGTAAATGCAAATATCACTAGAGGTGATATGGCGGCGGTATTTGCAAACATTCTTCCTGATAGCGAGTACGGTGCAGTTCGCGAAGGTTCTAATCCTGACGTAACAAGCGATATGTCTTGCTATGCAGGTGTTCTCAAGCTTTACCGTGCAGGTATAGTTGGTGGCGACAGTGGCACAGGCAACTATCGTCCTAATGACTTTATCAAGCGCAGTGAGGCATGCGTAATCTTCACTCGTATTGCAATGAAGGGCGCACGCGCATTCTAATAAAATAACAAAAAGACGGCGAGAGCCGTCTTTTTGTTTCATTTTTTAAACAGAATGTATACCATTTAACATTTAAAATAATATGATAATGCGATACAATATAAATATATAGCAAATACGAGGTGAAAACTATGTTGCTTAATGCCGGACGTTTAAACTTCAGAATTGACGGAAACGGACAAGACGCCCGCTTTTTTATCACTGGGAAAGAAGACAAAGCAGCTGTAGGTTCTGATTTTTTCAGACTTATTTTGGATGACGGTCTTCGCACTGAAATCCCTGTTGTTTCGAGTATGCAAAAGGGAAACGTCACCGAAGAAAATGGAAAACTTATAATTACATATTCTAAGCTTGTTAGTGAGTATGGCGATGAGTATGACATATCTTTTACCGTGACTGCTGAGATTGATAATGGTTTTATCAAGTTCACACCTTCGCTTACAAACAATACAAAGTTTACAAGAGTAAATGAGTGCATGTGTCCTCTTGCTGATTTTAACGAGCTTTTCGGCGATAAAGAAAAGGACGTTATCTATATGCCAAACGGCCTCGGTGAAAGAGTTGAGAACCCTTGGAAGTTTTTGAAAGGGCTTACACAGACGTGGTATTACCATGACGAGAGAGAAGTGTTCTGGCATCTTCATTATCCTAAGGCGACAATGAGCTGGTTCGGCGTAGAGTCGGACGGACATTTCCTTTATGTAGGTAGACATGATGAAAAGGCGAGAGCGTGCTTCCTTACGGTAAAACAGCGTATTTACTCTGATCCGCTCAATATGATGGTCGGCGTTAACAATATGCCTATGGCCCGTCCGGGCGAAAGCTTTGAACTTTCATCTACTGTTATCGGTATACTTGACGGTGACTGGAGAAGCGGTGCGGACGTATATCGAGCATGGGCAGATAAGACGTTTTATACTGTTTCCAAAAAAGAAAAGTGGGTAAAAGAACTCACAGGCTGGCAGCGCATTATTATGCGTTCACAGTACGGCGAGGATTACTATAAAGCATCCGACCTTCCAAGAGTGTACGAGGAAGGTGCCAAGCGTGGAGTACATACTATTTTCCTCTTTGCATGGTGGAAAGAGGGAATGGACCGTAACTATCCTGTATACACCGAACCTTACGAAGGCGCATGGGACGAGCTCCGTGAAAACATTCATAAGGTGCAAGAGATGGGTGGCAGAATCATTCTTGAATGCAACTGTCACTTTATGGACCCACAGATAGACTACTATAAAAAGTTTGGTAAGGAAGTTGCAATTGTTGATATTAACGGTAACGAATACCGTCAATCATTTGTATATCCCGGCAGAGGAGAGTTCAGAGCTACATACGGTGCTGTTCAGTTTCCCCTTTGTTGTACAGGTTCCGAGAGATGGAGAAATCAAGTGCTTTCTCAGCTTGAACTTCTTAATTCCTTCGATGCTGACTGCCTTTTTACCGATTGCTATTGCGTAGCTCCTGTTCAGCCTTGCTTTAATAATAAGCATGACCACGGTAACCGTGTTGATGAGGAATGGACTTGGAAGCGTGATTTTTTTGAAAAAGCCGCTGCATATTGTAAAAAGGAAAACAAGGTGCTTGCAGGCGAGATCGTCTGTGACGTTGCAGCGCCTTATACACAGTTTATCCATGGCGGTCTCAATAATTCAAATTGTGATGTAAAGAGCCGTCAGTTCCCGACACTTTTCCGCTATACCTTCCCTGAGGTTGTTACAACTGCAAGAGGTATAAGAGACAGCGAGGCATCATCGCGCAAAAATATGAAATTCTCACTTGTAATGGGACTTCGCCTTGATGCAGAACTTTATGTTTGCCGCCGTGACATTGGATGTGATGCAGGCTATTCCGAAATGATTGCATTCCACACCGAACACCTTGATAAATACGGGGATTTCTACTACTATGGTAAATTTACCGTAACCGATACACGTCCTATACCTAACTGTATCAAGCGCGCCGAGTATCTTAATAGTGACGGAACGAAACTTCTCCGCGTACTTTATAACTCCTCCGATACCGCACAGGATTATTACGGTTTGACCCTTGCTCCCGATGAAATAAGATATGATATTCAGAATATCTAACAAAAAGACGGCTTCTGCCGTCTTTTTTGATTTTTGCAATGTATAATGTATTTTTTTGTATTGTAAAATATCGGTATACTTGATATAATTGAAATGTTAATAATATTTGAGGTGGTAATATGAAACGTATAAATGCAATAATAATTTGCTTGCTCGTGTGCCTTTTGTCTTTTGCTACATATGCTGCAGAAGGTGATGCATACTATCTTTGCGACAGCGGTACAGGCGATGGTTCAACTGCGGCAAAGGCAGGCGGAAGCCTTGCCGATGCATATAACGCACTACTTGACGGCGGTACTATTGTAGTATGCGGTCCGTATACGATTTCTGAGTCTTTTACAAGCATTGCCCATACCGGTAAAATCACCATTACAAGTGTCTACGGCGGCGTTGATTATCGCACAAAGAGTAATGCTGCGCTGATATTCGGTAACAACATGTATTGTGGCGGCGAAACGGAATTCTGCAATATTGTGCTTAACAGCTCAACATATTATCCGGCAATTTATGCATATAACTATTCGCTTACCCTCGGTAACGGTATCGAATGCGGCAGAGTAAACGGCTCTGAGCAGAATGTTTCTGTTATGGGCGGCGGCAGAGGCGCATATAAAAATAAATCCACCAATGTTACAATCAACAGCGGTAAATGGCAGAGAGTTCGCGGCGGTACTGCTGCAGGCGGTAGCGAGAACTACGTCGTTAACCTCACTATTAACGGCGGTGAGTTTATTGAGAAGGTAACCCTTGGTTCCTCCGCATCGCACGGCGGTGACATTTACGCAACCATTAATGGCGGTACATTCTATCAGGGACTTGTAGGTGCAACTCTTTCGGCAGATACAGATTATTTTTATTCCAACGTTTATCTCAATATCAATGGCGGTACCTTTTACGCAAAACTCAGCCTTGCGGCAAATAGCGTAGGTGTATATTCCGGCAGTTTTAACGTTTCAATTACCGGCGGTGAGTTCGCTCACCTTGTAGACTTTGAGGGAACATCTCACCTTGGCGGCAGCATGACCTCGATTCTTGACGGTACTATCAATTTTGGCGCACCCGAAACCGGCACGTATACGTTTACAAATCCGGTGCGTAATGACGGTGCAGACCCGTGGCTCTTCTATCACGACGGTTATTACTACTATACATCCACTACGAGCACATCGGCTGTAAAACTCACTAAGGTTACCAATATCGGTGACCTTATGCGTTCAAACGGAACTACTATTTACACTCCCGAAGAGGGAAAGGCTTGGTCAAACAGTACATGGTCGCCTACTATCCTTCACTATACTGATGAAGAGGTTGGAGAGGGTAATGGCGGCTGGTATCTCTACTTTGGCGGCGAGGATGAAACCGACGTTACGGATGTAGGACACCGTATGTATGTTCTCAAATGTCTTGACGGCGACAATCTTTTGGGACGTTGGGGCAACCCCGTGACAGGCGAGGTCAACGTGCCTCAGCGTGTAAGCGCCCCAGATATCGAGGGCTTTGACGATGTATGGGCGGCAGGACAGGGTGACGTTCGTATCAATGGTAAACTTTATACTATCTATGTTACCGAAGAGGGAAGATATACCTCTGCTTTTCATCAGACAATAAATATTCTTCCCATGACAAATCCGTGGACTTTTGAAGGAACTCCAACAATCATATGTAAGCCTACATATGATTGGGAAATGCACGGATACGGAAAAATTGATAATAATCTTTGGGCACCAAAGGTTGTTGAGGCTGTAACTCCTGTTTACGGTGATGACGGTTCGGTATTTCTTGTTTATTCTGGCTCTAACTATACAACCGATTACTACTGTCTCGGTCAGCTTAAGTTCAAGGGCGGCGACCCCATGGTTGCAAGCAATTGGCAGAAAAAATCCACACCTATTCTTTCGCAGGGTAACGGCGTAAGAGGTACAGGCTCTGCTTCTTATGTAGTGGATACAAGCGGACAGGGCTGGGTGTGCTACAATGCATATCTTGACAGTGACGAAAGCCGCACCCGACATGCCATGGTTGAACCTTATACTGCAACATCTAAAGGTGTTGTGATCGGTGACGGCAGCGGTATTGCCGCTCCTGAAACCAAGGTTTACACCGCAGCGCTTAATCCCCTTTCTCTGGCTGATAAGGCAAGCGGATTTACCGCGCTCAGTGTTTATGGCGAAGTTGTGAACAAGCAGGCAAAGCTTACGTTTACTCCTGTTGAGGGCGCTACTGCATATCTCGTTCGCCGCGACGGTAGATTACTTGGTTCTACAACCGACCTTGAGTATACAGATACCGAAATGCCTCAGGGTATGCATACATACAAGATTGAAGCACTTGTAAGCGGCAAGATAATTTCAAACGATATTGTTCGTCTTGCAAACTATGACGGACTCGTTTACGGCGATATGGACAGCGACAGCGATATTGATGTTAAGGATGCACTTATCCTTCTTAAGGATATTATTGATGAAAAGAATACCGAAGCATCACTGCTCGATGTTATGAAGCTTATGAAGTGTATATTTTAAAACAAAACCCGAACAAAAGAAAACTCTTTTGTTCGGGTTTTAATATTAGAAATTGTTGAGTATATACTCTTGTGCTGTCGGATATTTTTTCAGCAAAATAACCTTGGCATAATTGTGAGTGGGGGCGTCTTTCTTAGACATCTTTTTGATTTTTCCAAAGCAGTAAACATACATGAATACTACAAATGCAAGAAGGATCAAAAGTGACCAACTGTCATCAATAGAGCAACTAAAATCGTAGAATCCGTGTGCTAGTGTGGGGATCAAGACGCAGGAGAAAATATATTTGCCATATGTGAAAGATGGTGTGCTTACAGGGACTATGCCGTTGCGTTTAAGCGTTTCCTCCATCATGCCGGCTTTCTTGTGAATGTGCCAGAGACTGTAATAATAGCCCATCATTACCGCAAAGAACATATGCCCCGGAACCGAAAGTACGGCTCTCATAATAGCAACGTAAAAACCATTTTGAAGCACGTAAAGTATGTTTTCTAAAGCAGCAAAACCTAGTGATACAAATATGGCGTAAATCAGTCCGTCAAATAAACTGTTAAACTCTTTGTTGTTTTTTGTGATGAGGTATAAGAACAGGAATTTGCCTGATTCTTCAATAAGACCGACGCCAACAAAGTTGGTAATCAAATGATAGAGATAATATAGGGTGTCTGGAAGAGTTATAGAGCCGTCTGCTCCTAAACTGCCGTATGGTATGAAATTCTGATCAATAATATCGCATACGGCCGATGATACTATGGCAATCGGAATGCATGATATCGCACCGAAAACAAGTAGTTTGATTAAAAGTCCGATAGGCTCTTTTTCAACTCTATCTTTTTTGAAAATGTATATACATAGTACAAGAGCTGGTAACAGCGCTGCTGTGATTAATATTGCGGTTGTCATGTTACGTCTCCTTCGTATAGCATTATGTAATATTATATTACAATATGGCAATCTTTGTCAATAGCTCTGACACACAGAAAAAGATTGGATTTTTGTGTAAAAAATTCGCTTTTTGAACTCAGAATACTGCACGGTGTATTAATATAATGTAAATAATGCGTTTTTTTTGTATTGATTATACAATTCCGATATGCTATAATAAAATGAATATTTTTGGCTTGAAGGAGTATTTATGCGTATCTTTAAAAATTTACATTTTAATTATCTGATTTCAATTTGTATGATGATGCTCGTGCTTACTGTTTCTGCGTTCGCGGCCAACGTTGTGTATGTAAAAGATGGCGGCAGCGGTAACGGTAGCTCTGCTTCCGCACCTGTAGGCACGCTTACCGATGCTTTTAACGCGCTTGGTACTGAAGGCGGTACTATCGTCGTTACAGGTGTTTGCTCAATTACTGAGCAGTTTGAGGAACCTACCCATACAGGTAAGGTAGTTATTACTTCTAAGTACGGTAGCACAAACTATGCTACCAAAAACAGTGCGGCGATTGAGTTCTATCATAACTATTTTCTAACTGGTGAAACTGAGTTTAAAAACATTACTCTCCGCGCTTGTACCAATGGAACAAAAACACATCCATACAATGCTATTTACGGCAGAGCAAACAATCTTACCTTGGGCAGCGGTGTTACAACAGAGCTTGGCGAGGGATGTAGTACATATCTTTCTATAATGGGTGGCTCTTATGCAAACTACAAGAATAAGACCGCTACTATTACCATAAACAGCGGTACATGGCAGAGAATCCGCGGCGGCGCAACAAAGGGTGGTGCTGTAAACTATAACATCAATATTGTTATCAATAACGGTACTTTCCGCGAAAGAGTAGTTCTTTCCAGTGCGGCAGCAAGCATTCCTTCCTCATACGAGAGTGGCGCACTTTGCTCTCATTCCGGTGACATCAGTCTCACAGTAAACAACGGTACATTTATTGGCGGTATTTTTACCACTGCGCATCTTGTTGAGGCAGATGCATTTAACGGTGATGTCAAGATTACGCTCAATGGCGGTACCTTCTATGAAACTATCGAGGTTGCTGCAAATAACATAGGTAACCATAACGGTAGCTACACACTTGAGATAAATGGCGGTGAATATCAGCATCTTCTCGAAATTGTCGGCACAGATACACTTACAGGTTCGATGACATCAACTGTCGCATACGGTGATGACATTGACCTTGAGGCTAAGGAAACCGGCAATGTCCCTTTTACAAATTATCTCCGAAAGAACAATGCCGACCCCTTTATGTTCTATCATGACGGATATTATTATTACACAGCGACAGGCGCAACTACCGTTTCGCTTATCCGTGTAACAAATATTGCAGATATTCAGACTGTAACCGCACATACAATTTTAGAGCCTGAAAGTTACACCGACCTCTGGTCTCCCGAAATTCACTATTTCTCCGCAGATGAAATAGGTGAGGAGAATGCCGGCTGGTATATGTTCGTTGGCGCAAAGGAAAAGGATTCTTCGGGAACAACAGCATCAAATCAGCGTCAGTATGTTGCAAAATGTCTTGACGGTGATAACCTCCTCGGTGAGTGGGGTGACCCTGTTACAGGTGAAGCAAATGTGCTTCGCAAGATGACATTTGAAAAAGGCGGATATAACGAAGACGCGCTTTGCGGCGGTTCTTCTCCTATCCGTATAAATGGCAAGCTCTATATCACTTTTGTCAGCGAAGAGGGAAGAGGAACTTCCGAGTTCCATCAGACTATCAATATCACCACTATTGAAAACCCTTGGACTGTTACAGGCACTCCTGTTGAGATCTGCCGTCCCGATTACGACTGGGAAAAGGGCGGATACTGGTACGGCGAAAATGCTGACGGTGAAATGACATGGTGGCCTCAGGTAGTTGAGGGTGCGTCTGCAGTATACGGCCCGAGCGGTGAAGTTTACCTTATGTATACAGGTAGCGGCTACTGGACAGTGGACTATGCTCTCGGCTATCTTAAGCTTACCGGAAGCAATCCTTTGTCAAAGAGCAGTTGGACAAAGAATCCGAATCCTGTCCTCAGAAGAGTTGATAATCTTACCGAAGAAACTGTAAACGGTTGCGGACATGGCTCATATTTCACCGACCATGCAGGCCAGATGTGGGTAGCATATCACGGCTACATCGGTGTTGATACGTCATCAAAGCGTTTCTCATTCGTTGAGCCTATTTATGTGACTTCAAGCGGCGTAAGCATCGGCAAAAAGACCGGTAATCCTGCGCCTATTGACACTGTTTATACAGTGACCGCAAACCCCATGACTCTCAGAGAAAAAATGAGCGGATTTGATACTTTATCGGTGTCTGCTTCTACAAATCTTGATAAAGGTGTAACTGTAAAATATAATCCTGTTGACGGTGTTACCGCATACATAGTTCGCCGCGACGGAAAACTGCTATATTCAGGTACTGCTATCAGTTGTGTTGATACCGAGGCTACTCCCGGTGCTCATACATATACTGTGCAGGCAATCAAGAGCGGCTCTATTCTCAGCAATCTTTCCGTAACTGAGATTGCACGTAACAATCTCACCTTCAAGGATGTAAACAGTGACGGAATATACAGTGTTCTTGATGCACTTATGGTGTTAAAGGATTTTGTAAACAGTAACGAAAGAAAAGCAACTCTTATCGACATCATTCAGATGATAAGATGCATCTGATTAAGTTATTATTTGTAAGGAGTTAGTATGCAAGTTTTAAAAAAATCCAAATTGATTTGGTTTGCTGTTATTTGCATAACGATGTCTTTACTTTGCATTTCCATGTCTGCAGCAAGCGGAGTGGTTTATGTAAAAGACGGCGGAACAGGAGACGGTAGCTCTGCCTCCTCGCCGCTTGGCTCAATGCTTGATGCATACAATGTACTCGGAACCGATGGCGGAACTATTGTCGTGTGCGGTGTTTGCACTGTAGGTGTACAGACTGATGCAGCAGACGATATATTCTATGCTCCTGCACATACAGGTAAAGTTACTGTTACTTCAAAGTATAACAGTGTAGATTATGCTTCAAAGAGCGGTGCAAGGCTCGATTTTTATGACGGTTATTGCTTTAACGGTCCTGCTGAGTTCAACAACATTACGCTCCGCGCATGCAACGACAGTGTAAATTGTTATTTCTTTGGAAAGTATAAAGATATGACATTTGGTGCAGGTATTAAAAGCGAACTTGCCGATGGATGCACTCAGTACCTTTCTATTATCGGCGGCTCATATAAGTCTGCTAAAAATGTTACTGCAAATATTACTATAAAGAGCGGTACATGGTATAGACTTGTCGGCGGTTCGACAACCGGCGGCTCGTCTAATGCAAATCTCAACATCAACATAAGTGGCGGTACGTTTATATTTAAAACTGTGCTTGCGAGTCTTGGTTCACATAGCGGAAACATTGCCTGCAAGATAAGCGGAGGCACATTTTACGGCGGTGTGTATGTCACAAATCCTGTTACCACAGGTTCATGCAGCGGTGATTTCGATCTGACCGTGAGCGGCGGTACATTTTATGATGAAATTGCACTTGCTTATTCTCCAAGGGGAACTTACAGCGGCACTTATGATGTAGTAATCAACGGCGGTGATTTTTCTCACCTCACTGCAATTTGTGGCGGAGAGGGACTTGACGGCACTCTCGTGTCATCTCTTTCATACGGGACTAAAGTTGATCTTGAGGCGCCCGAAAAAGGAGATATAACTTTTACAAATTATTTGCGCAAGGGTGCAGACCCGTTTATGTTTACTCATAACGGTGACTATTACTATACTTCGACCGCATCTACAGCTGTTGGCCTTTGTCGCGTAGCTAATATTTCAGATGTGAAAAATGCTGTTGCGCATATCGTATTTGATCCTGCAGGATACACCGACCTTTGGTCGCCTGAGATCCACTATTTCAGCGAAGAAGAGGTTGGTGCAGAATATGCCGGCTGGTATATGTTTGTTGGTGCTAAAGAGGAAGGCGCAGAGGGTACAACAGCATCAAATCAGCGTCAGTATGTTGCAAAATGTCTTAGTGGCGATAATCTTTACGGCTGGTGGGGCGACCCTGTGACAGGTGAGAAGAATGTTCTCCGTAAGATGACATTTGAAAACGGCGGCTATAATGAAGATGAACTCTGCGGCGGTACTTCTGTTATTCATGTGGGCGGAAAGGCATATCTTACCTTTGTCAGTGAAGAGGGAAGAGGAACCGCAGAGTTCCATCAGACTATAAATATTGCGCAGTTTGAAAATCCTTGGACAATTGTAGGCGATCCTGTTGAAATTTGCCGTCCCGATTATGAGTGGGAGATGCATGGATATTACAAGAGCACCGTTGAAGAGAATAAATGGTGGCCTAAGGTAGTTGAGGGTGCATCACCTGTTTATGGCGGAAACGGCGAGATCTATCTTATGTATACGGGCAGCGGATACTGGACCACATGGTACGCACTCGGTTATCTTAAGTTTAAGGGCGGCGATCCACTTGTCGCTTCAAACTGGGTAAAGAATCCCGATCCCATACTTCAAAGAGAAGCTACGCTCACTGCTGATTCAATAAACGGTAGCGGACACGGCTCATACTTCACCGACCATGAGGGACAGATGTGGGTAGCATATCACGGCTACATCGGCGTTGATACCTCTTCAAAGCGTTTTGCCTTTGTTGAGCCTATCTATGTTTTTTCTGACCGTGTAAGTATAGGCAATCATTCAGGACATCCGGCACCGCTTGAGACGGAGTATACTGTGCCTGTTAACCCTAAATCTCTCAGAGAAAAGATCCGTTATTTTGAAACGCTTACTGCAGTAGAAACTACCGACCTTGATGACGGCATCAGCATTCGCTTTAATCCTATAGAGGGAGCAACAAAATACGTTATCAAGAGAGATGGAACGGTAATCTATACAGGAACTGACCTTTCGTTCGTCGATACTATTGCACATCCCGGATACCATGATTACACGGTTCAGGCGCTGAACGGCAATACAGTTATTGCAAGCGCCGAATTTACCGAAGTGGCTCGCAACAATCTTCGTTTTAAGGATGTAAGCGAAAATGGTAAGTATACACTTGAGGATATGCTTATAGTGCTCAATGATTATGTTCACAGTAACACAATGAATGTGAGATTCATTGACATAATGCAAATGATTAATTGTATATAAAATAAAAAACAACCTCGAAAGAGGTTGTTTTTTTATGTTTTAATCTTAGAACAAACCTGTGATTGTGCCGTTTTCGTCAACGTCAATCTTTTCAGCCGCAGGAACTTTAGGAAGTCCAGGCATTGTCATGATGTCACCGGTGAGAACTACGATAAAGCCTGCACCTGCAGAGATCTTTACGTTCTTGATTGTAACTGTAAAGCCTTCGGGGGCGCCAAGCTTTGTCGGGTCATCGGAGAATGAATACTGAGTTTTAGCAACGCAGATGGGAAGCTTGTCATATCCAAGCGCGGTAAGCGCATCTATCTGCTTCTTTGCGGCAGGAAGAACATTAATTCCGTCGCCGCCGTATACGTTTTTAACGATAGCTTCAATTTTGTCCTCAATGCTGCCGTCAAGCTCATAGGAGAATGAGAAATCGTTTGGCTCTTCACAAAGCTTTACTACCTCTTCGGCAAGTTCCATGCCGCCTTCGCCGCCCTTTGCCCAAACATCGGAAAGAACAACATTAACACCGAGAGCCTTGCACTTTTCAATGATGAGTTCAACTTCTGCATCCGTGTCAGTGGGGAAGCGGTTAACAGCAACCACAGAGGGGAGCTTGTATACATTCTTGATATTGGAAACATGGCGGAGAAGATTCGGGAGACCTTTTTCAAGAGCTTCAAGGTTTTCACTGCCAAGCTCGGTCTTCGCAAGACCGCCGTGCATCTTGAGCGCACGGATAGTGGCAACGATTACAACTGCTGAGGGCTTGAGATCTGCAAGACGGCACTTGATGTCAAGGAACTTTTCAGCGCCGAGATCTGCACCAAAGCCCGCTTCGGTAATTGCATAATCACCAAGCTTCATTGCAAGGCGTGTAGCGGTAACAGAGTTACAGCCGTGAGCGATGTTTGCGAAAGGACCGCCGTGAACAAGTGCGGGAGTGCCTTCAAGCGTCTGTACAAGGTTTGGCTTGAGCGCATCCTTGAGCAGTGCAGTCATCGCACCCTGTGCATTGATGTCGCCACAGCGAACAGGCTTATCATCGTAGGTGTAACCAACGATGATGTTTGCAAGTCGGTTTTTGAGGTCGGTAATAGAGGTGGAGAGGCAGAGAACCGCCATGATTTCGGATGCAACGGTAATGTCAAAACCGTCCTCACGCGGAACACCGTTAACCTTGCCGCCGAGACCGTCGGTAACGAAGCGAAGCTGGCGGTCGTTCATGTCAACGCAACGCTTCCATGTAATCTTGCGTACGTCAATACCGAGCTTGTTGCCCTGGTGGATATGGTTGTCAAGCATAGCTGCAAGAAGATTGTTAGCCGCACCGATAGCGTGAAAGTCACCGGTGAAGTGGAGGTTAATGTCCTCCATAGGAACAACCTGTGCGTATCCGCCGCCTGCAGCACCGCCCTTAACGCCAAAAACAGGGCCGAGAGAGGGCTCGCGAAGAGCAACCATAACATTCTTACCTATACGGCGGAGACCGTCTGCAAGACCGATTGTTGTGGTAGTTTTTCCTTCACCTGCGGGAGTGGGAGTGATAGCGGTAACAAGAACAAGCTTGCCGTTGTCTTTTTTGCACTCGTTCATAATAGAGAGATCAACTTTTGCCTTATAGCGGCCGTACTGCTCGAGGTACTTGTCCTCAATACCTGCAGTCTTTGCAATCTCGGTTATAGGTTTCATTTTGCACTGTTGTGCAATTTCAATGTCAGAAAGGTATGCCATTTTTAACACTCCTTAGATGTATATTTGTTGCTAAATGTATAGTTAATTCTATTGTAACGAATTTTTATCGTTTTATCAAGATAAAAAACAAATTTTAACGGTCTATTTTTTTACAAACCGAATAGATTTGTAGAAAGGAGTGATATAGATGGATGAAAACTTGAAAAAAGAGTTTGATTATGATGCTTTAATGGAATGCGTAAGGAAATTGTCTGAGAAGCATTCGTTTTTGCAGTTTTCTTATCTTACAGAAAGTGTTATGGGAAAGGGAATACCAATGCTTACGCTTGGTGCAGGAAAAAAGGAGATATATTATGTAGGTGCTCATCATGGAGCAGAACGGATAACTGCAGCAGTGCTTATATGCTTTTTAAATGACTTTTGTGCTCTTGCAAGTGCCGGCGCAACCGTGTTTGGAATGAACCTTGAATATATAATGAAAAGCCGCACGCTTCATATAATTCCAATGCTAAATCCTGACGGCGTAGACATTTCTGCCGGAAAACTATCGCGTGACAGTTTGTGGTACGAAAGACTTGTAAGAATGAATAATGCCTCAGACGATTTTTCACTTTGGCAAGCCAATGCCAACGGAGTTGACTTAAACCATAATTATGATGCAGGCTTTGAAGAATATAAACAAATTGAAAATTCGCTTGGTATAAATGTAGGCTGTGCCACGCGTTACTCCGGCGAAAGACCCGAAAGCGAGCCTGAAACAGGGGCGCTATGCAATTTTCTGCGTTTTAATTCTCCTACAGCGCTTATGACATTGCATACACAGGGAAAGGAAATTTATTACAAAAGCGGTTCTACATGCCCTACCGCTTCAAAGTTTGCAGCTGTTAGATTGGCACGTCTGACAGGCTACACACTTTCTACGCCTGTAAAAGAAGCTGCGTTCGGTGGCCTTACGGATTTTTGTATACAAAAGCTTGGAATACCGGCATTTACCATTGAGTGCGGACGGGGCAGGAATCCTCTTCCACCGCGTGATCTTTCTCTTATCTATGCAAGTCTTCGAGAAGCGCTTTTTACTTTTCCTACAATGTTTTAACAAAGGCGCTCCCATAAGTGCTATCCCACCGGGTAATAAAAAAATCCGATCTCTAAATGGAGAACGGATTTTTTTATATCGTTCATTTATAAACATATCACTTGTTACTTGTAACGAATATTTATGAGTGCTTTTTATATACCAAGCAGCAAAGATGCTATCATAAAGTATACGCATAAAGTTATAGTGTCGACAAGTGTTGTTATAAATGGGCTTGCCATTACAGCAGGGTCAAACCCAAGTTTGCTTGCGCTAAGCGGAAGTATTGCTCCTATAATTTTTGAAAAAAACACCGTCAAAACAAGAGTTAGTGAAACTGCAAGTGCTACGAGTATATCTATACCTTTGCCAAATAATACACGGTCCAATGTGATTATTTTTATAAATTCAAAAACTGCAAGACTTATTCCGCAAAGTAATGATACGTGGAATTCTTTAAGTAAGACGCGAAAAGTATCTGACAGCTTGATTTCTCCAAGCGACAGCGCACGTATAACCGTAGTTGAGCTTTGAGAACCGCAGTTCCCGCCTGTTCCCATAAGCATAGGTATAAATATTGTCAAAGCAACTTTTGTGGCTAGCGCATCTTCAAATTTTGATATCAAAAAACCTGTTATAGTTGATGTTACCATCATTAGTAAAAGCCAAGGAATACGCTTTTTAAAAAGGCTTTGGGCAGTTTTTTTTAGGTAAGGTGTGCGATGTTGAAAAGACAGTGCTTCATTATCCGCTTCCCATGTCAGCGTTTCTTCTATCATATCTGAAGAATATGACTTGTCATACAACAAACAGCACCACCTTTATACTATTTTAAGTATACTTCTATTTCTTTACGGGTGGCAGAAACGCTGCCGCATATCATTTCGGGAGAACCACCGCCGCGACCATGTAAAGCTTCGCCGATTTCTTTAGACTTTGCTTTAAGATCAATACTTTTACTTGCCATACAAAAAGTATATGCGCCGTCTTCGCCCGAAAATGCGGCACAAATGCCGTCGCATTTTAATACAGCACCGTTAACCAATGTACGCAAGGAAGCGACATCAAGCAGTGATGTAAAGAAAATGAGATTGCCGCTTGTTGGTAAAGTGTTTTTAATTATTTCATCTATAAGTGCGCGTCTTAGAGCGCCTGATTCGTGTTTTGTTTTTTCATTTTCGGTTTTCAAGCGTTCAACTGCATCGAAAACTTCGCTTTGCTTGGCTGAAAGAAGATTGGATATTTTTAATACGGAAGCATACTTTTTTTGATAATCTTCAAGTGCGCGTATGCCACAAAGCATGTGTATACGCACTCCGCCTTTATAATTTGCAAAATCAAGGAGTTTTATTACACCTATTTGTCCGCTTCTTTTTACATGCGGTGCACAGCAGGCACAGATATCGTATCCTTCGTATTCAACAAGCCGGAGATTTTCTTCAATATCAAGCTTAGAGCGATAGGGAATCACGGCTGCTTCTTCTTTTGAAGGAAACCATGTTTTTACTTCAAAGTCTTTTGCAACTGCTTCGTTGGCAAGTAATTCTATTTTGCGAATATCTTCTTCTGAGAGAGAACCGCTAATATCAATTGTAACATCGTTGTCACTGAGGTGAAAACCTACGTTTTCGTATCCGAAAATGTTGTGTATGAGTCCTGAAACTATATGTTCACCACTGTGGCACTGCATGCGGCTAAGGCGTACATTTGTATCAATTTGACACTCGTATGAACCTATTTGGATAGGTTCGTTAGTATAATGCCATATTTCTCCGTTTTTTTCGTGAGTGTCAAAAACGTATACCTCACCTATATATCCACTGTCACCAGGCTGTCCTCCACCTTCTGGAAAGAATACAGTGTGGTCGAGTCTTGTTTCAAAATGGCCGTTTTTTTCAATACATTCAAGCACATTTGCAGAGCAATTGAACATATATGAATCGATATAGTAAAGTTTTTCAGTCATAGCTATTTCCTTTTGAAAGTATTTATATGAATTATAACACTTAAATTAGTTTTCTACAATATGTTAAGTTGTAAAATCTATTGACTTGTTTTTTTTGATGAGGTATAATGTATAGAGTGTTTTTGAAAGGAAACGATGTTAATATGGAAAAAACTTTAGACTTTAAAGTCATATTCTATATGTTGCGAAAAAAGATCGTTTGGATCATTATCGCGACCGTGCTCGGTGCATTGGGTGCATTTCTCATTTCCGAATATATGATTCCGGAAAAGTTCACTTCAAGTGCTCAGGTATATATCAGTAACAGACAAGGGCTTCAGACAGATGACGGCATTAATCTTGGTGACCTTTCTGCAGCAAGATCTCTTGCATCTACATATTGTGTTATTCTTAAGACTGATAAAGCAAAGGATTATTTGAAAGAAAAGCTCTCGTCAAATGAAGAGTATATGAGTTTGCCTGAGCGTAGTTATAATATCTCTGTTTCTGTAACTGAAGAAACAGAAGTACTTTTGGTTACCGTCAGCAGTAGAAATCCCAAAGTTTCGGCTATTGTATGTAATACAATGCTTGATGTTTCAGTAGATCTTATCAGTGAGATATTTGAGGGTGGTCGTTCACATCCTCTTGGCACTGCATATCCGAACTACAACCCAACTTCTCCTAATGTAAAAACAAATATGTTGTTAGGTGCGGTTGCGGCATGTGTGGCAGTTTGTGTACTGATTGTTCTTTGGTCAATGCTTGATAACCGCGTAAAAGATGAACAGGATTTTGTTACCAAGGTAGGAATTCCGGTTCTTGGTGAAGTTCCAAGTATAAATGATGAATCAGAAGAAAGGGAGGGATATTATTATGCTTATTCGCAAAAAAACGACGATTAATAGCCCTCTTAGTTCCAAAGACCTGTTCTGTAATATGAGCGGCGGTACTGCGTTCAGAGTTATAGAAACATACAAGAGTATTCGTACATCCTTGATGTTTACTCTTTCTGGCGGTAAGGATAATGCAATTCTTGTTACAAGCGCAGAGCCTAACTCCGGTAAGAGTGTAACCAGCGCAAACCTTTCACTTTCGCTTTCTCAGACAGGCGCAAAAGTGTTGCTTATCGACTGTGATATGCGTAACCCTTCTCAGCAGAAGATTTTTACTCAGGAGAATACACAGGGACTTTCAAATGTTCTTGGCGGAATGAGCAAATTCGAAGATGTTGTAAAACGTGGTGTTCAAGAGAATCTTGATTTGCTTTCGGCAGGTCCGACACCTCCTAACCCTTCTGAGCTTCTTGGTTCTGACAACATGCGTGAGCTTCTTGATCTTGTAAAGTCACAGTATGACTTCGTGTTCCTTGATTGCCCTCCGGTAGAGCTTGTTTCAGATACGTCTTCACTTCTTTTGATAGCTCCTCAGGCAATCGTTATTGCTCGTCAGAATCACGCGGTATATGATGAGGTTATTCACACTGTTGATGCTATAAAAGCTGTAGGTGGAAAGATTCTCGGTGCTATTCTTACTGACGTTCGTGAAGCTGACAAGTCATATACTTATGCCGCTGGTGCATACTCGCATTATGGTCGTTACGGATATGGCAGATATAGCCGTTATGGACGTCGTTACGGCGGTTATTACGGTTATGGTTACGGTTATGGTTACGGCTATGGTTATGGTTATGGTAATACACCGAAGAAAGCGGAACATTCCGAACAAAAAGACGGTCAGGAGAAAAACAAGAATTAAAAAACCATGAAAAACGCATATATTGATTTTCATTGCCACATATTACCCGGCATGGATTTCGACGGCACCGATGATATCAAAGAGTCGGTTGCTATGTGCAAAACTTTGAAATCGCAGGGAGTGGCGACAATTTGCGCCACTCCTCATTTTTATCCATGGAATGATGACGTAGATGCATTTTTACAAAGACGTGAGCGCACGCTTAAAGATCTTTTATCTGCCGGTGTTGATATGGAGATCATTCCGGGGGCAGAGGTGCAGATATTCAAGTCCTTGCCTGAGTATAGAGCGGATAGAATGTGCATTGGCGACTCAAAT
Organism: Clostridia bacterium; assembly: GCA_017399305.1. Classification (GTDB taxonomy): domain Bacteria; phylum Bacillota; class Clostridia; order Oscillospirales; family CAG-272; genus UMGS902. The sequence goes on from JAFQDK010000005.1 coordinate 66,616, forward strand.
GTTATTATGCTTGAAATTCCGCGTCAGCGATTTGAAAATTGGATGATTGAATCTATTGAGAATACCGTGTATAAGTATTCGCTTGTTCCGGTTATCGCTCATATTGAACGATATGCATTCCCAAAAGAAATTCTACGCAGTTTTGCACAGATACCTGGTGTTGTTTTTCAGATAACGACATCTGAATTGAAATATAACCAATCAATAAAGGGCCTTGACCTCGTATGCTCGATGGGGGTACCTGTTGTGCTTGGCAGTGATGCTCATGATATGCGTCACAGACATCCGCAGTTTGATGTGATAGGCGAAAAACTTGAAGAAAAGCCAAAGCTTTTTTCAGGAAAACTCAAAACTGCAAAAGCCATAATAAATAATTGTTTGTATTCACAGTCGATTTTAGAAAAACTTATCAGAACTCCCCAAAAGGCAAAGGAAAAATAGTGTATGAAAATGGCAAATAAAAAAGTCGGCATAATGCAGATGGTCATGTGCGCAGCACTTTGGAGTATTGCAGGTCTTATAATTAAGCACATTCAGATGAATCCGATCGTTCTCGCCGGAGGCAGATCGTTGTTTGCGGCACTTTCAGTGATCGTATATATGGCGTTTACTAAGCAAAAGTTTATCGTTTCTCGTGATACCGTCATCAGCGGTGTGTTGCTGTGCGGTGTATTCATTTGTTTTGTTGGAGCAAATAAATATACAACTGCCGCCAATGCCATAGTGTTGCAATATACAGCGCCTATTTTTGTTCTTATCTTTTCGGTGGTATTTCTGCATAAGAAACCGCGAGCGTTTGATGTTCTTGCTGTACTGCTGACCCTTGTTGGAGTGGTAGCATTCTTCCTTGGCAGTCTTAATGCCGGAAAAATGCTTGGAAATATACTTGGTGTTGTAGCAGGAATGTTTTTTGGTGGAATGTTTGTTGCAGTCGGTAATTCCAAGGGCGATGAAAAAATGAGCGGCATTTTACTTGCACATCTGTTTTGTGCGGCAATTGGTTTACCTTTTGCGGCTTTTACGGAGAATACCTTTAGCTTTAAAGGAATTGCGCTTGTAGCGGTGCTCGGCATAGTACAACTTGGTATACCGTATATTCTTTATGCGCTTGCTTCAAGCAAATGCTCAACAATCAGCTGTGTGGTAATTTCAGCAATCGAGCCGGTGCTTAATCCTATTCTGGTTGCTGTTTTCGCCGGAGAAGTGCCGGGATTACTTTCGATATTAAGCGGACTTTTCCTTATTGCGGTAATTACCGCATACAGCGTGCTAGATGAATATTTTGAGAAAAAACAATATGCATAAATAAATCACATATGCCGTCTGTGTCCAGGCGGCATTGTTAAAGAAAGAGAAGAGAAAAGTTGATAAAACGTCCTGAACTGCTTGCTCCTGCAGGCAATTTTGAAAAACTCAAAGCAGCAGTGCTGTACGGCGCTGATGCAGTGTATCTTGCCGGCAATGCATTTGGTATGCGTGCCGCTGCTGATAATTTTACAAATGATGAGATAGTTGCGGCTGCGGAGTATGCTCATGCATGTGGAGTAAAGGTGTATGTCACCGTTAATACAATGCCGCGCACAAATGAATATGAGGCACTTGAAGAATATGTCAGCTTTTTGGCAACAAGCGGTGTTGATGCGCTTATAATCAGTGATCTTGGTGTGCTTGCGCTTGTAAAATGCGTTGCTCCTAAAATGGAAATTCATATTTCCACGCAAGCATCGAGTGTCAGTACACAGGATGTACTTGCGTGGCGTGACCTTGGGGCAAAGCGCGTAGTGCTTGCCCGCGAGCTTACCATGAAAGAAGTAGCTGAAATATGCAAAAACAAACCTGATGACACGGATATAGAGTGTTTTATTCATGGTGCAATGTGTGTTTCATATAGTGGTCGTTGCTTGCTCTCCAACTTTTATACGGGAAGAGATTCCAATCGCGGTGCGTGTGCACAGCCTTGTCGTTGGAATTATCGTACACTTGAAATATACGAGGAAAAACGTCCTGAACAGCCGCTTCCTCTTTATGAAGATAAAGACGGTACATTTATCATGAGTTCTCGCGATATGTGTATGATAGAACATGTTCCCGAGCTTATAAATGCAGGAATAACAAGTTTCAAGATTGAGGGGAGAATGAAGAGCGCATACTATGCGGCAGTTGTAACAAATGCATATCGCATGGCAATAGACTCATATTTTGCAAATCCCCAAGAGTATAAATTTAATCCCGAATGGCTAGACGAGCTTTGCAGTGTGAGCCATCGCGACTATGCAACTGGATATTGGTTTGATCAACCGTCTGAAAGTGCCCAGGTTTGTGAGAACATGGGCTATATTAGAGAAAAGGCATATATAGCTACTGCACTTGCATATGATGCAGAGAGCGGTTTGGCTACATTTATTCAGCGCAACAAGATAAGTCGAGGCGATAAAGCTGAGATTATTTCCCCCGGTAAAATTGGCAGAGGGTTTGTTGTTGAGCAAATTTTTTCGGAGGATGGCGAGAGTGTTGAATCTGCACCTCATCCTGCGATGGTATTTAAAGTTCGTGTACCGTTTGAGGTAAAAGAAGGCGACATTATGAGAGGAGCTAATTAATGACGTTCTTATTTGAAATTATTAAAACTATTCTGCTTGGTATAGTTGAAGGTATCACAGAGTGGCTTCCTATATCAAGTACCGGGCATATGATACTGTTAAACGACGTTCTTCGCTTGAATGTAAGCGAGGGATTTTGGAATATGTTTAATGTTGTCATCCAGCTTGGTGCAATTCTTGCGGTTGTTGTGATTTACTTTAAAAAACTTTGGCCGTTTGCAAAGTCGAAGAGTTTGCAAGAGAATATGCTTTTTAACGTTGGCAGCATCGGACTTAAAAAGAATACAATGTTATTGTGGGCAAAGGTGATAGTAGCAATGCTTCCGGCGGCACTCATAGGTATACCTTTTGATGATTGGTTTGAGGAGCATCTACACACTTCGCCTGTTGTTGCGGCTGCATTGATTTTATACGGCATTCTGTTTATTGCAGTAGAAAAGGGAAATATGAACAAGACATTTGCAGTAGATTCTGTAGATGATATTTCTTTTAAAACTGCGCTTGGTATAGGTGTTTTTCAGGCACTTTCGTTGGTTCCCGGCACTTCGCGTTCCGGCTCTACAATTCTGGGCGCATCTTTGCTTTCTGTATCTAGAAGTGCGGCGGCGGAGTTCTCTTTTTTCCTTGCAGTGCCGGTTATGCTCGGTGCCTCTATCATTAAGTCTTTGAAGTTTGCGCTTGAGGTTGCGAGTGGTGAGACTGTATTCGGCGGCACTGATATATTGTTTTTGCTTGTAGGATGTGCAGTTGCATTTGCTGTATCAATGGCAGCAATAAAGTTCCTTACGGATTTTGTAAAAAAACACAGTTTCAGCGCATTTGGCGTATATCGCATCATCCTCGGTGTAATAGTTTTGATTGTTTATTTCGTAAAATAAGGATATATTATGGATAATAATGAACTTTTGAAAACTGCAGACGGTGCGGCGCTTGCATATCTCGGCGATTGCGTATTTGAAATGTGGGTGCGTGAAAAATTACTGAGAAGCGGCATTACAAACACCGGCGCATTGAATGAAGAGTCGCATAAATATGTTACTGCAAAAAGTCAATCGGCAGCTTTTCATCGTATAGTGAGCTTACTTACTGAAGATGAAATGGCATATTTTAAGCGTGGACGTAATTCTACCCATCTGAGCGGAGCTCGAAGTGCGAGTGGGGCAGAGTATCGCACGGCAACCGGGTTTGAATCTCTTTGTGCTGCGCTTTATCTTGAAGGAGCGCAGGAACGCTTGAAAGAATTACTCGAAAAAGCATATAACGTGTAAAGAAAAAAGGATTCGTACGAATCCTTTTTTCTTTACAAAAACTTTACAAAATCTTGATGATAGATTTGATATGACAAAAGTATAATAGATTTGTAAATTCTATGAAAAGGAAAAAGATTATGGGACTTTTTGATGTATTAAATCTTATAGGTGGACTTTGTTTGTTCCTCTTCGGTATGAATCTCATGGGCGAGGCACTTGAGCGAAGAACTGGCAGTGGTCTTCGTACCATTTTAAGTAAACTTACAACAAAAAAATCTGCCGGTTTTCTAACGGGACTTGCCGTTACTTCAGTTATTCAGAGTTCATCTGCGACAACAGTTATGGTAGTCGGCTTTGTAAACTCTGGATTACTGGCTCTTAATCAGGCTATTAATGTTATAATGGGTGCAAATGTAGGTACGACTGTAACAGCATGGCTTCTCAGTCTTGGCGGCATCGAAAGTGATGTGCTATGGGTCCAGCTGTTAAAGCCTACTTCATTTACTCCTGTTCTTGCACTCGTAGGCATTATTTTTACTATGTTCTTCAAGTCGCAGAAGAAAAAGGACACAGGCGTAATTCTTCTTGCCTTTGCAACTCTTATGTTCGGCATGGATACCATGTCCGCTTCTGTAAGCGGACTTAAGGATGTGCCTGAGTTCCAGCAGCTCTTTGTTACATTCTCCAATCCTATTCTTGGTGTATTGGCAGGCGCAATCCTCACTGCAATTATTCAGTCGAGTTCTGCATCAGTCGGTATTCTTCAGGCGCTCTCCGCAACAGGCGCTGTCAGCATGGGAGCCGCTATCCCGATTATAATGGGACAGAATATAGGTACATGTATTACAGCGATACTTTCTTCTTTCGGTACAAACAAGAATGCAAAGCGTGCGGCACTTGTTCACCTTTCGTTCAATGTTATTGGTACTGTCGTATGGCTTATACTTTTCTGTATTGCAAAGGCACTCTTTGAGATTCCGCTTCTCGGCGAGCCTGCAAGCGAGTTCCTCATTGCTGTTGCTCATTCTGCATTCAACATTGCATGTACACTGCTCCTGCTCCCCATGTCAAAACTTCTTGAAAAGCTTGCTTTGACGCTTATTCCCGAAACTAAAACTCCTGAAAAGAAAGAAGAACTTGATGAGCGTCTTCTTGCAACTCCTTCTGTTGCACTTCAGCGTTGTCATGAGGTTTCTGTTGAGATGGCAGAGGTTGCTGTTGCAACTCTTAAAGAGGGAATTGAATCTCTTACAAATTATTCGCCTGAACTTGCTGAGAGTGTTCGAGAAAAAGAGGATAGAACCGACCACTATGAGGATATCCTCGGTTCTTATCTTGTAAAACTCAGCACACTCCAGATAAGCGAAAGCGACAGCGCTGAAGCAGCGATGTTGCTTAAGGTTATCAGTGACTTTGAAAGAATTTCCGACCACGGCGTAAATATTCTTGAATCCGCAGAGGAAATGCGCGATAAAGATGTTAAGTTCTCTGAGTCTGCAACAAAGGAAATCAAAGTACTCGCAGCTGCTGTTGATGAAATCCTTGACCTTTCGCTCAAGGCGTTCAAAGACAACGATGCGGAGGCAATTGCCGCAATTGAGCCACTTGAGCAGGTTATTGACGGTCTTAAAGAACAGCTTCGCACAAATCATATTCTCCGTCTCCAGCAGGGCAACTGTACCATCGAAACAGGTTTTGTATGGACAGACTTGCTCACCAACTTTGAGCGCACCGGTGACCATTGCTCCAATATCGCAGGTTGTATTCTCGATTTCCATATTCATAATATGAATATACATGAGAATGTACGCGCCATACACTCCGCAGCTTCTGATTATCAGGAAAGATATGAAGAATACAATAGAAAATATACTCTTGCATAACGCTGCCCCCCTCGGTATCCCCGAGGGGGATTTTTTCAAAAAATAAACGGCACCTACTATGCAGTAGAAGCCGTTCCGGATTCGCAGAATAAAAACACCGCCGATAGCGGTGTGAAGTGGTCGAAAAACATCCCCTTTGAAAAGCAATTTGAATCCTATAAACAAGATAAAATGGGGAGAAATGAATTTTATCTTGGAGAAACATCTGAATACTTGCAAGCTGCGGATATGGACGCCTTGCCTGTTGTTATGCCTCAAAAAGTTGTTGATAAAGCACAAAGAGCACCATCATTAGATCGACACGGACATAAAATTACTGATGATGTTATTCTTGAACTTCCAGAACTTATAAAAAAACCATTAATGGTGTTCTATTCAGAAACCGCGGCGGAAAACGGAATAGAAGGACGTGTGTTAGTTTGTAAGAAAACTGTTAAGGGCGAAAATGGAATGAGAAGCCCGTTATTTGTAGCTATTCATTTGAATAGGAAGCAGGGCTTTCAAGAAGTTAACCGTATTGCAACTGTTTTTGGGAAAGACACCAACCCCTATGATTACATTATTGAACAAACATTGCGCGGCAATCTTTTGGCATATAGCAAAAAAGAAGCCGAAAAACTGCTTCATTCAGTTAGGCGACAATTGCCTAAGGAGAACACAGCCTTCGACTTCGACACTATGATACCACATAATGATAATAGTGTCAATACCCAGTCTATGCAAAACTTGCAAAATGATGCAAGCAGTAATAAAAAATCTGTTACCGGCACGGAGAATATTCTCTTTGAGAGTGAAGCGGAAAAGGCGCAGTATGTCTCTGACAGTTTCAACCTTTCTGGTGCGGAGAATTACAAGACAGAAGGTTCTATGGAACGCATGAGCAGTATTGCAAATTCTATTGCCAAGGCTCACCGTGTAAACAAGGAAGGCAGAGCGAAGCTCGGCAATGCTCTTAAAATGGGTGTGCATAATATGTGGAAAGCGAGTCTGACTGCCAGCAAGAATCAGCCTTCGGTTCACTCGCCTACCGTGTTTGCTAACGCAAACACAAAAACACGGGAAAGAGCGAAGATGAATAGGATAAATAAATCCCGCCATGTGGCGGGATTTATTTATCTTATAAAATTTGTTCTTATCTTTTGTTCTTCGTATTTGGGTGGCTCAATTCCGTTTTGCTTACCGCATTCGATAAGGCGGAGCAACCAAGCGACATTTTCCCCAAGAGTACGCATGGTCTGCATACCTTCACCGTCTTGTACAACTTCGTCGGCGTTGCCTCCGTGTACTTGATTCCAATACTGTGATGTAGCAACCACCATGTTGGAAATGCCGAAATATTTGTTCAATTGATCAAAAGCAGCCGAAGCACCGCCGCGGCGGCAAGAAACAATAGCGGCCCCTACCTTGCCAGCCATTTTTCTGCCTGCAGAGTAGAATAGGCGGTCTAGAAAAGCAGTCAATGTGCCGTTTGCGGCAGCATAGTATACGGGTGAGCCGATAATAACCGCATCGAATTCATCAAGGCGATCAGCAATAACATTTACATCATCATTTACCGCGCATCTTCCTGTTTTAAAACAAGCGCGGCAAGCCATACAACCGGAAACAGGCTTTTTACCGATTTGGTATATCTCCGTTTCAATGTTATGTTTGTTCAATACTTTTTCAATTTCGCTGAGAGCCGTATATGTACAACCTTCTTTGTTAGGACTTCCGCAAATCAAAAGAGCTTTCATAGAACTTACCTCCAAAGTATATTATATGGTATATTATATGCAAAAAGAGTTTTCGGCGAAATACACCGTCATTGCTTTTACCAGGTCGTCAAGGTCTTTTGCACCGGCAGTTTCATATACAGAATGCATCGCAAGCTGTGCAAGACCAATATCTACTGTTTTTATAGGAACCATTGTGTTTGCGATTGAACCAAGTGTTGAACCGCCAACCATATCAGAGCGATTGGCAAAACTTTGAACTGCAACATTTGCTTTTTCACAAACGGTTTTGAAAATCGCAGATGATACGGCATCTGTAGCGTAGCGCTGATTTGCATTGTATTTAATGACGATTCCACCATTCATTACGGGTGCATTGTTTGCATCTGCAAGTTCTGGGTGATTGGGATGTATAGCATGTGCATTGTCAGCCGAAACAAGAAAACTGTTCGCAATAATTTGTTGATATTTTTCTTCGTTGAGACCAAGGGAAATGGCGATGCGGCGCAGAGTGTCACGCAGGAAAGATGAAGCAGCACCTTGTTTGGTTTCGCTTCCCACTTCTTCATTATCAAATATACAACATACAGATATGGCATCGCTTTCTTTTGCGTTTATAAAACCTTTCATGCAAGCATATGCACATTCAAGGTCATCAAGCTTAGGCGAAGCAATGTATTCTTTTTGTGCACCAAGCAATGTTCCGTTGTCACGGGAATAAAGGAAAAGATCTGTACCGAGAATTTCATTTTCTTTTACGCCTGCAGCTTTTGCAACCATCTCCATGAACTTTCCGCTTGAATCTGTGCTGCCAAACAGCGGAATGGTATCAATGTTTGCGGCATATTTTATACCGTCGTTAGCCGTACGGTTCATGTGAATAGCAACATTGGGGATGATCAAAAGATCACGGTCAATATCTACAAGCTTTATAGAGAGCTTGTCGCCGCATTTCACTACGATTCTGCCGGCAACAGACAGCGGTCTATCAAACCATGTTGACATCAGCATACCACCATATTTTTCGGTTTCAAGCTTTACATATGAGCCGGCAGCTTTTTCTGCATTTTCTTTGATTTTGAAAGTGGGAGAGTCGCTGTGAGCGGCAGCCATTATAAAAGCAGAGGGGGAATTCTTTGGTATCTTGAATGAAACTATTGAAGAATCATAGCGTGTTATGAAGTACTTTTCGCCAGCTTTTAAAGACCAGGTATCAGATTCGCACAACTCAGAATATCCATTCTCAATTAGGATCGTTTTAAAGTTTTCAATAACGTGATAGCAGCTTGGGCTGTGTTTTATAAAAGATAGCAGTTCTTTTGCATACTTTGTTTTCATATATAGTCCTTTCGTATTATAAGTACTCTTTGATTATATTCCATTCTTTGATAAGCCGTTCAAGTGACCATGCTGCGTTGGCAGGGCTTGTAGAGGGCAGTGCGATTGCGTTTCTTTTGTACCTTGGCAGAATATGTTTATCATACAGGGCAGCGGCGGTTTTACCGTTAACAAATATTTGCCGAATATCAGCCTGATTGATGATAGTGCCAATATCATTTGGAATGGGATTTTTTATGCTAGCATCGGATGAACCTGTGATCTCACACGATGCTATAACATCCCAAAGCGCGATACAATTGCTTTGTAAAAGTTCTTTCTTGCTGTCAATTGTTTTTGGAACATCGCATCCTGTCACCAACGAAATAACTTTCCAAAACCTGTTTTGTGCGTGTCCGTAGAAAAACATAGTTTCTCTTGATTTTACAGAAGGAAACGAACCGAGAATAAGTATTCGTGAGTTTTTATTCCAAAAAGGAGGAATAGGATGTTTTATATGCATAATCAAAACCTGAATAAAACTAGTATTTTACCTTTCAATTATATATTCAATTCGCCACGTTGTCAAATTTTATTTATCAGTTGTTTTGAATGGCAACATATGATATAATAATAAATAATTGTTTTAAAAGACGAAAGGTGCATATATGGCAAACAGTATTGATTATTCTCAGTATACTACATATAATGGCGATAAACCGTTTGTGTTTATCAGTTATGCACATAAGGATTCTGCCGACGTATTTCCTGTTATAAAATCTTTACAGGAAAGAGGATATCGCGTGTGGTTTGATATTGGAATTGAGGCAGGGACGGAGTGGGCTAACAATATTGCCGCTCATTTAAAGGATTGCGCTGCTTTTATTGTTTTTATTTCGAAAAGTAGCATGGCATCAGAGAATTGTCTTGATGAGATAGCGTACGCCAAGAGTCATCAAAAACCTTCGCTTATGATATTTATGGAGGAAGAAGTTGATGTTCCTGAAGGAATTGAGATGCAGACCGCAAGATTTCAGCGTATGTATAAAAACCGTCATGCTTCTCACTTGACTTTTATTGATAAAATTTGTGAGGCGGCATTCCTTGAGGAGTGCAAAGATGATGCTGATGAAACAAATAACGAAAAGCATCAGCCTACTCATGTAGGCAATCATAAAAAAACACCATGGTTGATATGTGCTTTAGCCTTGGCGGTTATTGTGATATCGGTTATGGCGGTTGCGCTTTTTATTCGTGATGAAAATGGTGAGCAGAATAATAATGAAGCGGTCGAAACAACTACTGAAACAACAGCGGTTGTTATGTCAGATGACCCATATGACTTTACTGTTAAGATTAATGATACCGTATACCAGTTTCCCTGCAATTATGACGCTATGATTGCAAATGGCTGGACTATCTCTTCAAGTAGTTATAGCCCAGAGTATAAAATAAAAGGTGTATCAAAAGAATCATATTCCATGGCTAACAGCGGATGCGAAATATATGTTATTTCATACAATCCCAGCGGTAATTCTGAAAGTATTAAGAATTCAAGAATTGTCGGTGCTGAATTCTATTATGATGATGTTATATTTGAATTGCCCGGCGGCATTACAAATGATTCTACTATTGAGGATATTATCAACGCATATGGCAATCCGAATGAAATTAACGAGTATGTCGGCTATTCTTCGTTAAAATACTATGCAAATGGTTCGGATAGTAGCTATATTAGTTTTAATGTTTATTTCAGTGATAAAGAGAAAAAGTATTCTTCTGTCAGATTGATTAATCCTGTGGTTGATAATAATGTTACTACAGAAACTAATAAAGAACGTCCCAAGTATCTTGATGAATATGTAGCACCGACCGAACTTGGAGATGATATCACATCGGGAATAATAAAGCTCGAAGGCGATCTTTATAAAGTGCCGTCTACTGTGAGTGCTTTTCTTGATAACGGATGGAAAATTGTAAGCAAACCCGGCTTTGTTGTATCAGGCGGTACTGAATACATAAGTTTGCAACGCGGTGATATAGTATATGACATTTCTGTTTATAATTTTGCAGAATATCAAACAACTCCCGAAAACTGTGCGGTACGTTCTATTCATGTATATGCGTCTGATGATACGGATATAGAATTGCCGGGTGGTATCACCCTTGAGTCCACTATGGATGAGATTGCGACAATTTGTAACGCCGCAGGCTTTAGGTATTATGACGGGTATTCGCATAGCTATACGTACAGTGACTATGAGAATGAATACAGTGATTTTTATTTAGACATCTCGGTCAGCAAGGAAACAAAGAGGATTTCAAGCATCAGTCTTCATGAGTATATTTGGATTCAGTAATAAATATCCCTCGCTACGGCGAGGGATATTTATATATACAAGTTTTTTGTAGGCTTTACACTATACAACATTTTTTATCAAGTGAGTTTATTTATTGCATTGCTTTTTAAATTTTAATATGATATGATTATTCTGTAATATGTTAAAAATTTATCGGAGGAAAATGTTCTATGAGTAGACTTGAAGTGACAGCGACTTCTAAAGCCGAAAGAACTGTAAGAGGGCTTTATGACAGTCTAAGTCGCCGTGTTGCAGCATCACCTGTAGGAAACTGTCCCGTAGAGCTCACATCTGCGTTTTTAAAGCTTTGTCTTGCGCAGAGTTGCGGAAAGTGCGTACCTTGCCGTGTAGGCCTTGACCGCCTCTCGGCGCTTGTTGACGGTCTTCTTGACGGTGATGGCGATGTAAAGACTATTGATCTTATCGAAAAGACCGCACGTGCTATCGCAGATTCTTCGGATTGCGCCATTGGTTTTGAGGCTGCAAAGCTCGTACTTGACGGTATGGCGGCATTCCGTGATGATTATATTTCACATATCGAAAAGGGAAGATGTACCTCAAACTTTGCATCTATTCCTTGCACTGTTGAATGTCCTGCTCATGTTGACATTCCCGCATATATAGCGCTTACAGGAGAGGGTAGATTTGCTGATGCTATCCGCGTTATCCGCAAGGATAATCCGTTCCCCTCTGTTTGCGGACTTATCTGTGAGCATCCGTGTGAAAACCACTGCCGTCGCAGTCTTGTTGACAGTGCGGTAAATATCCGCGGTCTTAAGCGTTATGCTATAGATAATGCAGGTAATGTTCCTGTTCCTGCATGTGCTCCTGCTACCGGCAAGACCGTTGCGGTTATCGGTGGCGGTCCTGCAGGTCTCACAGCGGCGTATTATCTTTCCCTTATGGGACATAAGGTTACCGTATTTGAACAGCGTACACGTCTTGGCGGTATGCTTCGCTACGGTATTCCTTGTTACCGTCTGCCTGATTCATATCTTGATGCTGATATTGATGCTATTCTTTCGCTTGGCGTTGATGTAAAGCTTGGTATTAAGATAGGCAAGGATGTAACTCTTGACGATCTCCGCCGTGACTATGATAGCGTATATATCACTATCGGTGCACATTCCGACAAGAAGCTTAGAATCGAAGGAGAGGATGCAGAGGGCGTTATTTCCGCAGTTGAGCTTCTCGGCGGAATCGGCGACAGAGAGATTCCCGACTTTACAGGCAAAAACGTTGTTATCGTCGGTGGCGGTAACGTTGCAATGGACGTAACAAGAACTTCTATGCGTCTTGGCGCAAAGAGCGTTAAGTGCGTATACCGTCGCAGAATTGATGATATGACTGCACTTCCTGAGGAAATCGAGGGTGCAATTGCTGAGGGATGCGAGATCGTTGAACTCAAGGCTCCTTCTTATGTAGAAGTGGAAAATGGCAAGGCAAAGGCACTTGTTGTTAAACCTCAGGTTATTGGTGCTTACAACCGTGGCAGACCTATGCCTTATAATGCTGACCTTCCCGAGGAGAGAATTCCTTGTGATATAATCATTGTTGCAATAGGTCAGGCAATCGAGTCAAAGCATTTTGCTGAGAGTGGCGCACCTCTTGCTTGGGACCAGATTGATGCAAACAAGGCAGGCGAGGTTCCCGGTCTTGACGGCGTGTTCTCCGGCGGCGATTGCGTAAGCGGACCTTCCACCGTTATCAAGGCTATTGAAGCTGGTAAGGTGGCTGCTGCAAATATTGATGAATACCTTGGCGGTCATACCGAAATTGAACTTGATGTTGAAGTTCCTGTTGCTACATATAAATTTAAGACAGCTTGCGGCAGAGTTAACAACTCCGAGCGTGAGGCTGATGAGAGAAAGCATGACTTTGAACTCATGGAAAAGCCCATGACCAAGGAGGAAGCAATGCAGGAGAGCTCAAGATGCTTGCGTTGTGACCACTACGGTTGTGCAACACTTAAAGGAGGCAGAGTGAACAAATGGTAAAGCTTATTATTGACGGCAAAACCGTAGAATCAGCAGAAGGCACTACCATTCTTGCTGCGGCAAAATCCGTAGGAATCAACATTCCCACACTCTGCTATTTTGAAAAAATCAATGACATCGGCGCATGCCGTGTATGCGTATGCGAGGTAAATGGATCTGACAAGCTCGTTGCCGCATGTAACACTGTTGTAAGCGAAGGCATCGAAGTTTATACAAATTCAGCACGTGTTCGTGCTGCCCGTAAGGTAAACGTAGAGCTTTTGCTCTCTGCACATAACTGCAACTGCGTTGCTTGTGTACGTAGCGGAAACTGTGCACTCCAGACTCTTGCAAATGACCTCAATGTACGCACTGTTCCTTACGAAACAAAGATTGCAAAGGATAAGTGGGAAGAAACACTTCCGCTTCAGCGTGATGCTTCCAAGTGCATTTCCTGTATGCGTTGCGTGAATGTATGCGATGAACTTCAGGGACTTTCTGTATGGGAAGTTAACGGCAGCGGTGCACACACTAAAGTTGCCGTTCGCGACGGACTTCGCATTGATGCGGCAGGTTGCGCATTCTGCGGTCAGTGTATCACTCACTGTCCTGTAGGCGCTCTTACTGCAAGAGACGATACCGACCGTGTGTTTGAAGCTATTGAGGATAGCGAAACAATTACCGTTATGCAGATTGCTCCCGCAGTTCGCTCCGCATGGGCAGATGCTTTCGGAATCGCTGAAAACGTTGCAACCGAAAAGCGTATGGTTGCGGCGGCAAAGGCTCTCGGTGTTGATTATGTGTTTGACACTAACTTTGCGGCAGACCTCACCATTATGGAAGAGGCATCCGAGCTTATCGAGCGCATTACCAAGGGTAACGGTGCTATGCCGATGTTTACCTCTTGCTGCCCCGGCTGGGTTCGCTTTATGAGATATAAGTATCCCGAATTTGCTGATAATCTTTCAAGTGCAAAGAGTCCTCAGCAGATGTTCGGCGCAGTTGCAAAGACATATTTCGCAGAGAAAATGGGTATTGATCCCGCAAAGATTTGCTCTATTTCGGTAATGCCTTGTAGCTCCAAGAAGTATGAGAGCGATGTTCCCGAGGTTAATGCAACCGACAAGGACGTTGACGTTGTACTTACTACACGTGAGTTTGCAAGAATGCTCAAGGCTGACCATGTAAACGTAGCGGCACTTGATGAGGCAGAGTTTGATTCACCTCTTGGCACAGGCTCGGGCGCAGGCGTTATCTTCGGTGCAACCGGCGGCGTTATGGAGGCGGCTCTCCGCACTGCATACAATATGCTTACAGGCTCCAACCCCGATGCAGATGCTTTCAAGATAGTTCGCGGCAGCGAGGGTATCCGTGAGGCAGAGGTTAATGTTAACGGAACCACACTTCGTGCGGCAGTTGTAAGCGGACTTGCAAATGCAGGCAAGCTTCTTGATAATATCAAGAGCGGTAAGGCCAAGTATGACTTTGTTGAGGTTATGGCATGTCCCGGCGGTTGCGCAGGCGGCGGCGGACAGCCTATTGTAGACGGCATGGAGCTTGCGGCTTGCCGCGGTGAAAAGCTTTATGAGCTTGACAGTACAAATGCGCTGCGCTTCTCTCATGAGAATCCCGAAGTAAAGGCACTCTATAACGAGTACCTCGAAAAGCCTTTGTCACATAAAGCACATGAACTTCTCCATACCGAGCAGAAAAACTGGACAGTTGATGTAAAATAACATAAAAAAACGCTGAGTATAACACTCACCGTTTTTTGTTATTTGTCAAATTCCATTAACATGTTATATAACGCATCCTCGGATAAGACTCCGCGTTTTAAATTTTTGGGCAGTTTTCCGCGCTCGTCATATTCATAGTCAGAAAGCCACAACCCGCTTGCCATGTACTTGTCAAGCGCGCGCAACTTGCGATTAATAGTTTTTGAAAAAGTCTTAGCCGCACTTACCTCATCAAAATATCGCTCCATGCGGCATATTCGTTTTATTGTCAAATTGTTGTATCTCATAGTTTGCTCCGTATTTATTATGTGTTTATAATACCATAATTCTAGAAAAAATACCAATATTTTAGATAAATGCTATGGAAAAAAGAATTAATATATGCTAAAATTAGTTATTATATGTAGACAAAGGGGATTCTAAAATGAACATTAAGTTTTTTGCTAAGAATAAGGGGATCACTGTAGCAATCACTCTGGCACTTGTAATTGCTACATGGTGCGTTGCGGAACTTGTGAATATTCCTTTGTTTTTTGCAACGTCTGCGATTTTTGTAATTGTGGCAGGTGTGTTGATTTCACTTGGGGATAGCACTATTGCAAAAGAAATAGAAGAACAGTCCATGACAAGCAGAGAAGAATTGCTTGAAAAACTTGAGCAGATTTCAAACGATGTGGCTACTTTTAAGAGTAGTATTGTTGATGCACTTGATATCGGTGTTAAGGGTATTATGACTTCGGTTGAGGATAGCGGCAATAGTATGTGCAGAAAGTTTGACGATGCTGAGAAAAACATTATCCATGCGCTTGATAAACTTGAAAAGTCAATCTCCGATAATGCTATTGCATCCGAATCTGCTCGTGCCGAAAATAAAACAGCGATTATCAATGCAATCAGCGAAGCTCGTACGAACCTTAATAAGGCTGTTGCGGATAGCAAGGCTATGCTTGATAGCAAGGCTGAACAGATAAAGACAGGCATAAAAAAGGTTGCCGAGAGTGTTGAGAATATGCACGAGGAAACTGAGGAACAGATAGAATCGATAATTCCTTCACTTACCACTGTTATGCTCAAAAATAGAAAAGAGCAGGCGGCGGTAATGGCAAAGATGAGCGATGATCTTACAAGCGTTGCGGCTTCTTTTGAAAATTCTGTGGAAGCATATCAGGAAATGGAGAACAGAATGGCATTGCTTGAACAGCAGAATGTACATCTCCAGCTTCTCACTACCGCTATCGGTACAATACGTGCAGATATTGCTGCTATCAATGAGGTTAATGGCTTTATAGATGAGCATAAGGCGGGACGCAAGATTAGAATTGTGCGCGACGATGAGCA
>JAFQDK010000030.1 GCA_017399305.1 Clostridia bacterium
GACGGGTTCCCCGGCTTTTTTACTCCTTAAAGGGGCGGTCGCGGTGAGCGACATGCGAATGTACGCCCCTCTACACTTTAAAATGCTTGCATTTTAAAGTGATTATATAATCATTAATTTATTTTTATTAATTAAAAACAACTCTCCTTGGTTATACTTAAAATGTATACAAAAAGGAGGAATTTTTTATATGTTTAAAAAATTTTCAGCACTGATGCTTGTGCTATGCATGCTTATGACATTTTTTGCTTGCGGAAAGAAGGACGACACTCCCTCGGTTTATTATCTCAATTTCAAACCGGAGCAGGACGCACAGTGGCAAACGCTTGCAAAAGCTTATACCGAAAAAACAGCGATCCCGGTGACGGTGGTAACTGCGGCATCGGGACAATATGAGCAGACGCTTACATCCGAGATGGATAAAAACGAATCACCGACACTCTTTCAGGTCAACGGTCCTGTAGGTCTTGCCAATTGGAAGGATTATTGCTATGATTTTACAGGCAGCGAAGTTCTTGGTGAGCTTACCTCCACAGATTTTACCTTGACCGAGGATGGCAAGACTTATGGCATAGCTTATGTTATCGAAACTTACGGTATTATATACAACAAAACACTTCTTGATAAGTATTTTGAGTCGACGTTTTCTACTGTTAAATCGGTTGAGGAAATAAACAATTTTGAATCACTTAAGACAGTAGCAACCGAAATTCAGGCACATCGCGCCGAGCTTGGTGTTGACGGTGCTTTTACAAGTGCAGGTATGGATTCCTCCTCTGATTGGAGATTCAAGACGCACCTTGCCAATATGCCTATATATTATGAATATAAGGATAGAAATATCGGTTCAACCGATGCGATTGAGGGCACATACCTTGATAATTATAAGGCAATCTGGGACTTGTATATAAACAATGCGACTTGCGCTCCTACTGCACTTGCCGGTAAGACCGCAACTGATGCCGAAACCGAGTTCAAGACCGGCAGGGCAGTGTTCTATCAGAACGGCACATGGGCATATGATGCACTCTCAAAGGCAAAGAGTGGTACAGGACTCGATGATGGCGAATTTGGTATGCTCCCTATATATATTGGTGCTAACGGTGAGATGAATCAGGGGCTTTGCACAGGCTCTGAGAATTACTGGTGCGTAAATGCTAAAGTAAGTGAGGAGGATATAAAAGCTACACTTGATTTTCTTTATTGGGTCGTTACGAGTGACGAGGGTACCAGTGCACTTGCGAACGAAATGGGATTTGTTTCGCCTTTTAAAAATGCCAAGCATGCCGCAAATCCGCTTGTAGAGATAGCAGATGATTATATTGCCGCCGGCAAGGAGTCTGTTTCGTGGAATTTTGCAACTATTCCGTCGGATAACTGGAAGAACGGTGTCGGTACTGCACTCACGCAGTATGCGGGAGGAAGCGGATCGTGGGAAAGCGTTGAGCAAGCATTTATACAGGGGTGGAAAAACGAATACGCCGCGGCGCATAAACAGTGAGAATAATGCAAAGAATAAGGGGTGATAAAACCCCTTATTTTTGTTTCGGAGGTCATGATGAATAAACGGCAACTTTCTAAATATTTTCCGATATTTGTTCTTCCGACGATTGCTGCGTTCGGCATAGGATTCATATATCCGTTTTTGCACGGCATTTATCTTTCATTTTGTAGTTTTAAAACGACAAGTGATGCGGCGTGGGTCGGTGTTGATAATTATATAGATGCACTTGGTGATCGCTCGTTCTTGTATTCATTTTGGTTTACCGCCGCATTTACTGTTGTATCGGTTACATTGATAAATCTGCTTGCTTTCGCCGTTGCCTATGTGCTTACAAGCGGCATACGCGGCGCAAATGCATTCCGCACAGTGTTTTTTATGCCCAATCTCATAGGTGGAGTTATTCTTGGGTACATCTGGCAACTTATTTTTAATGGAATACTGCAAAGCTACGGTACAAACATTAAGTTGAATTCCACATTTGGCTTTTGGGGACTTGTGATACTTCTGTGCTGGCAACAGATAGGTTATATGATGATAATTTATATATCGGGGTTGAATTCTATTCCCGAATCTCTTTATGAGGCGGCAAAGGTGGACGGAGCAACAAAGTGGCAGACATTGCGCAAGGTTACATTGCCGATGATGATGCCGTCGATAACTATCTGCACTTTTTTAACGCTTACTAACTCGTTTAAACTTTTCGACCAGAACCTTGCACTCACAGCAGGCGAACCGGGTCTGCAGGTAGGGGGCGAAACCATTTATCAGACCGAGATGCTTGCGCTCAATATATACAATACGTTTTATCAGAATGCCAATACTCGCGGAGTAGGGCAGGCAAAGGCTGTTTTGTTTTTTCTGCTTGTTGCGGTTATCGGTCTTGTACAACTCTATCTCACACGCAAAAAGGAGGTTCAACAGTAGTGTCAAAGAAGAAAACACTTGCCACTGCTATAATGTCGGTTATATCGGTGCTTTATGTTACCCCGATATTTATAGTACTGATGAACTCGTTCAAGCTGAAAACCGCTATCAGCTCATCGCCGTTTTCTCTGCCCGACAAAACAAACTTTGTAGGGCTTGAAAATTACACACGCGGAATGACATTTGGCGAATACCCATTTTATAAATCGGTCGTTTTTTCCCTTATAATTACAGTGCTGTCAACAGTAGGTATTCTGCTGTTTACTTCGATGGCCGCCTGGTATATTGTGAGGGTTGACAATCGCCTTTGCCGTGGTATATACTATCTTTGTGTGTTCTCGATGATAGTGCCGTTTCAGATGGTGATGTACACGCTTTCAAAGACTGCGGATACACTTTCACTCAATAATCCGCTTGGTATTGCAGTGGTGTATCTCGGCTTTGGTGCAGGACTTGCAGTATTCATGTTCAGCGGTTTTGTCAAAAGCATTCCGCTTGAAATTGAGGAGGCGGCAAATATCGACGGTTGCGGACCGATCCGCACATTTTTTGGGATCGTTCTGCCTATAATGAAACCGACGCTTATTTCGGTATGCATACTTGAAACCATGTGGATATGGAACGACTATCTGCTTCCGTATCTTGTGCTTGATATCAAGAAGTACCGCACTATCCCGATCCACATCCAATATCTTAACGGCAGCTACGGGCAGGTTGATTTAGGTGCTATAATGGCTCTTATCGTTTTGTCCATTATCCCGATAGTCATTTTTTATTTCACTTGTCAGAAACACATTATAAAGGGTATCATGGCGGGAGCTGTTAAGGGATAAACGAAAGGATTATTCTTTATGAGAAGCAGCGGAGTTTTACTTCATATATCTTCACTTCCTTCGCCGTACGGTATCGGCACAATGGGCAAAGAAGCGTATAAATTTATTGATTTTCTGAAAAAAAGCGGACAAAGCTATTGGCAGATATTGCCCATATGCCCCACGGGATTTGGCGATTCTCCGTATCAGTCGTTTTCGTCATTTGCGGGCAATCCTTATTTTATTGACCTCGATATGCTTGTGCGCGACAAGCTCATCACAAAAGAAGAGATAGTTGCAGCCGACCTTGACGGCGAGGGCAATGTTGATTATAAAAAGCAGTATTCAAACCGTTATCCGCTGCTTAAAAAGGCATATAGCCGCTTTACAGAAAAACTTTCAAAGGAGTTCTTTGATTTTTGCCGTGCTGAAGCCGATTGGCTTAACGATTATGCACTTTTTATGGCGATA
Source organism: Clostridia bacterium (assembly GCA_017399305.1). Lineage (GTDB taxonomy): Bacteria > Bacillota > Clostridia > Oscillospirales > CAG-272 > UMGS902. The sequence continues at coordinate 3,712 of JAFQDK010000030.1, forward strand.
AAGGATTCAAAAAACGGCGCATCTTTTGATATATGGGAGGATGGGCTCAAATTCCGTCGCAAAGGTGCTATAGAGCGTGCCGAACGTAAGTTCGGACGCAAAATAGGCTTTTATAAGTTCCTGCAGTTCAAGTTTGCAGAGCAGTGGGCAAAGCTTAAAAAGTATGCAAATGAAAACGGCATCAAGATAATAGGTGACCTGCCGATATATGTTGCGCGCGACAGTGCCGATGTGTGGACCAATCCTCGCTCTTTCTTGCTTGATGAAAACCTTGCTCCGAAACTTGTGGCTGGATGTCCTCCCGATGCTTTTTCTGATGACGGTCAGCTTTGGGGCAATCCTATTTATGACTGGAAGTATCAGCGTGCTCATGGCTATGACTTTTGGTGTCGCCGCATCGCAAGACAGATGAAGTTTTATGATATACTTCGCATCGACCACTTCCGCGGTTTTGAGTCGTTCTACGCAATACCTGCCGAGAATACAACCGCGCGCGGCGGAGCATGGGAAAAAGGTCCCGGAATGTCTTTGTTCAACACAATAAAGAAAAAGGTTGGCGATCTTCCTATCATTGCAGAGGACCTCGGATACATCACGCCGGAGGTTGCAAAGTTGCTTCGCGACAGCGGCTATCCCGGCATGAAAGTGCTACAGTTTGCGTTTGATAGCCGCGAGGAGTCGAATTACCTCCCCCATACTTACAAGAATCGCAACTCGGTTGTATATGTCGGCACGCACGATAACGATACTGCTGAAGGATGGATGAAGAGTGCCGCACCCGATGATGTGGCATATGCAAAACGCTATCTCAACCTTGACAAAAAAGAGGGGTATGCATGGGGCTTTATCCGCGGAGCGGCAAGTTCGATATCGGATATTGCGATTTATACAATGCAGGACTTGCTTTCGGTCGGCAGTGAGGGAAGAATGAACACTCCGTCTGTTGCATCGGGCAACTGGGCATGGCGTATGGCGAAGATGCCTTCGGCATCACTCACAAAACGCCTCTATCGCCTCACCGCAGATTTTCATAGACTTGCTAAATAACAGAATAAAAAACGCGACAGATTGGTGTCGCGTTTTTTTGACACAAAAAAGCAAGGAGTTGACAGTTTTGTACTTAAGGTGTTATCATATATAATATATCATGTGAAGGAGAATTATATGAAAAGGTTAATTAAGTATTCTGCCTTGTGCTTTATTTTGGTTGCAGTATTTTGCGTGTGTGCTTCGGCCGTAGCGAATACAGGCAAGTGCGGCGATAATGTCTATTATTCTTTTGATGCTTCGTCGGGTGTTCTCACTATCAGCGGAGAGGGCGCAATGTATGAGTACTCTGTAACACTGTTTGATAATGCTGCCAGCCTTGTAGAAAAAGTTATTATTGAAGATGGAGTAACAACAATTGGAGGCAATGCGTTCAAAGGTTTTCATCAGTTAAAGATAGTAATAATCAAAGGAAATAAACTTGTTAAAGTATGTAATAGTGCTTTTGCGGAGTGCGAGAGTCTTAAAAGTCTTGTTTTGCCTGAAGGTGTTGAGTATATAGGAAATCTTGCGTTTTCAGGTTGCGATAATCTCTCTATAACATTGCCTCATACGATAACCTATTTTGATGAGTATGCGTTCGGTTCGTATGATCTTAACGCAAAAGAGAACTTTTTCCACAAAGAAAACGGCATTATATATTTAAAGACCAGTACCACTCCTTACTATGCTATTTGGAAGAGCAAAAATAAAGACGCGGATTCTATAGTTCTCCCTGAAGGAATCCAGTATATTCGACCAAGCTCATTCTACATGCACACTAATCTTAAAAAAGTGACTATGCCGAGTACTTTGAGATATATAGGAGACAGGGCATTTCAGAAGTGCTCTGCGCTCAGAGTGGTAACTTCAAGTCCTGCGCTTACCTATATTGGAATTGATTCGTTTAATTCCTGTATCAGCCTTGCAACATTTAAGATTCCAAGTACAGTTTATAGCATTGGTGAAGGTGCATTCTCTGGCTGCGAGAGCATGAGAACTGTCAATTTTGAAAAGAATGTTGCCGGGCTTAATATTGGAGATAGAGCGTTTGAGCTTTGTAAGTCGCTTTCGTCGTTAGAGATTCCTGATGGAACTAATAGCATTGGTTATAGAGCATTTTATGGGTGCGAAAACCTTTCAAACCTTACGCTTTCCGAGAACATAGGGTATTACGGTTCAGAGTGCTTTCACGAATGCCCTTTGGTTACAAACTATATAAACGGCGTACAATATCTAAAAGCAAACGGCAATAATAATTTTGCGGTTCTTGATGTACCGTTTAATGTTTTTGACTATTCCGGTGTTATTTCCGGAAGTTACAATATAGCCGAAAACTATAATGTTGAACCCGGAACAAAGGTTATAATATCGTATGCTTTTGAATCAATAGAATGCAAAAGCATAACTGTACCGGATAGCGTTTATTATATTGGTGAAAGGGCTTTTTCAGACAGTAAAAAACTCGAGAGAGTACATCTTCCCGAAGCATTGTTGTATATAGAAGCATATACGTTTGCAGGATGCACTTCGCTTGATGAGCTTGTAATCCCCGAAAGCGTTACAAAGATTAATGTATATGCATTTGAGAATTGTACTTCTCTTGAAAAAATTGTTATTCCTCGCGGCGTCGAAGAGATTGGCGATTATGCGTTCAGAAATTGCACTAATCTTACAGACATTAAACTGCCAGCGGTTTTGTGGTCAATCGGTGAAAACACTTTCTTTGGTGCAAACAAGGTATTTGTAGATTGTTGCGAAAATACATATCCGGTGGAGTATTGCGATGAATACGGCATACCGTATTCAACTTATAACGGCGCAATACCTAACGGTAAAAACATCATCATGCAGATAGATTCAAGATATGCGCATGTATACCGCGCAGAGCCATATGAAAACTGGATTGCAAATGATGTGTCACCACTTATTATCAATGGCAGAACAATGCTTCCTGCACGATTTGTAGCGCAGAATCTTGGAGCGGCTGTTGAGTGGGATGGCGTTGAAAAGAAAAATGTTATTACTAAAAATGATCTTCGCATCACGCTTTATGTGAACAGTACCGATGCGTATGTAAACGGTGAAAAGTGTACTCTTGATTCTCCTCTTACACTTTTGTATAACCGTACATATGCGCCTGTTCGATTTATTGCCGAGCGTCTCGGCGCTACTGTAAAATGGTATCCCGATACACGTGAAGTTGAGATAATCCGATAAATAAAAAGTCCCACCATAGTGGGACTTTTTTATGTATATCAAATTGAACCCTTGTTAGATAATTCTATGATTTGCTTGCCCTTTTTCTCTGCAAGTGATTTGAACTTAGCCGCGCCACCATATGAATGTTTTACATATGTAACTACAGTTTGAGAACTTTCTATAAGCCATCGGTTGCGTTTATCAATAGCATATCGTTTTGGTACATCGATTAAACATTCAAGTATACAGGTATCTATTTCTTTTTCTACGTCATATTCTTTTGGATAATATGCTAACATAACACTGTATTTTATATGTGGATATTCTTTTGATAGCATTCTTAATATACGTCTTGCCATAATATCAAAATTCCCCTCGCTTCCGACGAAAAAAACATCTGCGCCGTGATTCTCAATTAAATCTGTTATTGCGACGAGCAACGCTGAATACACCTCTGCCGGTGTATCTCTATGCCCGAAAAAAGTAACTATCATAATAAACCTCACGATTGACCAGTATAGCGGACAATATTTTATTTGATTATATCATACAATAGTCACGGTTGCAACCAATACTGGTCAATTGTGAGGTAAATTGTGGAACAAAAGATTAGATGTGATTTGAATCTTGGAGACAATTTAAGACGTTTACGTGATGCTCATAAAATTTCTCAGGAAAAACTATGCGCTGAATTACAGCGTTGCGGCTGTGATATTGGAAGAAGCACTTATGCTAAATATGAAGCTGGAGAGTTAAATGTTCGCGCAAGCGTTATTGTTAATTTGCGAAGAATATATAATTGTTCATACGATGATTTCTTTGAAGGATTAGATAAATAAAAATTACCTCATGGTTTTGCCATGAGGTAATTTTAGTTTTGATGAAAAACTGCTTTGGAATCCTATGCCATTTTATCTGCGATTGCCGCAAAATCTGCAGTGGAAAGCTTTTCGCCGCGGACTCTCTCGTCAAATCCGCATTCTGTGATGATTGCAGTAAGGTCTTCTTTTGAGTAGTTTGGGAATCCGGTCTGCAATGCATTTACAAGTGTTTTTCTGCGCTGACCGAACGCAGCTTTAATAACCTTGAAAAAACGGTCCTCGTCCTTTGGTACAACAGGCTTTTCTCTGTAGAGGTCGATACGCACTACTGCCGAATTAACTTTTGGAGCCGGCATAAAGTTGCCTGCCGAAACGGTGAACAGCTTTTGCGGCTGACCGTAGTAACAGAGGGAGGCTGTTATTGCGCCATAATCTGCAGTACCCGGTGCGGCAGAAAGCCTTGCCGCCACCTCTGCCTGAACCATAACGGTAATCGAGTCAAAAGCGATACGGCTTTCAAGCAGACGCATCAGAATCGGGGTAGTAATATAATAAGGAAGATTTGCGCAAACACTGATTTTTTCGCCTTGTGCCTTTTCGGAGATGACTGCGGCGAGATCAACTTCCATTATGTCCTGATTGATAACTTCAACATTTTTGAATTCACCGAGGGTATATTTGAGTACGGGAATAAGCGTTTCATCTATCTCAAACGCAATTACTTTCTTATATCTTTTAGCAAGCTCGGCGGTAAGACATCCGATGCCGGGACCGATTTCAATGATAACGCTGTCGTTATCATCGCAACAATTTTCAGCAATGCGCTCCGGTATGCTTTGATTTATAAGAAAGTTCTGCCCAAAACTTTTTTTAGTTCCGGTTCCAAACGCGCTGAGAATGTCGCGCACAGTGCGTATATCGCATAAATTCATGGTTGTTACCTCTTGACAAATCAAAAAGTGGTATAGTATAATAAAACGTGCGCTGGTATGGCTCAGTTGGTAGAGCAGTTGATTCGTAATCAACAGGCCGCCGGTTCAAGTCCGGCTACCAGCTCCA
>JAFQDK010000031.1 GCA_017399305.1 Clostridia bacterium
AAGACAGCGATATCGCCAGAAGATATACTTGACATACCTAATAAGGTCGGTACATATACAAAGAAAGTTTCGCTTGATGATGACCTTGCGGTTCTTGTAAAGCACAAGGTTATTACAACACCTGAGTATTGGAAGCAAAATTCAGGCAAGCTTCAGTATTTGCCCGAGCTTATCCACAACATGTCGGAGGTGTTGCGATGATAAAGATATCTTTTGAAAAAAAGACCAACAAGAAAAGCTTTGTGCGTTTTTCAAAAAAGTGCATAACCGCAATGATTATTCTGTGGTTTGTTGCCGCGCTCACCTGTATATGTGTGGTAACTACACAACTTGTACGCGGTGATGTGAGCGTAAACACCTCTGACCTTGTTACATGTGTAGGTATGCCACTCACCGGCGGTGTGCTTGGTTATATGATTAAATCCGCTTTAGAGGATAATGCAAAGAAAAAGGAGAATACGCATGAAAACATTGAAACAGAAATTGACAAGCCGTAAGTTTCTTGTAGCTGTTGCAGGAATTGTGAGCGGTGTTGCACTTATCTCGGGCGGCGCAACAAATGAGGGGGTTACCGCTATTATCACTTCGGTTGTTGCATATCTCGCTGCAGAGGGACTTATAGATATGGCGGCGGTAAAAAACGCCACCGATGATGACGGGTACGGATTCACCGACTGACGGCACTTGCATATACTGCCGTTAGGGGGTGTATTGAATGCTTGTTGAAAGGCGATATAACCGAGAGAATGCACTTGCATATGCGCGGCGGTGGGCGCTTGAGCGCAATCCGTTGTTTTATAACTATACAGGGCAGGGTGGAGATTGCACAAACTTTATTTCACAATGTTTGTTTGCCGGGAGCTGTGAGATGAATTTCACACCTGTTTTTGGGTGGTTTTATCTTGACTCGGAAACACGCACAGCGTCATGGACAGGGGTGGAATTTTTCTATAATTTCATTACTTCTAATAGCGGCACAGGTCCGTTTGCAGTTGAAGTTGGTGAGAACATGATAGATATAGGTGATGTTGTGCAGCTTTCAAACCGTGATGGCGATTGGTATCACACGCTGTTTGTCACCGATGTTTCGCCAACCGATGGTATTCTTATAGCAGCACATTCAGATGATGCACTTGACCGACCACTGGCAAGTTACAATTATGCAAGTGCAAGATTCTTACATATTGTAGGCGTAAGATTCAATCTTGAATTTGAGTCCGGAGGATGCTTTGACGCACTGATAAACGGAGAACGCATTGAGCCATAACAAAAAAAGCAGCCGAATGGCTGCTTTTTTATTAAATCCCAAGGTCGTCTGCGATAGCGTTATGAAGCCCTTCGCGGAAGGCTGCACATTCTGCTGAACAGTCCTTGCCGTTTTTTGCCGCATAGTATGCAGTGTTTGAAAGAGATACAACGTACAAATCCTTTTCAAAGTCGGCGTAGCATTCTGTTCCGCTAAATCCGGTGTGTCCGACAGAGCCTTTTGAAAACAGTCTGCCGCCTTGCTTATAACGCTCATCGGTATAAACGTATCCAAGCGCTCTTCCAAATGTGAGGTGAGGGCCAAAGTCCTTTGTTCCCTTTGCAAATGTTTCTTCACTGATAATAGTGTTATGACGGTTTAAGAGCGACTGTGCAAAAATCGCCATATCGTCAATACATGAGAACACGCCGGCATTACCCGCGACACCGTAAAGTCGACGGCAGTTGTCATCGGAGCACTTGTTGTTGCCCTCATATGCTTTTCGTGTACAACGTACAATGTTTTCGTCCTCAGGATGATTGAACATTGTGTTTTTAAGCCCGAGCGGTCTTGCAATTCTGTCATCAAACAAGAGATTAAGTGGCTTGTTGTAAATGCGCTCAAGCAAGAATCCGAGAATTATAAATGCACTGCAGGAATAAAAGTAGTCGGTAGTCGGCTCAAACATCAGAGGATGCGAAAGCTGAAAAGCTATTGCATCGGCACGGCGGAAAGGTCCGAAGTATTCGGGATTTACATATCTGCCCATGCCGCTCTGGTGAGAAAGGAGCATCCAAAGCTTTAAATCCTTTTTGTCTTCGGGTGCTTCGGGAAAATACTTCCCGAGAGTATCGTCGGGAGAAACGAGTCCCTCATCCATAGCCATATAGAACAGCGGTGTTGTCGCCATTATTTTTGATACCGACATCATATCGTAAACCGTCTTGCCACTCAACACGTCGCCGCGATCTGAAGAGAAGAAGCGGTATGCTTCTCCCTCCCTATCGCCGAGTACTATCGAAATGTCGCCCGAACGACCGCTTTCGATAAATTCTTTAATGTATTTTTCTGTGTTTGTAAATTTTGTGTTTCTGAGTTTTGCGTTCATGGTTATTTCTTTCTTATTTTACTGTCAGTTTTAAAATCTTAAGTACATCAAGGAGAGTGTATTCGCCGCTATTGACTGACTTTTTAAGTGCGGTCATAACGTCCATAATATCAACGTCACCATCATAGTCCGTGTCACCCTCAACATAAACCATATCTGCAATTACTGTAGGCATATCGTCAACCTCGGAGCGATAAATGTCGCCCTCGGTGATATAACCCATGTGAGTCATGCTTACAGCGGTTTCTTCGGCGCTTGTAAATTTGCATGAGTCGGGTTCGAGGAGATATGCGATGAGGTAAGCACTCGAGTTATTCATGGTAATAACATATGCACCGTTTTCAAATGTTATCTCTGCAGCTTCTGCCATTGTAACTGCCGAAGCAGAGGTGAGTGCTGTTGCAACACCCTCATACTTGCGGAGTGTGAGAGTTGAACCGTCACGAATCTTTGCATATGAAATACCGTGCATATCGAGAAGTGCAAGCACCTTGTCGATATTCTCTGCATTTGCATCTACAACATATGCAGTGGGAAGAGTGCGAAGGTTCGAAACAGTATCAAAGAAACTATAGTTCTTAGTATTGTTTTCATCCTTAAATGTACCGTCAACGTAGATAGTCGGACGAGGCATGGTGAGCAGTGCGGTTCCACTCTTTGAGGTTTTTGTAGCAAATGCCAAGCTGTCATCAAACTTTGTGTTAGACTCCAGTTTTTCACGTGCGGCATATACGTCAGCAGCTATTGCACCGTCAGCCTTGATAAACTCGGCAACCATTGACTTAAGCGCGGTCTTCATTGCAAATACTGCACGCTCATGTCTTGGCTTGCCCGACCAGAGACGCATAGTTTCGATGATAAAGCCGTATGAACCGCGGGTAGACGGGTAATTTGTTGAGCTTACAGGAGCTGTTTGCTCAGAGTAATAAATGCTTGAACGGAGACCGTATGTTCGTGTAGCCTCAATTGCATCAAGCATAATCTCAATTCCTCTTTGATTAAGAAGGCTGTCGGTCTTATCAGCAAAAGCGTTCACATCATAAAGAGGAGAGTTTTGCATTCCCGAATAGCGGATGCAGATATCATCCATATTCTCAACTGAATAGTCGCTCTCATCTGCGGCAAGCGTGCCGCTGTCTTCGTGACAGTCAATTGTTATCGTAGGCATAAAGCTCTTATAAACATAAACCTGATGCTGAGTCGATGGGAGATAGAGTGCCACAAGGTCACGGTTGGGGTTGATGCCGTCGGCAGTCATTCTCGTGAAGCGCTGAGCATTGTCAACACTTACAACAGGCATAATTACTATTGCGCCGAAGTGGTCAAGCACCTCGTCACCGTACTCTGTGCAAAGTTCACTTGCGAAGAAAAGTACGCCCTCGGGACCTGCAGGCTCGTTACCGTGAACGCCGCCTGTGATCATCAGTATCTCGCGCTCGCCGCCCGCACGGATAGCCGCCGCTACGGTATCGAAATCTGCATTTTCGTCAACTTCATCCTTGGTGAATACCATTACGGGCCATTCGTTGCCCATTTCGCTTGTTTCAAAGGGATAGAACACATGGAGATATTCGCTTCTTGTATCTAACGTTTCAACATAATCGCAAATTTCATCATTGGTGAGGAATGCGCGTCTCGACATATGTGTTGCAAGTGTTTCAGCCTCGGTGTAGCCGACAAGGTTGTCCAGTGACAGGTGCGCCAATACTTCATCTGTAGTGATTGCGGTTACATTTTCCATGTAGGAGTTTGCCACAAAAGGCTCTAAAGCGCACTCAAACGTAAGACTTGCGATTTTGCCGCTTACATAGAAGTATTTGAGGTCATAGTCACTGCCGCCGTTGCCGTAGTAGACCTTGTAATAATAAAGTCCGGGGGTAAGGTCTGCCTCTGCAACTCCTTTTCCGTCCTCGGTGGTTTTGGCAAGCGTCATCGGGACACGGTCTGCTTCGGTGGAGAGCCCTTTTGTAACAACGATATTCGGCTGAGTCTTATCTGTGCCAAGAGGATTGTAATAGTATATCTTTACGTGAGTTGTGTCATATCTGTCAGTATATCTTAAAGTATATGTAACAGTGTCACCCACTGCCTTTTCAAGAATGTCAGCATCAATGGGAGTATAGTTTACGATTGCTTCTGTTGTGGTATCATTTACTGTAATATAGGTCTGCTTATGAACGGGAGTACCGTCAATAACAAGAGTGGTTTCGCCGCTCATCTTGTCAGTTACTACATTTCCGTCAACTGCAATAGTAAGTGTGCCGCCGCCAACAAAATCGCTTGCGGTAACTGTACCGCTTACCTTAAGCGACTTGCCGCCGTCGAGATTGATTTTCACGGTGTCCGAAACGCTTCCGACAGTACCACTCTTAAGTGTAATGTCATACTTTTCGGTATTTGCCGCTACCGCACCTGCAACGGATGCGCCGTCAACAGTGATATATGCGGTGCCGCTTACTGTTCCGCTTGTGCCGCCGTTACCGTTAATGCCGTATGAAGCTGTTGAAGAATAATAGCCGATTTCGCCGCCGTATGCATTTGCCACAGTGTCACCGCTTACGTTGCCTGTGCGTGAACCCGCAGTAAAGACAGCGGTTACCGTACCGCCGTATATTTCCGCAGTGGAATTACCTGCAACACTGCCGCTATAACCGCCGCCGTAAACATTACCTGCAACATGCACATTGTCCTTAAGAACAACCTTGACATTACCCGTTACTGTACCGCTTTGTGAGCCTGCGCACACATAAACAGAGCCGCCCGGGTTGGTGAATTTTGCATTCTCTCGGAGAGTGAGAGTAATTCCGTTTTCGGTAGTTGTTTTGCCAAGCCAACCGCCAGCGTAAACATTGCGGTTGATGTGAGCGTTGCCGAAGATGTCGATATTTACATCTGCGGTGGTGGTGATGTTGTTCATTATCGAAGTGCCGATTACAAGCGAATGAACTGTAGCATCTCCGCCGATATTGATATTAATTTTGCCCTTGAATGTGCGTGCGTTGCCGTTTGCAACGCCTACGTTACCGCCGACAACGCCGAGTGATGTGCCGCTTATCTGGTTGAATTCAACGGTAGCATCTCCGCCGATGTTGATAGTGGCTGTTCCCTCATAGTCACCGGAATATGAGCCGCCCGAAAGGGTCACGAGCACTGTGCCGCCTGTGAAATCAACGGTGGAATTACCCTTGAAAGAACCGTTGTAGTTTGCACCGTAGATATTTCTCCATGTGCCGCCTTTTACGGTGATATGGCTGCCTTTAGTGCAAGCGGTATTATAGTTACCGCCGACAATTGCAGGATAAACAAGTGCTGTACCGTTTGTAGTACATACAACGCCCTCTCCAAAGGTTACGGGATTACCTGCCGCAACAATAAGCTGATAAGAGGTCGATGCGTTGTTGATTGTGATATTATCAAAGGTCGTTTCGCCGCCAAGAGTGAGTCTTGCGCCAAGGTTAAGCACTACGCCCTTCTGTGCGGTGATATTGAGTGCTACTCCCTCAGGAAGAACGGTTGCCGCGGTAATGTCCGTGTCGCCGACAATGATTATGTCGCCGCCGTTTTCGAGCGCCGCTGCCGCTGCTGTAAGAGTGGTGTAAGCGCCCTCAGTATTGCCTGTACCGTCAAGATAGACGGTGTCGGCTGCCGATACAGCAACTGTAAAAACAAAAACAAGTAAGAATAATGTTAACAGTTTTTTCATTTTTGCCTCCAATAACAAAAATAGTTTTACAAAGCAATTATAACATTGCTATTATATACTGTCGAGGTATTTTTCTTATGAAAAAGGTATTTTTCGGCAAAATATATTGAAATGAATGACCGGCTTTGATAGAATGATAAAGAGGTGAGCTTATGGCTAAAAAATACTATTCCTTGCAAAAAATGACGCGCGGATTGGCTTTTTTCTATGTTACAGGCTTTATAAAGTATGAAATGCGCGATTTTTTGACCGCTCCCAGGAAGAGTCACTGCTTTATATACGTGTCCTGTGAGCGCATAGTTTTAACACTTGATGACGGCAAAGAATACGAATTCAAAAAAGGTAGTTTTTTGTATCTGCCTGTTGGTATACGCTACAGTGCAAAAGCATACGGCGTAGAAAAAGACGGTTATGCCTACCTGAGTGTGAGTTTCAGACTCATGAACGAACAAGGCGATGAATACTATATCTCCGATGTTCCCACCATATTGCTTGAAAAAACTCCAGACAGCATTATTAAGAATATACTTGACATTGCCGATGCATCGGTAAACCTTGTTTATCCTACTTTTCCTATCGCAAAGGCATTTGCCGAAATGCTTGAAACCGTATCAAAGCAAATGTGGTTGCCGGATATAAAAAACGATAGCAGTAAAAAGGTGTTCCCTGCTATATATTACCTTGACAAGCATCTGAATGACGAAATTTCAATTTCATCTCTTGCAAAAATGTGCATGATGAGTGAAACCGCATTCCGTCGCGCTTTTACAGAAACTACGGGCTTTTCGCCAGTGCAGTATAAAATACAGTTGCGCATAAAAAAAGCAAAAGAGCTTATCCGTTATTCTCCTGATATTTCAACAGATATGTTGGTTGAAGAACTTGGATTTACCGATTCATCATACTTTTATAAGATGTTTGAAAAAGTAAGCGGCGAAACACTGAAGCAATACAGAAAAAGATACAAGTAAAACACTTGTATCACAAACTTATTGACAAATTTTTTGCTTAAAGTTATAATAAATCTATCTTAATTGACTTTTTTCGTCAGGAAGGGAATAAAAATGGGAAAGTTTTCTGAAGATTTCAAGGCATTTATCGCTAAAGGCAATGTAATTGATATGGCTGTCGGCGTTGTTATCGGCGGCGCGTTCAACAAGATAGTTACTTCGCTTGTCAATGATATTATCATGCCTCTTGTCGGTCTTGCAGTTGGCGGTCTCAACGTCAAAGACTGGAAATGGGTTATCAAGGCGGCAGAGTATGATGCTGCAGGCAATGTAGTTACTGCTGAGAATGCTGTTAATTACGGCAACTTTATTCAGGCAGGCATTGACTTTTTGATCGTTGCACTCACTCTCTTTGTAATTCTCAAAGTCTTCACAGGACTTAAGGATAAAAAGAAATAATTAAAAGCCTCCTGAGGGAGGCTTTTTTACAAAGCAGGAGACATTATGCAACATATTTTCCCGGATTATTATAAGGATTTTAAGTGTATTGCGTCCAGATGCAAGTATAATTGTTGTATCGGATGGGAGATTGATATTGACGACGATACTGCCGCGTTTTATAAAACCGTTGGCGGAGATATAGGCAAAAGGCTTTGCGAAAATATTGCAAATGAAGGTACGGAACATTTTATTCTCGGTGAAAACGAGAGATGCCCATTTTTGAATAAGAATAACCTTTGTGATATCATTATTGAACTTGGCGAGGAGCATATCTGCACAATTTGCCAAAAGCATCCGCGATTTGAAAATGAGTTGCCCGGACGTGTTGAAACAGGGCTTGGCATGGCGTGTGAAGAGGCGGCAAGGCTGATTCTTTCAAAAAAGACCCCGACAAGGCTTATCGGCGGCGGTGAAAGTGACGATGAGATAATCAATTTGCGTGATGAAATCATTGTTGCTCTACAGAATAGGTGTGATGATATAGATACACGTGTTTGCAGAATGCTTGATATGTGCAACACCTCACTTCCCCAAAAAAACTGGGTAGAAATATTACTCGGACTTGAACGACTTGATGAAAAGTGGACAGAGTGGCTTGTTTCACTGCGTGATGCAAAGAGCATAGATTTCAAGGGCTTTGATAGGTATATGGCAGACCGACAAACCGAATATGAGCAGTTGCTTGTATATCTCATTTACCGATATTTTGCAAATGCATCGAATATGTATGATGCGGCGGCACGTGCCGCATTTGCCGCGTTGGGATATAAGATAATACGCGCACTTGGCGCATTGCATTTTGCGAGTGAAGGCGAGTTCACTATGGCAGACCAGGTTGAGCTTTGCCGCCTGTTCTCATCTGAGATAGAATACTCGGACGAAAACGTATATATTTTACTTGATGAATTACTATAGAGAAAGCGGACAGCATTGCTGTCCGCTTTCTCTATAGTAAGGATATGATCCATATTATCACGCCGTAAATAGTGCCGGAGAGTATACCGTACAGTATTACAGGACCGGCAACGGTAAATATTTTAGCACCGACGCCAAGTACAAGCCCTTCCGCTTTTGTGTCTATAGCGGGTGACACAACCGCGTTCGCAAATCCTGTTACAGGAACAAGTGTTCCTGCTCCTGCGATCTTTGCAATGTTGTCAAACACACCGATACCTGTGAGAAGCGCCGCAATAAATATCAGCGAGATGCATACAAGCATGTATACGCTGTCCTCATCGTAGGCTGTGATGTTGCTGTACAAATCAAAAAGAAGTTGCCCCAGTACACAGATGCCACCGCCGAAAACAAAAGCCAAACAGCAGTTTTTTAAAATAGGTGACTTGGGCGCTGTGTCTTTTACGTATTTTTTATAGGCTTCTTTGTTAATATCCATAATACCACCTCGCAAAGGGTAGTATTGGCATTTTTAAACTGTAATATTCTCTTTCAGCCATTTGGCAACGCCGTTTTCGTCATTTGAACGAATAACGTCGGTTGCAATGCTTTTCAGTTCTTTTACTGCGTTTTCAACAGCGTAGCATTCGTCTGCGACCTCAAACATGGAAATGTCGTTTTTACCGTCGCCAAAGCACACCAGCCTGTCGCATCCGAGCAGGGTTTTCAGTTCAAGTGCGGCATTGGCTTTTGTCACATTTTTCGGATGTACCTCAAGCCACTGCTCACCACTGTAAATGTCGCGGTTGTATACGCATGGAAAAATATCTTTTAAAGTCTCATACGCAGGGAAGAGATGCTCCGGTGAATCGATGCATGAAAAGTGAAAAACATCGCCGTCGAGAATATGCGATATATTCGTGGGGCGGTCACGTCCGTCACCGCGGCGCGTGTTTAAAAAGTCCTCGGTGGAGCTGTGCGGTACGTATGAGAACTTTTCTTTGCCGTCTATAAAAGAATAAACTATCGGATGCACATCGTTTTTGATAAGCGTGGCAAAAATCAACTTTGCTTCACTTTTATCAAAATAGTGTTCAAGTAAATGTTTTTTCGTTCCACTTTCTAAAATAAACGTGCCGTTATAGACTATCACAGGGATATTGCTACAAAGCTTTTCTGTAATCAAGCCTGCGGTGTAAAAAGAGCGCGCAGTGGCATATGAGAACAGCATACCATGACCGACAAGTGAGTTTATAGTGTCGGCGGTAAAGTGTGAAAGTGTTTGTTCTTTTGTTAAAAGAGTTCCGTCAAGATCGGAAACGTAAAGAGTTTTAGTCATATTTATGATTCTGTATAATCCGATGGCGCAATGCCGTAATACTTTTTGAATACTCGTGAGAAATAGCTCGTGCCCGAAAAGCCGAGGTAGTCGGCAGTCTGGCTTACGTTCATTGATGTTGATGAAAGGAGATATGCTGCGTGCCTCATACGAAGGTCGAGAATGTAGTCGTTTATCGTCGTATGCATGTGCTTTTTAAAAATTCGCATGCAGTATTGCTTTGACATATTCATGTTCTTGCATATATCGTCAAGCGTTATGGGACCTGTATAGTTTTCATTGATATATGCAAGTATCTTGTTTATCTGCGGCGGAAGTGAGTCGTCTGAGCGGAACCGCTCACAGTATGCCTGCGAAATGTGAAACATTATTTCTGAGAACTGAATAGCCAATAAAAGCTGTTGTTTACTTTCATAATTTATACGTGTGCTAAGACATTTGCGTATAAGCGTGTCCACGTTCTGAGCCTGAGCGCCGAGTGAAATTTTATAGTCGAAAAACAAGAGGGTATCATCCCCTTTTATTTTTGTAAGACCGTATGTAGGTCTGCCATACGGTACAACATCAAAAGGGACTATTTCTTCTGTGCTTTTCTCACTTTCGGATAAAGCACCGTCAAAGTGGAAAAAAGTATATTCGCAAGGCTCCTGTGCGATAGGAGAATACATAGTGTTTGCAGGGACAAGCGCAATGTCGCCTTTTTTGTATGTGTACTCTTCGCCGCCTATTATAAAACGGCAGTTTCCGCGGTGAAAAAACACAAGTATATTTACAGGCAGACGTCTGCCGCTGTGACTCCATCCGAGTTTTTCGTTCACTTTGCCTGTCATGCTGACAAACGGAAGCTTGGAAAATTTGTATGCGAGCATAGCTATGTTCTCCCTTCGGTATTTTATACAAATATTATTATACATATTGCTTTATAAAACGCAACAGAAAAATCGAAATTAGTTTCATATTTTAAAACAATTTTACACCATAGTGTATTGCAGTGCGGTAGTAGCGTGTATTATAATAATATTGTAAAACATTTGCAAAAAAAGATTTTGTTTTTAAAAATAATTGACAATTTTGACAAGGAAGGGTGCATATTATGGTACTTCAGACTAAAAATTTGAGTTTTGCTGTTGATGAAAACGGTCAGAATGCAGGTTTCATTATTACCGACAAAGAAGATGCGGCTGTCCGCACGTCAGACTATTTCCGTCTTATTCTCGACGACGGTCTTCGCACCGAGATCCCGATTATGTCAAGCAAGCAGACAGGCGTTGCCAAAATGGTTGGTGACAAACTTGTAATTACATATGATAAACTCGTAAGCGAGTATGGCGACACTTATGACGTTAAGTTCACTGTTACGGTTGAAATTGAGAATGGTATGCTTAAATTTACCCCCGCGGTAAAGAACAATACCAAGGATGTACGCATTAATGAGTGCTTCTGTCCTCTTGCAGACTTCAATGAGCTTTACGGAGAAGAGAAGGATGATATCGTTTACTTCCCCAACGGTCTTGGTACAAGAGTTGAGAACCCCTGGAAGTTCATGAAAGATATGACTTCTGTATGGTATCAGCATGATGAGTATGAAATCTTCTGGCACTATCACTACCCCCGCGCAACAATGGGTTGGTTCGGTATTGAGTCAAACGGTCACTTCCTCTATGTAGGCAGACATGACGAAAAGGCGCGTCACTGCTTTATGACTATGAAACAGCGCATCCATGCAGAGCCGCTCAACCTTATGGTTGGTATCGACCATTTCCCGATGGCTCGCCCCGGCGAAGAACTTGAAATGCCTCCCACCGTGCTTGGCATTCTCGATGGCGACTGGAGAGCCGGTGCAGACTTCTACCGTGCATGGGCTGACAAGACCTTCTTCAAGGTTACCAAGAAGCACGATTGGGTTAAGAACATGACCGGCTGGCAGAGAATCATCATGCGTTCTCAGTACGGCGAGGACTACTATAAGGCAAGCGACCTTCCCAAGATTTATGCAGCGGGTGCAAAGCACGGTATTCACACAATCTTCCTCTTCGCATGGTGGAAGGAAGGTATGGATAGAAACTATCCTACGTATCAGGAGCCGTATCCGGGCGCATTCAAAGAGCTTTCCGACAATATCAAGAAGGTTCAGGATATGGGCGGTCACATCATTCTCGAATGTAACTGTCACTTCCTTGATCCTAAGAATCCCTATTACAAGGAATTCGGCGATGAGGTTAAGATCATTGACATCAACGGCAACGAGATCCGCCCTGCATTCGTATACCCTGGCAGAGGCGAGTTCCGTGCAACCTATGGCAAGCATCAGTTCCCGATTTGCTGTTCAGGTACAGAGCGTTGGAGAAATCAGGTTCTTTCACAGCTTAAACAGATGGGTGACCTCGGTGCAGACTGCGTATTTGCAGACTGCTTCTGCGGCTGTCCTTATCAGCCTTGCTTCAATGACCGCCACGAGCACGGCGCACGTGTAGACGAGGAGTGGGTTGGTCACCGCAAGTTCTTTGAGTCGGCTGTTGAGTATTGTGATAGCGTGGACAAGGTGTTTGCAGGTGAGGTCGTAACAGACGTTGCTGCGGCTTACACTCAGTTTATTCACGGCCTTGTAAACGTTGACTTTGCTATTAAGAGCAATCAGTTCCCGGCACTCTTCCGTTATACATTCCCAGAGGTTATCACAACCGAGCGCGGTATCCGTGATGCAGAGGGCTCATCACCTAAGCAGATGAGAGCAGCTCTCACCACCGGCGTCCGTCTTGACTGTGAACTTTATGTTTGCCGCCGCGACATCGGCTGTGACGAGGGTTATGCAAAGATGTGTGAGGAGTATTCACATTATCTCAATAAATATTCCGAATTCTACTTTGACGGTTTGTTCACTGTTATTGATACTTCAAAGCTTCCTTACTACGTAAAGCGCGGCGAGTTCTACAATGCTGATAAGACAAAGGTTCTCCGCGTGCTTTACAATGCTTCAAACGATGCAGTTGATGCATGTGGCGTAACTCTTGACGGCGATTCACTTCGCTTTGATGTGTTTGACGTAAACGAGTATAATAAATAAGAGAGGTAAAAATATGAAAAAAGCATTAGCTTTACTCCTCGCGTGCCTTATGATATTGCCGCTGATGATGGCGTGCAACAACGACTCTCCCGATGTTACGGGCCAAGGTGCAGAGACTACAGCTTCTGTTGCAGAAGATGAGAACAAGCCCGACCTTCCCACTCCTGAGGAAATCGGCGATATCTCGGGCGATTTTCACATTCTTGTTGCAGGTAACTGGGCGTGGAATGACTATGAGTCAGACGGAACCGAGGGCACAGTTATTGACTCTGCAATCTATCGCCGCAATCAGTACATTAAGGAAAAGTACAATGTAGATATCACAAATGAGGATATTGTAAAGTACTCTTCTGCGATGGGCTCCGGCGATGGATACAAGAAGATATACAACTACTATATGTCCGGCGACGATATGTACGGTGCCGCAATGATTGGTACCTATGACGTTGCAACTCTTGCATACAATGGATATATTCACGACCTCAATGATATTCCTTATCTTGACCTTAGCAAGCCGTACTGGGACCAGCGTGCAAACGAAGACCTCTCCATGAACGGCAAGATGTATTACACCACCGGTGATATATCTGTTTCGGATAACCGTTCCACATACGTTATGTTCTTCAGCAAGAACATGGTCGATATGTACGATCTTGATAATCCCTATGACCTTGTTCGCGAGAATAAATGGACATTTGACAAGTTTGCCGAGATGGTAAAGACCGTTGGCACAGACGAGAATCAGGACGGTATCTATGATAAGAATGATACCTTTGGTCTTATCACTCCTACCGATACACACCTTGCTATTCTGTCTGCTGCTGATGAGCGTATCAGCGCAATCAACGAGAATGGCGAAATAGAGCTTACGTTCTACAACGAGAGAATCGTAAATCTTTATGACAGGTATCTCCAGGTTGTAGGTGACCATTCTCACACATATAACTATCAGTACAGCTATGTTACTGGCAAGAACGGCCTTGATTCTACCAATGAAGAGCGTGTAAGCATGTTCAACAACAATCATGTGTTGTTCTATTCTCACACTATGTTCTATATGGACTATCTTCGTGATATTGAGAGCGATTTTGGCATTATTCCTTATCCTAAGTATGATGAGGCTCAGGAGAAATACGGCAACCTTGTTTCTGCATGGCATTCACAGTTCCTCTGCGTGCCTGAGAGCGTGCAGAACCTTGAGCGCACAGGTATCATTCTTGAGGAACTTGCATATCAAGGCAAACAGCTCCTCACTCCTGCATACTACGAAAAGACTCTCCACGGTCAGTATGTACGTGATGAAGAAAGCTCTGAAATGCTCGATATCATCTTTGCAAATCTTGTATACGACATTGGTATTTATTACAATATCGGTACTTACAAGGATCAGCTTACATCGATTGTAAGAAACAATCAGAATTTCACTACCATATATGAGACATACCGCCTTGTGGCAGAATCCAAGATCAAGGCAATCAATGAGTTCTTTGCAAAGAACAATGCTCAGTAATTTAAAATCAAGGAGATAGCTTATGAAAAAGTTTTTCACTTTAGCACTGGTGCTCCTGTTTGCATTTTCCCTTGTTTTTGCGGTATCTGCCGCAAACAACACTGTATACGTAAAAGACGGAGGAACCGGAAACGGTTCTTCCGCATCTGCACCGGTCGGCACCCTAACAGCGGCTGCTAAGGCACTTTCAGGCAAGGGCGGTACAATAGTGCTTTGCGGCGATACTACAATTTCCGCAATCACTACTATCCCTGAGCAGTCCGGCGATGTTATAATCACCGCTCAGAACGGAGCAAAGCTTGTTGTCAAGAGCCGTTTGCAGTTTGCAAAGAATACAAATGCAAACACTGTTACACTTGACGTTCCCATGGACGTGCCCACCGAGGCATCGTGGTATATGTTCGGCGGATATAACAACATCGTGTTCACCGAAAACAGTGTGATGACACAGAGCGGCGGAGGCGGCATCCACTTCTATGGCGGTGTCAACGCAAAGGATGCGGCATCCATTGATGACTGCATTGCCACGCTTCCTTTTTCCATTACTGTAAATAACGGTAACTTCCTCACCTTCAACGGCGGTTCATTCCGTAGCGCAGGAGACATTTACATCGGCTCTATCGCCGCTCCTGTAACAGTTACCATAAACGGCGGTACATTTGGTACCGTAGGCGATTACAGTGATGCGCTTTCAGCTATTAAAACATTTGTTTGTCCTTTCTCAATAAGTGGTATGGGATTTGTAGCTGATGATGTTAACCTTACCATAAACGGCGGTACATTCAATGCACCTCTTTACATCTCCGGCAGAATAGGCACTACTCATTCTCCAGCACAGAATGTTTCAAAGAAAATTGCAACCGATGCAAAGTATTACGCTCAGGACGGTGATGTTAATATCACCATCGCAGGCGGTACGTTCAACGGCGGTGCAGTCTGCGATACTTATGTTGACGCAGGTTATTCCCGTCTTATGCGCGGTGACTATACCGTAAATGTTACAGGCGGTACATTCAAGGACGGCACAGTATTTGATGCAACACAGGTTAAGGCATATACAGGTGAGAACAAAAAAGCGACCATCACATATACCGAAAATCTTGGCATCACTGCAAAGCGTTTTGATGTAGTAAACGGTAAGACTGCTACATATAAAGAGCCTACCCGTGTAGCGTTCATCGGTGACTCTATCACAGAGGGACATTCATCGGGTAATCCTTTGCTTTACTCTTATCCTGCACAGTATCTCGCACTTGAACTTGCGGCAGGAAATGATGTTATCGTTTCTGACCTCGGTGTAAGTGCGTCGGGTATGCTTCCTTCCACTAAGTATTATTATCCCGAAATGCTTCCCGCACCGCTTGCACTTGGCGAAGTGGATGCTGACATCTATTTCTTTGCGCTTGGTACAAATGATGCTTTTTCAGCAGGTGCTTCAAACGGTACTTATGAACATTTCTACGATGAGTACAAGACTTTTATCAAGGCTTGTGGCGACAATGCCGATACCGATGCAGTATATGTATCATCTGCACTCTTCCGCGGTCGCGGAGTTGGTCCATACAGCATGCGTGCTGCAAACGTTATGCGTCCTTTGCAGGAGAGAATTGCAACCGAGCTTGCCGCACTTGATGCGACTAAGTATTACTTTGTAGACCTATACGCACTTACTATTGATGAAGTTTTTGCTGAAAAACTCTTCACAACGGATAATCTTCATCCTCATGCAGACGGCTATGCGATAATGGCACAGGATGTATACAATGCAGTTCACAAGGATGTGTACGGCGTTGACAACTTTGAAATGAGCGATGTTTACATCTCTTCAAGCGGAGCAGAGTACGGCTCAGGTACAAAGAATGACCCTGCAAGCTCGCTTTCACTTGCACTGTCCAAGTGCGCACCCGGTGCAACTATTCATGTAGTTGGCGTTTTCAACCATGATACCACAGTGGCTATCCCCGAAGAACTCGGAACTATTACTCTCAAGGGCGAGGGTACGGGTGCTGCTATCAACTTCACTGCTGACGCAACCTTCCGCATTGCAAGCAACCTTAAGGTTGACAATCTTGCTATTACGACTGCAAGCGGCAAATATGTTGCGATATTCGGCGAGTACCACAACGTGACTTTCACTGAGAGCGTTACCACAAGCGGCGACGTACAGTTCTATGCAGGTCGCCTCGTTCGTGAAGACAGAAATCAAATGGATGTGTACACCACTGCTACCTATGACACTGTAGAAACCGCTTCAAGCGATGCTGATGTAACAGTAAACATCCTCGGCGGCACTTTCACGGCACTTGCCGGCGGCAACCGTCGTTATGCATCTCATTCTCCTTATGGCACATACAGCGGCAACATGGTGTTTAATGTAGGCAAGAATGTTACCGTTACATCTGCTACAAATTCAGGCATTGTAGGCATGAACTACCTTACAGGCAGTGTCACGGCTAATATTAACGGCTGGGGAACAGTTGCTATTAAGGAAAATATGCGTCTTGGCTCAATGCTTGGCGATATTACCTATAACCGTAGAGAGAACGCAGGTAAAGTAACTCTCAATATCGCAAGCGATGTTACCGCAGATGTTGTATATACCTGTGATATCAACGCAGATGATGTAGTGAATGTAAAGGATGTGCTTTCTGTTCTTACATGTCTTGTGGACGATGAAAGTGTATCCACCTTCTACGAGGCGGAGAAGCTTTCGCTTCTTGATGCACTCTTTATACTAAAGAAACTCGCAGCGTAAAATAAATTGGCAGAAGCCGATATCGGCTTCTGCTATTTCCCCCTTATTTAAGAAAGGAAAGCAATTATATGAAAAGACGTTTTAGCATAATGCTTGGTCTTATCCTTGCATTTACACTTATGCTTGCACTTGTTGCTTTTGCGGCTGATAATACCGTTGTTTACATCAAGGATGGCGGCACTGGCGACGGTTCAAGTCCCGAAGAGGCAACAAGCACTCTTACTGCAGCGCACTCATATCTTGACCTCAGTCAGGATTGTACAGTAGTAGTGTGCGGTCCCTATACTCAAAAGGTTACTTGGGTATGGAAGGGCGGCAACTATGACGGAAGTGTAACATACACATCCGTTTATGACGGTGTTGACTACCGCAAGACTGCGGGTGCTGTTTACCAGTTCAATGCGGCTCGCTTTGTATGCTTCGGCGAAACAAAGTTTGAAAATATGGACTTTGTTGCGCTTGGAACCAATCTTCTTGTTGTAGGTCAGTTTAACCCCATAACTGTCGGTGAGGGTGTTACAATGACCGGCTCGCAGATGAAAGGCGGCAATATCAGTACAGCCTTTTGTCTCCTCGGCGGATATCAGAGCGGTCAGAGCTCTCCTCCTACCTCTGGCACTGAAGAGGCAAACATTACGGTGCTTTCCGGCTCAAAGATGTATATTGTGCCTTTCAGCCGCAGCATAAATGGCGACTTTACAGGCACAGCCAATATTAAAATCGGCGGCAATGCAAATGTAAGCGTTCTTCACCTTTCTGCCGCAGGTCCTGCAGGCGTTACGACCGGCGATGTGAATGTTGAGATTACCGATAATGCGTATATCGACGTTGTTTACGGCGTTACAAGTGTAACAAAGGTTGGTGCAATTGATATTACATGGAAATCCGGTACCATAAACGATTTTCAGTGGGTATGTAAGTATACACCTGCGGCAACGATTGAGCATCTTAAAGAAACTTCACTAAACGTCACTCCCAAGGCAAAGGCACAGGACAACTACAACATCATTGCGGCAAACTTTGATAAGGTGACTGATATCAAAGATGATCCCACGCTTATTAAGGACAAGCTTTCAAACCAGACTGTTATCTATGTCAAGGATGGCGGTAACGGCAACGGTGCATCTGCAGATAAGGCACTCGGAAGCCTTGACGATGCATTTGATTCGCTTGACCTCACAAAGGATTGTACAATTGTAATTTGCGGTCCTTATACCCAGAATGGCACATTCAATTATGAAAAGCCGTATACAGGCTCTGTAACATATACATCTGTTTACGGCGGCACCGACTATCGCACCACCGGTGCTGTATATCAGTTTGCGGCAGTTCGCTTTATCTGTAACGGTGCAACAAAGTTTGAAAACATAAAGTTCTCCGCAACAGGCAACTATTTCCTCGTAGTAGGTAACTTCAATCCTGTTACAGTAGGTGAGGGCGTTGTAGTTGACGCTCCCAAGTTTACAGGTACAAGCATTGCAAAGTCATTTGCAATTATCGGCGGTTATCAGGATAACGTAAACGATCCTCTGATCGCAGATGACCGTGATACAAACATCACCGTTCTTTCGGGTTCAAAGATTTATATTATTCCTTTCACCCGTGAGATGCTTGGTGACTTTATGGGTACAGCAAACATTAAAATCGGCGGCACTGCTGAGATAGGCGTGCTTCACGGCTCTTCGGCATATCCCGATGGAATCAAGGTCGGCAAAGTAAAGATTGAAATTGCCGACAATGCAAAGATTGCTAATTTCTACGGTTGTACTCAGGTTACCACTGCAGATTCATATGAGTTTATCTGGAATGGTGGCGATATTACAAACTTCCAGTGGAATTGCTCCTCTACTCCTGCAGCATACCTCACCGTTATGAACGGTACAGTTCTTCGTGCTTCTGATGCAGTAAAGGCAAAGGCAAATTATGCTACAATCGCTGCAAACTTTGACAAGGTCGTCGGCTTAACAGAAGCTGTTACTTTCGGCAACAGACTCGTATCTCCTACAGTTACAAGCGACTATGCGGCTGCAAGAGGACTTTTCCTTGCGGGACTTGCACAGGGCTATGACACCACAGGTACAAACTTCGGTCTTGAGGATAATCTCACAAGAGTGCAGACCGTTGTTCAGGTAATCCGCTTCCTCGGCGTTGAAGACGAGGTTAAAGCAGGCAACTTCCCGCATCCTTTCACTGACGTTCCTGCGTGGGCAAACAACTATGTTGGCTACGCATATGCAAATAACATCACATCGGGACGCAGCGCAACCAAGTTTGATCCCGACGGCGTTGTTGATGAGATGCAGTTCCTTACCTTTATGCTTCGTGCAATAGGATACAGCGACAAAGACGGCGACTTTGTATGGAATGATCCCTTCGCTTTTGCATACAGAGTAGGACTTTCCAACGCACAGATCGAGCATCGCACTTTCAACCGCGGTGACGCGTTCCGCACATCATGGCGCGCAATTTTTGCAACTGCAAAGAATAAGAAAGCAGTTTATGACAACCTTATCGCTGACGGCGTATTCACAATGGATACTCTCAAGGCGGCAATGACAGAGGCTGATACCGTGGCAGCTCCCGCAAAGACAAGCTCTGCTGTTATTGAAAACGGCTATTATGTAATAAGCGTTGAGGATTATAAGGACAAGACAATGGCAGGCTTTATGGCGCAGTTCACAGGCTTCCTTTCCGGCTATGAGTTTGCAAGAAACTCAGACGGTTCACCTAAGATTGCAATGCCCGACTCATGGTTTGACCTCTGTAACGGACCTTACGCGGCGCATAACCCCAACAATGTTCACGGCGACAAGCTTCTCCTCAATGAGGAGACAGGTATCTGGGAAGTATGGAATGATGACGACTTCTCAATAGACATTCTCAATCAGTATATTCTTAAGAATACCTACGCACAGTACGGCACCGTAACCTCAAAGGCTATTACCGATGGTTGGGTTAAGTACAACGTATACGACATGGGCGGCGGCCATCGCCGTCAGGGTGCATACGGTCTCATGAGTAAATACGGCTATCTCCCGATTTACACAGGTAACAAGGAGTTTGGCGGTCTTTACAACGTAAACGGCGAACCTTATATCGCAAACGAAACTCTCGGTATGAGCGCGGCTGCAATGCCCTCACTTGCAATTGATCAGGCTGAGCTTTTCGGCGGTGCAACTTCTGACCGTGACCCTATTCGCTGGCTCAAGTTCTTCACTGCACTCATCTCCATGGCATACGTTGAAGATGATATTCCCACTATGATGCGTGAGGCACAGAAGATTCTTCCCGAAGATTCATGGCAGTATCAGTGTATTGACGAAGCTTTCCGTCTGCATGAGGAATTCCCCGATGACTGGCGCCGCGCAGTTGCACACATTGAGCGCAACAACCGCCAGAAGCATTATGACCTTGACAATTACAACGGTGAAACCTCGGTTAACTGTTCAATGATTCTTGTCGGACTTCTCTACGGCGAGGGCGACTTCTACGAAACATGTAAGATCATCTCTCTTGCAGGTCACGGCGGCGACTCCACCACTCCCGTAGGACTCAGCGCAGTTGCAATTGCTTGCGGCTGGGAAGGAATTGATGCAAAGACCAGAGCAACCGTAAACGAAAAGGTATGGAAGGACGGCAAGGGCGTAGTAGTAAACCGTCCTATTAATGACGATCAGGACACATGGATGTACATGGCGGCACTTCCTGAGCGCATCTACATGGCAGATACTCTCCAGATGTTCCAGGATAACTTTGAAAGCAACCTTATTGCAAACGGCGGTAAGATTGAAAACGGCAATTACTATATTCCTGTGACAAAGCTTGGCGAAGTAGAACAGATTTTTGTTGACGAGTTTGAGCATGCTTCGCTTGACGGCTATAAGACAAGCGGAACAGTAGAGATTTCCGACGGCTTCTCCGGCGAGTACGGTGTAAAGGTGAGCGGCGCAACTGCTGAAAGCGCACTCACAAAGACACTTACAGGTCTTACTGTCGGTGAGGATTACCGCGTAACCGCATTTATCAGCACTGCCGCAGGCGCAACCGCAAACCTCTCTGTAAAGAGCGGCGATGAAAGCGTGCTTGTAACTGTTTATAACGAAACTATCTACGGCAAGCGTGAATTTGTATTTACAGCAGGCGCAACCACTGCAGAGCTTAAATTCTATGTTCCTGCCGGAACTCCCTCTCACAGATATGGCATTATCGACGAGATCTGGGTTCTCCATGCAGATGAAAAGAGCGAGGGCACAGCGGCTATCGCGGCACCTACAGCTAACAATGCATACACCGGCAGATTTGATATTAATGTTGCTTCTAACGAAAACAAGGAAGTCATTCTCAAGCTTACATTTGCTAATAAGAATGCAGAAATACTCAATACCACTGTCAGAGTAAATGGCAGCTACTACGCAGGCGTTCCTTTCTATAAGACCGGTGACAACGGTATGGGTATTGCGTATATTCCTGTGATTGCAAAGGATGCCACAAATTATACTGTTAATATCGACACAGGTAGTAAGACACTCTATATCTACGGTGCAGAGCTTGTTACCGTAAGCGAAAGATGGTAATTTCAAGGGGGATATATGATAAGTAATACCCTTCGCACGCTCAGGTTTATTGTTTTAACGGCAATCATTTCAGCACTCATGCTCTTCGCGGTATCGGCTGAAAACGTTGTATATCTTAAGGACGGAGGAACCGGTAACGGTTCCTCCCCTGACAGCGCTGTGGATACTCTTACTAAAGCGCATAATGCACTTGATCTCACCGCAGACGATGCAACTATCGTTGTTTGCGGACCGTATACTCAGTCCGTAAACTGGATTTACGGTGCAGGTGAGTATACAGGCACTGTTACATTCACCTCAGTTTACGGCGGTGTTGACTACCGTGAGAGCGCAGATGCAGTATATAACATAGGTAAATGCCGCTTTATGTGCCTTGGCAACAACAAATTCGAAAACATGAACATCAATTGTACAGGCGAGTACTGTCTGCTTGTCGGTCAGCATTATGATGTGACTATCGGCGAAGGTGTTGTTATTACAGGAGAAAGTCTTCTCGGTACAGCAATTGCCAATTCCTTTACAATTGTCGGCGGATATCAGGAAGGCGTCAGCCTTGCTACTGCCGAAAGCACTGCCAACACTAATGTAACTGTACTTTCGGGTTCGTATCTTTACATAGTGCCGTTCTCACGCGGAATTGAAAACGGTAAGTTTACAGGCACTGCAAATATCACTGTCGGCGGCAACGCAAATGTAAGCGTGCTTCACGGTTCTTCGGCAAATTCCGACGGTGTTACCCTCGGTAATGTTAAGGTTACATTAAAAGACAGCGCAATAGTGGATAAGTTTTACGGTTGCACTGATAATGTCACTGTCAATTCTTATACTTTCAATTACAGCGGCGGCACAATCAATGAGTTTGATTGGGTTTGCCCACATACTCCTGATAAGGAACTCACCGTTACCGGCACAAAGAAACTCGTTGTTGGCGGCGATGTTGGCTACCATGCCCTGATGGATGAGTTTGATACCATTTCGGGCGGTGACGTTGCATTTCTTAAGGATGGCGGCACAGGCGACGGCTCTAATCTTGCAAATGCGGCAGATACACTCAAAGAAGCACTTGCAAAGCTTGACCTTACAAAGGATTGCACAGTAGTGATCTGCGGTCCGTTTACGCAGACCTCGGATTTTGCATACGGTAAATTCTTTACAGGCAAGCTCACCTTTACCTCGGTTTGGAACGGTGTAGACTATCGCACTGTGGCAGGGGCAAACTGGCAGTTTGACGGCGAGAGATTTGCCTGCTATGGTGACACAACCTTTGAAAATATAGACTTTGTTTCGCTTGGCGACAACTATACTGTTGCGGCTCAGCACCAGAAGTTTACCATCGGCGAGGGTGTAACCGTTAGCGGTGACAACCTCAGCGCTACCACACTTGCAACATCATTTTGTATCTTCGGTAGCTATGTAGGCGGATTCGGCAACCCGGTAGCCCTTAATAAGAATGATATAAATGTAACAGTTCTTTCGGGCTCAAAAATTTATATCGTTCCATTCTCATATAATGTGCAGGGCACATACAAAGGCACTGCAAATATCACTATAGGCGGCAGTGCCAATATCGGAGTGCTTCATGGCTCATGCGTGGGCGCAACAGACAGAAAGCTCGGCGATCTTCGTGTTACTGTAAAGGATGATGCAATAGTTAACCGTTTTTACGGTGCTACAAGTGAGAAAAATATAGTAAACTCTGTTGAGTTCTTTTTCGAGTCCGGCAGAATTTATAACTTCAAGTGGTCTACTTCCACAAGCACCGTGCCGAGCATAACAAATCCCACAGTGATGCGCGTAAGCGACAAGGCAATGGCATCGCAGTATTATGCGGCAATTGCCGGCAACTTTGATGTTGTGATAAGCTCGGCCGATGTTGACACCGATGTTGTACCGTCTGCCACTGCGGAAGAAGAAAAAGCAAGGCTTGATGCAATTGCAGGCTCAAGAGCATATACCGCTATAAGCTTTGCAAGCGGTGATGACAAGCCGCAGGTTTCGCTTAAACTCCCCACAAGCGGCGCAACAAACGGTAATCTTTATCGCATTGACGGGGACTATATCATCACTTTACAGGCTGACGCAATCGGCAACGGACATATGGGCTTCGACCTCACCGAGGACGGAACATATATCTGCTCCGACACCGATTTTATCACCTACGGTGATGTTGACAACAACGGCAGTATAAATGTTGTCGACACATTGCTTACGCTTAAGATAGTTCTTGGCGACAATACTATTGAAAAGGCGGCGGCAGATGTTGATGATAACCAGCAGATTACATTTATCGATGTGCTCAGACAGCTCAAGATGGTTGCGGCGGCTGATAAACCTGCTGAGGAGTTTACATTCAACCCCGACGACTACAATATCATCTCGGTAGACTCATATCTCGACAAGACAAAGCTCGGCTTTCTTTCTCAGATGGTCGGCTTCCTCTCAGGCTATGAGTTTGCAAGAGATCCCGTAACAAATCTCCCGATGCTTGCGATGGCTGACAGCTATTTTGAGATGTGTAACGGCGCATATGCAGATCCCAAGGAAATCAATTTGCATGGCGACAAGCATCTTCTCAATGAGGAAACTGGCATATGGGAAGTATGGAACGACGATGACTTTTCAATAGATATTCTTGACCAGTATATTCTCCGCGACTCGTTTGCACAGTACGGTACACTTAATACCAAGGTCATCACCGATGACTGGTTAAAATATGATGTTTATGACATGGGCGGCGGTAACCGAGACATAGGTGCATACGGTCTTATGAAGAATTACCGTTATCTCTCGGTATTCTCCGGCAACACTGAAATGTGCAACAATTTCAATGTAAACGGCGAGCCTTATATCGGTAATGAAACTCTCGGTATGAACGCTGCCGGAATGCCTGACCTTGCGGTAGACCTTGCACACAATTTCGGTATGACCACATCTGACCGTGACCCTGTCGAGTGGCTCAGAATGTTTGCGGCGATGTACTCAATGGCGTACTTTGAAAATGATATACCCACACTTATCCGTACCGCACAAGAAGCGACAATGACAAAGGGTTCATGGCCTTATGAAGTAGTTGATGCTTGCTTTGAGCTTTATGAAAAACATCCTGACGATTGGCGTGCGGCTATAATTGAGGCAGATAAGATATTCCGCAGCTATAACTATGATAATCCCAGCTACATGGGATGCACTTCAATAAACTGCTCGTTTATAATTCTCGGTCTGCTTTACGGTGACGGTGACTATTATGATACATGTAAGATTATTTCTCTTGCAGGTCACGGCGGCGACTCCACCACACCTACTGCACTTGGCGTAGTTGGTGTAATCACTGGCTGGGAAAACCTTGATACAACCTCAAAGAATATCATCAATACAAAGGTATGGCAGGATGGCAAGGGCATTATAGTAAACCGTCCGCTTGATCCTGACGGCTCATATGGCACATGGATGCACATGCAGGGCGCAGAGGAAAGATTTAAAATAAGTGACCTCATTGATATGTATCAGGCTAACTTCGAAAATCTGCTTTATGAGAATGGCGGCTTCAAGCTTAACGGAAATTATTATATTCCCAAGCAGACTATATCAAAGGTAGATACTGTTTACACCGAGCATTTTGAAAATGACGGAATTGCTGACTACAAAGTAAGCGGAGGCACTATTGCAAATGCTGCTGATCCGTTCATGGGTGCAAATGCACTTGAGCTTACCGCCGGCAACGGCGCAAGCACAGCATACAGAACCGTAAGTGGACTGACTGTTGGTACAACTTATAAACTCAGCGCGTTTATTCGCACAGCCGATGGCGTTACCGCGCATCTGTTTGTAAGGGAGAGTGGCGATGACATTGCTGATTATGTAACTGTACATGATTCCAATGTATACGTAAAACGCTTTACTGTAGGTGTAGGTGAAAACGATATGTGTTCGTATGTTAAGCGCGAGCTTGTATTTACCGCAACTGCAGAAACCATGGAGATAGGTCTTATGCTTCCGACCGGTACAGTATCGGGCGGCAGTGCGGCTATGGATGCGATTGAGGTTATCCGATTCGAGGAAACTCAGGTTGCTGACGTTACGGTAAACGGTGCAAAGGATGAAAACGGCGCATACAGCGGACTTGTACGCTTCGACATTGACGGAGGCAGCAAAAAGGAAGCATGGCTCAAACTCACATATGCAAGTAATGCAACCGCACTTGAAAAGGCGTTCACTTGTGTGAACCGCTCGTGGCAGTCGAGAACCCCCATAGTTCCTACAAACGGCGGAAAGGTTACAATTTATATTCCTGTTCTTGTAAATAACGATACAAGCAATCTCATAACAATGTATTTTGACGGATATGATGTAACTATTCACGAGGCAGAACTCGTAATGCCACAAAGTCGATTTTAATAAAAAACAGCACCCGTATGGGTGCTGTCAGAATGTATAAAACTCGCCTTTTTAAAGGCGAGTTTTTATATATTTGAGCGCTTTTTATGCTTTATTAATAATCTTATAGTAATACTTGTTGCCAATAGACCAATGCTTATCCATTGAGAAGTAGATAAAGCACCGAAAATACCTCTTACACTATCGCCACGGAAGAATTCTGTGCAAAACCGCATTATTGCATATAATGATATGTATTTGCAGAGAATGAAAAATGGAGGGCGCTTGCGTTTGGCGTAGTGGAAAAGAAAAAGAGCAATTGCAATATCTAAGAGCGCTTCAAGCGGTTGAACAGGGAAGTGTCCAATATTACTTGCAAGTCCAAAAACAGAGTTTTTATAATAAATAGAAAAAGGACCGTAATACTCCATTCCATAGCAACATCCGGCAAGCAAACAACCAACGCGTCCAATCGCGTGACATAATGGTAAGCATGGAACAACTATATCGTCAAACTCTGCTAATTTTGTACCGGCAACTTTTGCTCCGATAAATGCACCGCCGATTCCACCAATAAGTCCACCGTAGAATACGATACCGCCGCTTGTAATAAACGAAAAATCACCGCTTTTGATAAACGATATAATCTGTGAAAAAGAAAAAGTAACGGCAATGTATAGCAAATTACCGCATAATATAGCTGATCCCAATGCAAATGCAGCGACAATTAAAACGTCTTCAAAACAAATTCCTTTTTTTCTAGCTTTTAAAGACGAGTATATGATGGCTATCAATATCGCAAAAAACATGCAAAGACCGTACATCGGTATTGACAACCCGAATAGTGATAAAAACGGATACATGTTTATCCTTTCATATTGAAACTTGCCGATGCGGTATTCCACATCGGCAAGTTCGGTATTGAGTTAAGCGAGTGAATTAATTGCACTGTTTGCAGCACTTACGCATGCCATACAAGCAATGTATGTGATAAGGGCGAGAGCTACAGCGATGATTGAAAGAACCAAACCTGCAGTTGCCATGCCTTTCTTCTCAGGTGTGCGCTTTCTTCCCAGTGCACCGAGGATGATACCAACTACACCAATAATTGCAGCGGGCAAATACAAACCGATGAAAGAGAATACAACACCGACAATACCAAGAACTAATGAAGCGATGCCCATATACGGACCTCCTTTCTGCTTTTTGAAAAGTAAACACTTAACAAAAAACTTTTCATGAACTAATATATTAACTATAGTATACATCTAATTCACAATGTTGTCAATAATTTTTCAACAAAAAAACACATAATTCGCGATTATACTTTGTTTCTAAATGTTTTCTGCTTTGGTACATGGTGTAAACATACATACGAAAAAAGCAATCCACCGCTAAAGCGATGGATTGCTTTTTGGTGTCGGTGAAAATGTCTTGCTACGCAAGCCATGATCTGTTTGCTTTGCAAACAGAACTTCACGCTGCACATACAACAAAAGAGGTACTCAACGAGTACCTCTTTTGTTGGTGCAGGTGAAGGGACTTGAACCCATATGAAGTTGCCCTCACTAGAACCTGAATCTAGCGCGTCTGCCAATTCCGCCACACCTGCGTATTATTTTTCTTTTTTCTCTAAAAGCTCACATGCATTGAGTATCGCAATGACGATGCCGCTTGCAGAGTAGAGAAGAACAAGCTGTTTTATAATATTGATGACAATGCCGAGCGTGCCGCTCCAGTCAAAGCAACCCATAACGACAGCAACAACAAAGAAAATCAATGTATAAATAAGAGTGCTGAGAATAACCGCTTTAAAGTTTTTGCCTTTAAAACTAAGTGGAAAAACTTTACGCATCTCAGCCCTCCGAATTTAAAATAAAAGGCAAGCCTTGCGGCTTGCCTTGGTGCGAGAAACGGGACTTGAACCCGTACGGTGTGAACCACACGCCCCTCAAACGTGCGCGTCTGCCAGTTCCGCCACTCTCGCGTCATGCCCTTAGGCACTCCTATATTATACGCATTGCAAAGATGATTGTCAATACCTTTTTTGAAAAAATTAAAAAAAGTTTTTTGGTGTCGATTTTTTTGTAAAGAATAAGAATGTTGCTTGATTTAATAAAGTATATATGTTATACTAAATCTGTATTGCTATCAGTATTTATGACTGTAAAAAAGAAAGAGGAATCAATATGTGTGGAATTGTCGGCTTTAGCGGCGGCATTACTTACAAACAGGAAATAGTGAATAATATGATGGATCTTATGATCCATCGCGGACCGAACAGCGCAGGTAGTTACACCGATGATGAAATGGCGCTCGGTTTCCGCCGTCTTTCTATCATCGACCTTGCAGACGGCTCTCAGCCTATGTATAACGAGGATAAGAGCATCGTGCTTGTTTTCAACGGTGAAATATATAATTTTATGGAACTTCGCGAGGAGCTCGTGGCGGCAGGTCACACCTTTATTTCGCACGCCGACTCTGAAGTGCTTGTTCACGGATATGAGCAGTTTGGTGGAGTAGAGCTTGTGAAAAAGCTTCGCGGTATGTTTGCTTTTGTTATCTGGGACAAGAATGAGAAAAAGCTTTTTGGCGCACGTGATATGTTTGGTATCAAGCCGTTCTATTATTCTATCCTTGGTGAGGATGAGTTTATTTTTGCATCCGAGATCAAGAGTATGCTTGCACATCCGCATTTCAAGCGCAAGGTGAATAAGGATGCTTTGCTTCCTTACCTCACATTCCAGTACAGTGCAACCGAGGAGACTTTCTTTGAGGGAGTGTATAAACTTCCCCCTGCACATTATTTTGAGTATAAGAACGGTGAGCTTACCAAAGAGCGTTATTGGGATGTAAACTTTGACGGTAAAGAAGGTACTTTTGAGGAGTATTCTGATTTGCTTGACAAGTGTGTAAACGAATCAGTAAAGGCACACAAGATAAGTGATGTTCCTGTTGGCGCATTCCTTTCCGGCGGTGTTGACTCGAGTTATATCACCGCATGTCTTATGCCTGATAAGACCTTCTCTGTAGGCTTTGAGGGAGAGAACGATAAATTCAACGAAACAAATGAGGCGGCAGAACTTTCAAAGATTCTCGGCATACAGAATATCCGCCGAATTATCACTGCTGATGAGTGCTTTGATGCTTTCCCGACGATTCAGTATCATATGGACGAGCCGCAGTCAAACCCGTCAAGCGTTCCGCTTTACTTCCTTGCGGAGCTTGCTGCCCGTGACGTCACTGTAGTTCTTTCGGGCGAGGGCGCAGACGAGATTTTTGCAGGCTATGAATGGTATGACGAAACTCCGATGATGCGCAAGTATAAAAAACTTCCGCAGTTCATTCGCGTTGCGGCTGCAAAAATTGCAAAGGCGTTGCCTTATTTCAAGGGACATGACTTTATCATTAAGTCAAGCGGTCGACCTGAGGATTATTTCATCGGACAGGCGCAGATCTTCCTTGAAAAAGATGCAAAGAAGATACTCAGCGATGAGTATAGAAACGGTGAGCGCGTAAAGGATATTACCGGCCGTATTTACGATCGTGTTAAGAACCGTGACGAGCTTACCAAAAAGCAGTATCTTGATATTATGTGCTGGCTCCCCGGCGATATTCTGCTTAAGGCAGATAAGATGAGCATGGCTCATTCGCTTGAGCTGCGCGTACCTTTCCTTGACAAAAAGGTTATGAAGATGGCGGAGGATATTCCTTCAAAGTACAAGATAACCGCAGAGAATACCAAGTATGTGCTTCGCCATGCGGCAAACCGCACGCTTCCCGATGAATGGGCAAACCGTCAGAAAAAGGGCTTCCCCGTGCCGATCAGACTTTGGCTTCGCGAGGAAAAATATGTGCAGATCGTTCGCCGCTATTTTGAGAGCGAGTTTGCATCTGAGTTCTTTGATGCGGACAAGCTTATCAAGATGCTTGAAGATCACGCAAGCGGCAAGGTGAACAATGCCCGCAAGATTTGGACAGTGTTTATATTCCTTGTATGGTACAAGCGTTTCTTCATTGACTTTATTCTTCCCGTATATAACTAATCGAGGTCAAAATGGAAAATCTAAATATGAACATTATTCCCGTGCTTATCGGTGCGGATCAGAATTGCTATAACGTTGCGCGTGCTTTTCACGAGCAGTACGGACTTGTTTCACATGCGATGGGACGTTATCCCATCGGTATTACCCAGCACACAAGCATTGTAAAGTTCCATGCCGTTGAGAACATCAATACCGATGATACTTTTATGATGGCTATGGACGATTTTGCAAAGCAGCACGAGGGCGCAACGCTTATCGCGCTTGGCTGTACCGATGAGTATGCCGCAATGCTTATCCGTCATCGTGAAGAGCTTGAGGATAGATACATTATACCGTATATTAACGAGCCGCTTATGGAAAAGCTTGTCGATAAGGCTGACTTTTATGAGATGTGCGATAAATACGGCATTAAATATCCAAAGACCAAGGTTCTTGACGGAATTACTGCCGCAAGTGAGCTTACCGCGGACAAGCTTGGTTTTGAGTATCCTATAATTTTAAAACCTTCTTCAAGCATTGATTATTGGCATCATCCCTTTGACGGTATGAAAAAGGTTTATACTATTAAGAATGCCGATGAGGCGGCAAAGGTGACCGAAACTATCTATAATTCCGGCTATACCAAGCGCATTATTCTGCAGGACCGCATCATGGGCAATGACTCCAATATGCGCGTGCTTACCGCATATGTTGGCAAGGATCACAAGGTTAAGATGATGTGTCTTGGCCATGTTCTTCTTGAAGAGCATACCCCCAAGGGGCTGGGAAATCACGCCGCTATTATCACAGAGTATAACCCCGATCTCACAGCGCCTTTCCGCGCATTGCTTGAGGATATCGGATATCGCGGTTTTGCAAACTTTGATATCAAGTATGATGACCGTGACGGTTCGCTCAATGCATTTGAGATAAATCTCCGCCAGGGACGTAGCAATTATTATGTTACTTCCAGCGGATTCAACATTGCAAAGTACATTGTTGAGGACTACGTTCTTTGCCGCGACATTCCGTTTGAGGAGGCAAAGGAGCCTCACTTCTGGCACTATGTGCCCAAGGGAGTCGTATGGCGTCATGCTAACAAAGAAACTGTTAAGGAAGCAAAGAAGCTTGTCAAGGCGAAGAAAGAGTCTTCTTCGATGTGGTACAAGTATGATTGCTTACGTAACCCCATGCGTATACTCTATCTTATGGAGCATGGCAGAAGATTTTACGAAAAGTATAAGACATATTGTCCAGATCAGAATAACTAAGAGGTAAAAAAATGCTTTTATCCGCGCTTTTAAGCAAAGCGAAAATTGAATATAGCGGCGCGGACTGTGAGGTCAGCCGCGTTATCTGCGATTCGCGTCAGGCAGAAGAGGGAACTCTTTTTGTATGTATTACAGGCTTTGCCAGTGACGGTCATACATATGCGCGTCGCGCATATGAAAGCGGTTGTCGTGTGTTTGTTGTAGAAAAAGCGGTAGAGCTTCCTGATGATGCAATTGTAATTATGCATCCCAACACCCGTGTTTCGCTTGCAAAGCTTGCAGCTGCATATTATGATTTTCCCGCTGAAAAACTTGCGGTTGTCGGTCTTACCGGCACCAAGGGCAAGACTACAACGGCGCTTATGATAGCGTCTATTCTCAATCAGAACGGTATTTCGGCAGGCTATATCGGCTCAAACGGAATAGAATTTGCAGGCAATCGTTACGAAACAAATAATACAACTCCTGAGAGTCTGGATCTGCATTACTATTTTGATAAAATGGTTAAAGCCGGTGTCAAGGTGGTGGTTCTTGAAGTATCTTCGCAGGCGCTGTATCTTGACCGCGTTTACGGCATTAAGTTCTTTGTTACTGCATTTACAAATCTCGCGCCCGACCATATCGGCGGTGCCGAGCATCCTACTTTTGAGCATTATCGCGATTGCAAGAAAAAGCTGTTTTGTGAGTATACTTCCGAGTACACCATATATAATGCAGAGGATGTGGAAACCGATTATATGCTCACAGGTTGTCCTTCGTTACTGTCTTCGTTCGGTGTCGAAAAGGGCGATTTTCATGCATCGGATGCAAAACCGTTTATGAAGGACGGCGTGCTTGGTATATCTTTTACCGCGCATATGTTTAACCAGACTTGCGATGCTGTGCTCCCGATGCCGGGTATGTTCAGTGTGGCGAATGCGATGTGTGCAATTGCAATTGCTTTTCGCCTTAACGTTGAGCTTAAGCAGAGTGTAGCTGCACTTGCAAAGGTGTATGTGCCGGGTAGATTTGAGATAGTTCAGACCGAGATGCCGGCGGTATTTGTAATAGATTATGCTCACAACGGCTTCAGCCTTACAAATGCGCTTGAAACACTAAAGGCGTATTCACCAAATCGTCTTTGGTGTGTGGTTGGCTCTGTAGGCGGCAGAACAAAAGGCCGTCGCGCCGAGCTTGGTGCTGTTGCAAGCAAGTATTGTGATATGGTTGTACTCACTGCAGATAATCCTGATTTTGAGGATACACTTGCGATATGTGAGGAGATGCATGCAGCGTTTGAACGCGATACCGCGTACAAGATGTTTGAAGACCGCAAGGATGCCATTAGATATGTAATTGAAAATGTGCAAAAAGATGATATCGTGCTGTTTGCCGGTAAAGGACATGAGAATTATCAGCTTGTCCGCGGCGATAAACTTGAGTTTAACGAGCGCAGAATCATTGAAACATTTGCAAAAGAAACAGCAGTAGAGCTTGTATAAATAAAAGCTGTTATCCTGAGATTTGTCAAGAATGACATACGATAATAATAAATAAAAACACCTCCGTTATACGGAGGTGTTTTTATTTATTTGGTTTTGGATTGTCGGTAATTCCTAAAATATAGTCTGTAGAGGTGTTGTATAATTCCGCAAGCTTTATTACCATTGAAACAGGTATTTCGCGTTCGCCGCGCTCGTATCTGCTGTAAACTCGTCTGTTGCATATTAAATAGTCTGCAACACGTTGCTGAGTAAAGTCATGGTCTGTTCGCAAATCACCAATCCGCTTAAAATACATTAAAATCACCTCTTGACTTTAATGTAACCGAATGGTACCATATTAATGTGCCATTTCCACCATACGGTGGAAGCTTTTGTGCTTCAAGAGGTGACTAATATGTTTGAAAAGAATGACGAATTTGGTTTTGCCGAGAAACCGCCGCTTGCGCTTTATTCACTGATTAAAAAAGGCATATCGGATGATGACTATATCTCTTTGATGCTCAGATTTGCAACTCAGTGTTGTGCCAAGTTTACAATCGATGAATCACCGGATAGTTATCATTTTCATCTTTATCTCAAGGGTAGTTTTCTCTTGGGGGATTATGCGTATAATTGGGTGCAGTTGATTCAGGAAAGTGATGCTCATGAGTTGTCAGTATTCTGCAGTTCACCACAGATAATAAAAGCGACGTTTATTCGCTCAAAGTATGAAAAAAGCGACAGTTAAAAACTGTCGCTTTTAATTCTTATACAGTCAGATCTCTTCTTGCGATTTCGTCTGCAGCTTTATTGATAAAGTCTGCAACAGACATATCAACCGTTTCCTGCTTGCGGTTACGAACAGAAACTGTATTGTTTGCAACTTCGTTGTCGCCGATGATGAGCATGTAGGGGATTCTCTGCATTCTTGCATCTCTTATCTTGTAGCCGATAGTTTCGTTTCTTGCGTCCATTTCTACGCGCATACCCAGTGCTTCAAGCTTTGCTTTGAGGTTGTTGGAGTACTCAACATGATTGTCGGTAATGGGGAGAATACGAATCTGTGTAGGAGCCATCCAGAGGGGAAGTGCGCCTGCATACTTCTCAAGGATAAGCGCAAGGGTACGCTCATAGCAGCCGAGGGAGGTACGGTGAATAATGTATGGGATCTTCTGCTGTCCATCGGAGTCTGTGTATTCCATACCGAACTTCTGTGCGAGAAGCATATCAATCTGAATTGTGATAAGAGTATCTTCCTTGCCGTGAACGTTCTTTATCTGAATGTCAAGCTTAGGACCGTAGAAAGCAGCCTCGTCAATACCAATCTTGTAGTCAAGACCGATGTTGTCGAGAATGTTCTTCATTACGCTCTGAGCCTCTTCCCACTGCTCTGCAGTGCCCTCGTACTTGTCGGTACGCTTGGGATCCCACTGTGAGAAACGGAAGGAGCAGTCTTCCTTAAGACCAACTGCTTCAAGCATGAACATAGCGAGGTCAAGACAGCCGCGGAACTCTTCTTCAAGCTGTTCGGGGCGGAGAATGTAGTGGCCCTCGGAAATGGTGAACTGACGAACGCGGATAAGACCGTGCATTTCGCCGGAATCTTCATTGCGGAAGAGGGTGGATGTTTCGGTAAGTCGCATAGGAAGGTCACGGTAGGAGCGCTTCTTGTTGAGGAATACCTGATACTGGAAAGGACAGGTCATAGGACGGAGTGCAAAGCATTCCTTTTCCTCATCGTGGGGGTCGCCGAGGATGAACATACCGTCAAGGTAGTGATCCCAGTGACCGGAGATTCTGTAAAGGTCACGCTTAGCCATAAGGGGAGTCTTTGTTAAGAGACAACCGCGGCGCTGTTCCTCGTCTTCAACAAAACGCTGGAGAAGCTGAATTGTGCGTGCACCCTTGGGGAGAAGAATCGGGAGGCCCTGACCTACATAGTCCACAGTGGTGAAGTATTCAAGCTCACGGCCAATCTTGTTGTGGTCGCGCTTTTTAGCTTCTTCAAGTGCCTCAAGGTGAGCATTGAGCATCTCTTTCTTGGGGAAAGCGGTACCGTAAACGCGCTTGAGCATCTTGTTGTCACGGTTGCCTTCCCAGTATGCGCCTGTGCACTGGAGAAGCTTGAATGCCTTTATAGCGCCTGTTGCAAAGAGGTGAGGTCCTGCACAAAGGTCAACGAAATCGCCCTGCTTATAGAAGGAGATGTCCTCGCCCTCGGGAACGCGGTCGATAAGAAGAACTTTGTAGGGCTCGTCCTTTTCTTCCATGAGCTTTTTAGCCTCATCGCGAGGAAGAGTAAATCTTTCCATCTTAAGGTTTTCTTTAACGATCTTCTTCATTTCGCCTTCGATAGCGGTCATCATTTCAGCATCAAAGGGAAGCTCAGAGTCAAAGTCATAGTAGAAACCGTTTGCAACAGAAGGACCGATAGTGAGCTTGGTTTCGGGATAAAGGCGCTTTACAGCCTGTGCAAGAACGTGAGATGCGGTGTGCCAGAAGGTCTTTTTGCCCTCCTCGTCCTCAAATGTGTGAAGTGTAACGTCGCAGTCAGCGTTAAGAGGAGTGGTAAGGTCTTTTACCTCACCGTCAACTGTTGCACACAGTACCTCGCGGCTGATAATGCCTGCGGCTGCGGCAGCATCATAAACAGTTGTGCCGTTTTCTACAGACACGGATGCGCCGCATGAAAATTTAACATTAATCATGTTAGTTCCTCCTTAAAGGTATATATTAAAATTTAATTTTTGATATCGTTTTTACAATTGGGTTCTGATATGCGTAGATTGCCTTTTTGGGACACATTTCTTGGCAGCAGTAGCACTCAATGCACTTTTTATAATCATATACAGGCGGCTTGCCATTCTTCTTGAAGTGCAGTGCGCCGCCCGGCACAGGGCAGCTTTTTACGCAAATGCCGCATGCTACGCACAGTTCTTTTTTTATCTTTGGTTTTCGCTTTATCAGGTTTTTAAACGGCTTGAGATATGATATCTCGCCCTTGTCCTCCATGCCGCGGTAAACATCAAAATCCTTGATGCCGTATTGAGCCTGTGCCTCGGCAACAGTCAGTGTTTTGCTCGGAGTGATTACTTCAATTTTGTTAATATCGCTTTCTCCCACGCCGCGCTCACCTCCGATAACATTTGTCGGCACGAGCTTTGGGTCAAGGTATACAAGCGATGCAAACAGTGTGTCAAGCGCGATAGAGTCGGTTGAGGCCAGAATAACACCGACATTTCGCGGTGTGCCGGACTGCGGACCGTTACCCTCCATTGCGACAACACCGTCCATGATATGCAGGCGAGGTCTAAGCATTAAATTAAGGTCAGCCAACATCTTGGCAAACTCGGTTGCATTTGGATATTTTACATGTGAAGCGCCTTTGTTAAGCCCAAAAACGCAACCAAAGATATTCTTTTGCGCGCCTGTTATGCGTTCCAGCATATGTGACTTCATCTTGCAGATGTTTACTATGCCGTCACATTCCAGCACGCCGTTTGAAATAACAAATTCATTGGCTGAAATTCCGTCGGGATACGGGGTGCTTTTTCCTGCGGTGAAGTCTGCAAGTGGAATTTTAAGCTCATCTGCCACTGCACCTACGCCACATTCTTTTGCAATTGCGCGCGTGTCGCCATGCCCGGGTGAATCACCGTAGGAAAGGTTGTTGTATCCTTTTTCCTGTAGGTATTTTGCAACTCCGCGAAATACCTCCGGGTGAGTTGTGCAAGCCTTTTCAGGCGGACACTTCGCAAGAAAATTAGGTTTCAATAGGAGTTTTTCTTCTTTGCCTAAAATAGTGTCAACTCCGCCGATAAGGTCAAGTGCGGTTTTGACTGCATTCACAGCATCATCATAACTGCCGCAAGGCACAAGCGCTACTTTTGACATAAGAAAACTTCCTTTAATGTGATAAAAAATAAACCCCGACGGCATTTGCCGTCGGGGTGCAAAATTCATTTTTGCACGGTTCCACCCGCGTTTTTAACTCTTAAAAAGATAAATTGTCTCGGACTTTCACCGAAAGAGAAGTGGTACCCGTTAGTTTTTCCCGAAGAGCCTTTCAGCCGGTGAGCTCTCTCTCTGAACGGTGATTTCAAAAACGGACATGTCTTTTCTTATGTTTGAATTATAAAACGGCTTTGCCGTTTTGTCAAGTTAAATTTGAGCCTTTTTACGGCGGTTGTAATCCGAACGGGGATTTACAAATTCGCGCCAGTTGAGGTCGCCTCTGTCAAGCGCGCAAATAAGCACCTCGGCAGTTGCGATATTTGTGGCAACGGGCACGTTGTGAACGTCGCAAAGACGGAGCAACTGATGCTCGTTCTCGTCGTATTCAGCTTTCGGAACAGTATCGCGGAAGTAGAGCAGAATATCTATCTCGTCATAAGCGACGCGGGAAGCTATCTGCTGTTCGCCGCCGGTCTCGCCTGGGAGCATTTTTTCAATTTCAAGGCCAGTAGCCTCGGAAATATATTTTCCGGTAGTCTGTGTAGCACAAAGGTTATGCTTAGAGAGGATGCCGCAGTATGCGATGCAAAACTGAGTCATAAGTTCTTTTTTGGTGTCGCTTGCAATGATTGCTATGTCCATTGTCTACCTACCTTCTTTCTTGATTATTTAAACAAAATCTTGTTGCGGTTGATGCCGACAAAGCCATTTAACAGCGGTGTGCTCTCGCCTGAGAGTCGCTTTGCAATGTTAACAAAAGCTGTGCGGCTGTTACTTTTTTTACAGTCAAAAATGTTTTTGCCCTCTTCGTTTAAAAGTGAGAGCTTTATATCCATTGGCACGATACCGCCGAGAGGGGTACGTGTGCGGTCTATCATTTCAAGCACGCCGGCGCGATTTTTTGCGCTCATGTCAAATCCGTTGATGATAAGATACTGAGTTTCAACATTGTTTTCGTCGAGAATCAGTCCGGATTTTTCAGCAGCGCGGATTGCGATAGGGGATTGCGATGAAACGATAAGAGCTGTGTCACATGCGGGTGCAGACAGCGAAACCGATTCGTGCGCACCTCCGGATGTGTCAACAAAGATATACTCAAAGTCGTATGCTTCTTCAAGCCTTTCAAGTGCTTTTGAAAAAGCTTCGGCATTCATTTCGTCATCATAGCGGAACGGCGCACCGATGAAAGCCAGATTAGGATATGTATGATGCAGTTTTACAGCGTCTTCACACTCGCATCTACCGGTTACAAGGTCGCAAATGTCATATATAATATCATCCTGCATACCAAGCATCAGGTCAAGCGAGCGATTGCCGAGGTCAAAGTCGATAAGCAGCACGCGATGCCCCGCATTTGCAAGCGCGGTCGCAACGCCGATTGCGACTGTTGATTTTCCGACACCGCCCTTGCAGGATGTAACAAGAATTCTGCTCAAGCGTGTCACCTCCGACAAGCGGTTTGTAAATTACAGTACTACAGGGACAGTATATCACAATTTTCAAACTAATGTCAATAAAAAATACATAATATCATTGTCAATTTGTACAGTTATAAACCAATCATTTGCAATAAATACAATTATTGTTAAAAAAATTACGATTATTTTTGACTTGCATTGTAAAATTAAAAAGTATAGTGTATAATAGTAAAGATGAATTCTACAACAAGCGAGGTGCTTTGCAATGATTAGAGAAAATATTGAAAAACTGATTGCTGCCGATAAAGAGGTTGGCGAGGCTATACTTAATGAGTATAACAGACAGCGTGACGGAATTGAGCTTATCGCATCTGAGAATGTTGTGTCTGAGGCGGTTCTGCTTGCGGCAGGTTCTATACTCACCAATAAGTATGCTGAGGGATATCCGGCACACCGTTATTATGGTGGTTGTCAGTGCGTTGATGTTGCAGAAAATCTCGCAATTGAGCGTGCAAAAAAACTGTTTGGAGCAGAGCATGTAAATGTTCAGCCTCACAGTGGTGCACAGGCTAATACGGCTGTTTATTTTGCACTTCTTGAGCATGGCGATACCGTTATGGGTATGAATCTTGCTCACGGTGGTCACCTTACCCACGGCAGCCCCGTAAACTATTCAGGTAAGAGCTACAACTTTGTACCTTACGGCGTTGATGCCGAAACAGGCAGAATCGACTATGAGGAGTTTGAGCGACTTGCAAAAGAGTGCAAGCCTAAG
Organism: Clostridia bacterium; assembly: GCA_017399305.1. Lineage (GTDB taxonomy): Bacteria > Bacillota > Clostridia > Oscillospirales > CAG-272 > UMGS902. Next base: position 38,925 of record JAFQDK010000031.1, read on the forward strand.
CTCATCGTTGCCGGTGCTTCTGCATATCCGAGAATAATTGATTTTGAGAGAATGGCAAAGGTTGCGCACGAGGTTGGCGCATATTTCATGGTAGATATGGCGCACATTGCAGGTCTTGTTGCTGCAGGACTTCATCCCTCGCCCGTTCCTCATGCCGATATTGTTACAACAACCACTCACAAGACCTTGCGTGGACCTCGCGGTGGCATGATTATGTGCCGCGAAGAGCTTGGCAAGGCTATTGACAAGGCGATTTTCCCCGGCACGCAGGGCGGTCCTCTTATGCACATCATTGCGGCAAAGGCTATCTGCTTTGGCGAGGCGCTTACCGATGACTTCAAGGCATATCAGAAGCGTATTGTTGAAAACGCAGCTACACTTGCTGAGTCGCTTAAGGCTGAGGGACTTAACATGGTTTCGGGCGGCACAGACAATCACCTTATCCTTCTTGATCTTCGCAACATTGGCATTACAGGTAAGGAGCTTGAAGCGCGCCTTGACAGTGTTCATATTACCGCTAATAAGAACGCTATCCCCAATGACCCCGAAAAGCCGTTTGTTACAAGCGGTGTGCGTCTTGGTACTCCTGCGGCGACAAGCCGAGGCTTTGGCGTAGAGGAGTTCAAAACTATCGGTCATCTCATCGGTCTTTGTGCAAAGGATTATGAAAACAGTGCAGAGTACATCCGCGCTGAGGTTGCAAAGCTTTGTGCAAAGTTCCCGCTTTTTGAATAATAGATAATATTTACCTTTAAGAGAGGAAGATAATAATGGCTACTGAATTTAAGAGAATAGGTATTCTTACATCGGGCGGTGACGCTCCCGGTATGAATGCGGCTATCCGAAGCGTTGTACGTACTGCTATCGCGCGCGGCGTTGAGGTAATGGGTATTTACCGCGGTTATCGCGGACTTATCGAGGGTGACATCAAGCCCCTTGATATGCGTAGTGTTTCAAACATTATGAACCACGGCGGAACTATGCTTTATTCTGACCGTTGCCCTGAGTTCAAGACCGAAGCGGGCATGAATGCAGCTATCGCAAATTGCCGTAGATTCGGCATTGACGGCATTGTTGCTATCGGCGGTGACGGCACTTTCCGCGGTGCTACCGACCTTACCGAGCATGGCATCCCCTGTGTTGCACTTCCCGGTACAATTGACAACGATATCACTTCAACCGATTATTCTATCGGCTTTGATACCGCTGTAAATACAACTATCGAGATGGTTGACCGTCTTAGAGATACATGCGAATCCCATGCAAGATGTAATGTCGTTGAGGTTATGGGACGTGATGCTGGTGACATCGCTTTGCAGACCGCTATTGCAGTTGGTGCAAGCGCAGTTGCCATCAAGGAAATTGCATTTGATGAGGAAGCGGTTATCGTAGACCTCAAGAAATCCCGTGAGAGCGGCAAGCGTAACTTTATTATTATGGTTGCCGAGGGCGCCGGTGACGGCTTGGGCGAAAGACTTACCAAGACCGTTGAGGAGAGAACTGGCATTGAGACCCGTTTTGCACGTCTTGCACACGTTGTAAGAGGTGGTAGCCCCACACTGCGTGACCGTCTGCTCGGCTCCAAGGTCGGTGCATATGCCGTTGAAAGACTTCTTGCCGGTGAGAGCAATCTCGTAATCTGTGAACGCAAGGGCGACATCACATCAATGGATATCGGCGAGGCACTTATCCTTGACCGTATGTACAAGGATAAGCTTAAAGACGGCGACCTTGAAAAGTTCTCCAAGGAGACCGTTGCATGGATGCGCGATTTCTGCCAGCGCAAGTTTGAAAAGTTCAAGAAACTTTACGACCTCGCAAACGAAATTTCCAGGTAATCTTATTTTTAGCATATATAAAAGCCGTCGGATTACTTTCCGACGGTTTTTCATATAAATATAATGGAGGGGTAAAATATGAATGCAGTTGTGATATACAGAACCAAATACGGTTCTACAAAGACATATGCCGAGTGGATAAGCGAAGAACTTGATTGTCCTGTGTTTGATTATAAAAATATTTCTGTTTCGGATCTTTTGAATTATGATACCATTATATATGGTGGCGGACTGTATGCCGAGGTTATAAATGGCGTACACTTGCTCACTAAGAGTTTAAGTCGTCTTGCAGGAAAGAAAATTGTGGTTTATTCAACAGGTATTACACCTCTTGATTGCCGTGATTATTATGACAAGCTGGTGATTGAAAAGAATTTTAAACCTGATATGCTGGATCAGATAAAGGTGTTCAATTTTCTTGGCAAGATGAAACTTGATGAGCTGTCACTTGTACATAGAACAGCACTTAAAACGCTGAAAAAGATAATGAGTGGCAAGACCAATCCGTCAGAGATGGAAAAACTGCTGATAGATCTCTGTGATGCCGACGGAGATTTCAGCGACAGAGCAGCCATAAAAGAGCTTGTCGATTACGTAAAAAACGAGGGATAAATTAATGATTATATAATCACTTTAAAATGCTTGCATTTTAAAGTGTAGAGGGGCGTACATTCGCATGTCGCTCACCGCGACCGCCCCTTTAAGGAGTAAAAAAGCCGGGGAACCCGTCTTTTTTACAGATTATTAGGCTTCCCCTTGAGGGGAAGCTGTCAGCGTAGCTGACTGATGAGGTGTAGCCGCATCGCGGCGTTAATCGCGTAAACATTAGTTTATTCTCTTATTCTTCTTTGCACTTCGGAATTCTTACCGTTATTTCAAACATGTCGCCAAGGTCTTTTTTGTGAGTTTTGGCATTTATGCCGGCGCGGTTCATAATGTCCACGGCACGGTCAAGTGTGTTGTAGAAAATACGAATATCTTTTACAAGCGCACTTCTGATTTTCTTTGGTTCTTTATCCGCCGAGGTTTCGTCCACTAATTTTGACACAAATCCCTCAGTATCAGCCACATTGTAGCCTCGCTCGATTATTGTTTCTAGCGTGGCTTTTCTCATTTTCAAATCGCTGATGCGAAGAAGTGCTCGTGCATGGCGCTCGGTAAGGTGCTTTTCAATAATCATCTTTTGCTCAAATTCATCAAATCGTAAAAGGCGTAACTTGTTTGCTACATACGATTGACTTGACGATAGCTTTGCCGCAACTTCTTCTTGCGTCAAACCGTAGAGGTTTATTAAGGCCGCTATTGCCGAGGCCTCTTCAAAGATGTTGAGGTCTTCGCGTTGCAGATTTTCTATTATTGCAAGCTCGGCACTTTTTAAGCTGTCGGCTTCAATGATAATGCAGGGCACTTCCGAAAGACCAAGTAATTTCGCCGCGCGAAGTCTTCGTTCGCCGGAGATAAGCTCATATATGCCGTTGAAGCTTTCTATATCTTCTTCGCTGACCGGCTTTCGAACGCAAAGAGGTTGCAATATCCCGTGAATACGGATGCTGTCTGCCAAACGCAATGTTTCATTAGAGTCAAAATACTTTCTCGGTTGCGCCGGATTTGGCAGTATGCGGCAGACAGGAATTTTATGTACTCTGTCAAGTGAGTCATTTTTATTTAACTTTGGTAAAACGGTTTGTAGAATATTCATTTTTTCTTCCTTTCTTTTGAGTCGTGGTTATATCCTACAACTTTCAAGATGGAAATAAAAAGGAAAATTCGGATGTCCTTTTCCTTGGTGAATTGTTGAAAAAACGGCAAAGGACGCCGCAAATGCGGCATTTGCCTTGAAAAATAGAAAAAAGCCGCTGTTTAAAGCGGCTTTTTCTTGATTTGTGAGTTATTTCTTGGATAAGTTTTTTCGGTTGGAGCGCATTTTTTGATTCCTGCAATGAAGCGCGACTGAGGTTCGCCATCGTTTTTTGTGTCGGTGAGGAAAAATTCATTGGAAAATAGCACTTCGGCACGAAGAGTGGAGAATGCATTTTTCGCCTCTTCCATTTCCTCTGCGCCGCTTTTTGCCTTCATCGGCAAAAATACGCCGCCGACCTTTAAAAGCGGTATGCAATACTCAGCCAAAATATTAAGACGGGCAACGGCACGCGCCGTCGCATAGTCGTATTTTCCGCGCATTTCGCCTGCGGCGGCATCTTCAGCACGAGCAGTGACGGCAGTCAGGTTTGAAAGTCCAAGCTTTTTTGCACATTCGCGTACATAGACAATTCGTTTGTCAGTGGAATCAATGGCAGTGACATTTACATCCGCTCTCGCAATTGCAAGCGGCAGTGATGGAAAGCCTGCACCGCAACCTACATCAATTACAGTTTTGCCGCCTTCGATATACTCGGATACTTTCAAGCTGTCGGCATAGTGCTTGAGTATTACCTCACTCGGCTCTGTTATTGCGGTGAGATTCATCACTGCATTTTGTGCGAGCATATATTCTGTCAGTGAAAAGAATTTGTCGATGAGCTCATCGTTTATAAATTCATCAAGTGCGTTTCCACTAAATATGCGGCGGTATTCTGCAGCGAATTCTTCTTTATTTAATATTATTTCAGTTTTATTCATGTTTTTCTCCAGAAAGTCTTATCAGCAGTACCGAAATGTCGGCAGGATTTACTCCTGAGATTCGCATTGCCTGACCGATAGAAAGGGGGCGTATTTTCTGTAGCTTTTGTCTTGCCTCGATACGAAGTCCGCCTATCTTATCATAGTCAATGTCGGCAGGAATAAGTTTTTCTTCAAGCTTTGCAAGCTTTTGAACCTCGGAAAGTTCACGGCGGATGTAGCCCTCGTATTTAATGCGTATCTCGGCACTCTTTGCAACTGCACGTGAGAGTACAGGACGCTTTTCGTCAACCGATGCAAGTATTTCATACGAAAGCTCAGGACGGCGAAGCAAATCGGCAAGTTTAACACCGTTTGTGATCTCGGTAGAACCATGCTCGCGCAGAAGGGCGTTCAGCTTTTCACTCGGCCCTAAATTAGTGGAGTTTATGCGGTCAATTTCGGCTTGAATTTGTTTTTGCTTTTCGAGAAAAGCGGCATACCGTTCATCTGATACAAGACCAACTCTGTGACCGAAAGGAGTAAGGCGCTCGTCAGCGTTGTCCTGACGTAAGATCAGACGGTATTCGCTTCGCGAGGTCATAATGCGGTATGGCTCGTTTGTTCCCTTGGTCACAAGGTCGTCGATAAGCGTGCCGATATATGAGCTTGCACGTGTGAGCACAAGCGGTTCTTTGCCAAGCAGCTTCATTGCCGCGTTGATGCCTGCGACAAGACCTTGCGCTGCGGCTTCTTCATATCCGCTTGTGCCGTTGAACTGACCTGCGCCGTAAAGCCCCGAAATGTTTTTAAATTCCAGTGTGGGGTACAGCTCGGTGGGGTCAACACAGTCGTATTCTATCGCATATGCATAGCGCATGATTTCGGCTTTTTCAAAGCCCTCAAGTGAGCGAAGCATCTGATACTGCACATCTGTCGGTAGAGATGTCGAAAAGCCTTGAATATACATTTCTTCGGTGTTTTCGCCCATCGGTTCAACAAAAAGCTGATGACGCTCCTTGTCGGCAAAGCGTGTGAGCTTGTCCTCAATTGACGGGCAATAACGCGGGCCGGTGCCGTGGATCTTGCCGGAGTACATTGCACTGCGCGTAATGTTGGACTTTATGATATCATGCGTATTCTGGTTGGTGTATACGATATGGCATGGAATCTGCTCAATACCGTCAAAAAGATGTTCGTCTGTTTCAACAGAGTAGGGGGTTATTTCGTCTTCCCCGGGCTGAACCTCAAGGCGTGAAAGATCTATGGTGGCGCGCTTTACTCTCGCAGGCGTTCCTGTTTTAAAACGCATAAGTGTGACACCCTTTTCACGGAGTGAAGCGGAAAGCCCTTTAGCACCCATAAGCCCGTCGGGGCCGCTTGCATATGATATGTCGCCAACAAAAATTTCACTTTCAAGGTAAGTTCCTGTGCAGATTATAGCTGCATCGACTTCCCATTTTTCACCAAGTGAAGTGATAAGTGCGGATATTTTTTGTTTACCGTCTGTTTCCACGGTTTCCACTTTGACGATCTCACTTTGTATCAATCGTAGGCGGTCTGTGGTTTCAAGCGTGTGCTTCATTATTGCGCGATATTTTGCGCGGTCTGCCTGTATGCGCTTTGAATGTACCGCGGCACCTTTGCCGAGATTCAGTGTTCGGCTTTGAAGGGTTACTTTGTCAGCGGCTTTACCCATTTCACCGCCGAGCGCATCTATCTCGAAAACAAGATGCCCCTTGCCTGTACCGCCGATAGACGGATTGCAGGGGAGGTTTGCCACAGAGTCAAGATTAATAGTGAAAAGCACAGTGTCAAGACCAAGTCTTGCACAAGCAAGCGCAGCTTCAATGCCTGCGTGTCCGGCGCCGATAACGCCAACCTGTGTCTTGTGTATCATGTGGTTTCCTCCTTAAAGTAAATAATTATAATAAGTTTCGTTTTAAAGTGATTTATTTGTGATATTTACCGCCGTTTGCAATAGAAAGCGCGCGATAAATCGCTTCGGTTAAGATTACTCTCATCAGTCTGTGCGGAAATGTCAGCGCCGATACTGAGAGTCTGTAGTCGCACGCTGCTTTTACCTTAGGCGAAAGCCCGTGGCTTGAGCCGATGATAAAACATATCTCTCCCTGAGTGTCCTTTGCGGCGGTGACAAGCTCTGCAAGTTTTTCACTTGAGAGCGACTTGCCCTCAACACAGAGTGCAATCTTGTATGCGCGCTGCGGTATGGCATCGAGAATGGCTTTGCCTTCTTTTTCAAGAGCTGCGGCAATGTCGCCATCACGTAAGTTATCAAGGTTTTCTTCTTTCAGATTTATATCGCGTATTTCTGCGTATGCAGAAATACGTTTTTCGTATTCTCTTATAGCCTCGGCAAAGTATTTTTCTTTCATCGAGCCTACGGAAATGATTGTTATTTTGAACATTTTATATCAACCTCGTCGGTTCGCTTTCTCTTGCAATGCATACATTACAGTCGCCGCAAACGCATTTTGCACACTCAAGTGCTACATCCGGCGCATTATTCTCTGCCGAGAGGTGGGCAAGCATAATGTCCTTTGCACCGCTTGCGATAAGCTCCGGGATAAATGATGCGCAATCCGTGTTTGAAAGGTGCCCACGCGGAGAGCCTATACGCATTTTTAGCCAGGCTGGGTATGGACCGCTTTTGAGCATGCCCATATCGTGATTTGATTCAATTACCACTGCCGAAGAACCAAGCAGGTTTTCACGAATTTCGGATGTGATATGTCCGATATCGGTGGCATAGCCGATTTTATCACCGTTTGGAAGACTTATTGTGTATCCCACGCTCATGTCGCTGTCGTGCGGAGTGGGGAAAGAGCGCACCGTAATTCCTCCAATTTGTTCTTCAAACAGTGGAGAATGGCACACAATATTATTCTTTACATACGAAGTGGTGGCAAGTACCTTCTTTGCCGAATCCTCGGTAATATGTATCGGTATGCGATATTTTTTAGATAGCATTTCAAGTGCGCTTACATGGTCGGAGTGTTCATGCGTAATAAAGATAGCTTTAATACGGTCAAGGTCACCGCCGATACTACCAAGTGCACTTGTCAATGCGCGCAGGCTGCGTCCTGCATCAATAAGAATCTCATCAGCGCCGACACGGATATATGTGCAGTTGCCCTTTGAACCTGAATAAAGCGATATAAGCGATACGTTTTCCATGCGGCACTCCTTTCTCAAAAAAAATCCTACGGATTTTCGCAGGATACTTAGTCTTTATATATTATATCGCTTGAAGTCGAATATTGCAAGTGCTAAGATTAAATTGTAGTTTGCCCATGAAATCACTTTATGTAAAAATTTGTCGGGTATAGTTGACCTTTTGTGCTTTTTGTGTTACCATACAGTAAGCGGGAGTCCGCTAATTTATTCTATCGGAGGAATTTATAATGTCAAAGAAGATAATCAGCAGTATAATGCTTGCAGTCCTTATGGTTGTTGTATCTGTTTTTGCAACATCTTGCGAGGACGTTACAGATGGCACAGGTGTTTCTACAAATGTAGCTTCAGATAATCAGGTAAGCAATTCTGAAATTGAGAGCACCTTTGCAGATGTGACCGTTGCCGAAGAAGTTGAAGTGGTTACAACCGCTAAAAAAGATAACATGACTCTCGGTCAGAAGAATGCACTTGCTTCTGCAAAGAATTATCTTTCATTCACCGCTTTTTCATATGAGGGATTGATAGAGCAGCTTGAATTTGAAGATTATTCACACGAGGATGCTGTGTTTGCGGCAGATAATTGTGGAGCGGATTGGAATGAGCAGGCGGCAAAGAGCGCAAAGAGCTATCTGTCATTTTCTTCATTTTCACGTCAGTCTTTGATAGATCAGCTTGAGTTTGAAGGATTTACTCATGAGCAAGCTGTGTACGGTGCAGAAGCTAACGGTTATTCCGAATCTGCATCGGGAACGCAATCAGGCGGCATGACGATCGGACAAAAGAATGCACTTGAGTCGGCAAAAGATTATTTGGCATTCACTGCTTTTTCATATGAGGGATTGATAGAGCAGCTTGAGTTTGAAGATTATTCACACGAGGATGCTGTATTTGCGGCAGACAATTGTGGAGCGGATTGGAATGAGCAGGCGGCAAAGAGCGCAAAGGACTATCTGTCATTTTCTTCATTTTCACGTCAGTCTTTGATAGAACAGCTTGAGTTTGAAGGATTCACTCATGCACAAGCGGTTTACGGCGTAGAGGCTAACGGATATTAAGATAAAAACGGTATGGAAACTCCATACCGTTTTTTATTGAAATCTGCATATAATAAATACGACAAATATTGCATTTCTATTCATTTTGTGATATTATATATTAATATTTATTATAAGGAAATATTTATGATAATCAAATGGCAACTTAATTATCCTTGCTTTACAGGTGATGAGCCTCGTAATGCATATGTATATTTACCCGCCGAGGCTCGAAAGAGAAACGGCAAGCGCTTTCCTGTACTCTATATGTTTGACGGACATAACGTCTTTTTTGATTATGATGCGACATACGGCAAATGCTGGGGTATGAAGGAGTATATGGATAAAACCAGAACTCCCATGATAATTGCGGCAGTAGAATGTAACCATTCTCCTTCGGGCGGCAGACTTTCTGAGTATTCTCCGTTCAGCTTTAAAAATGCAACGCTTGGCAATGTGGTCGGGCGCGGAAAAGAAACGATGGAGTGGTTGATAAATGTGTTCAAGCCTGAAATAGACCGCCGTTTTCCGACTCTGCCTGACAGAGAGCATACATTTATCGGTGGCAGTTCGATGGGTGGACTGATGAGCCTTTACGGTGTGCTTGAATACAATCATATTTTTTCTAAAGCGGCGGCACTTTCGCCATCTGTATGGGTGGCAACTAAAAAACTTGAGTCGCTTATCATCGGCGCGCATGTATCTCCCGATACCGAAGTATATATGGACTATGGCGCTGAGGAAATATGCAATCACAAAAACATGTTAGGATGCCTTAATAAAGTGGCATCAATGCTTTTTGAAAAAGAGATAATTCTCACTTTCCGTACTGTTCCCGGTGGCACACACAGTGAGGCAAGCTGGGAAAGACAGATACCTTTCTTTATGAATACATTATTATACAAGGAAAAATAAAAATGGAAACACAGTATATCAAAACTTATTCGCACGCACTCGGACGGGATATGGAGTGCAAGGTTTACGGTCACGGTGGCAGACCGGTTCTCTTTATCCCATGTCAGGACGGAAGATTTTTCGATTTTGAAAACTTCAACATGACAGACACATGGTCACAATGGATTGAGTCCGGCGAGGTTATGGTTCTTGCAATTGACACAATTGACAAAGAAACATGGTCAGATACATTTGCACCGGCGTATGACCGTATTCGCCGCCATGAAGCATGGATAAGATACATCGTCGACGAGGCGGTGCCTATGATACAGGCGATTGCACATGAGCGCGGCAGTGCGGATACAGGTGTTATCGCGTTTGGATGCAGTCTCGGTGCAACCCATGCGGCAAACCTCTTTCTCCGCTTTCCCGATAAGTTTACAGGGCTTCTTGCGCTCAGTGGTATATATACCTCTCAGTATGGGTTTGGCGATTATATGGACGAGGTTGTTTACCAGAATTCACCCGTACACTATATGGAAAATATGCCGTCAGATCATCCGTACGTCGGCATGTATAACAACAATCGCGGCATAATCTGCGTTGGTACAGGTGCGTGGGAGATGACCGAAACCACTCTTCGCCTAAAAGAGCTTTTTGAGCAGAAAGGCATCGGTATCTGGGTTGATGTGTGGGGCAGTGATGTTAATCATGATTGGCCTTGGTGGCATAAGCAGGTCAGCTATTTTGTTCCGAAACTATTATACTAAGAAAAGAGATATATCATGAAAAACTTTATCTTTATTTCACCGAACTTTCCGACAAACTATTGGCAGTTCTGCAAAGAACTCAAGAACAACGGTATGAATGTGCTTGGCATCGGCGATGCTCCGTTTGAAGAGCTTAAGCCCGAGCTTCAGGCAAGTCTCAACGATTACTACAAGGTTTCAAGTCTTGAGAACTATGACGAGGTTTATCGTGCAGTTGCTTTCTTCACACACAAGTATGGTCGCATCGACTGGCTTGAATCCAACAACGAGTACTGGCTTGAGAAAGATGCCGCACTCCGTACTGACTTTAATATCCAGAGCGGTTTTCAGGTCAGCGACATGGAGCGCATTAAGCATAAGTCAAAGATGAAGCATTACTATGAAAAGGTTGGTATTCCGGTTGCAAGATACTATATGGTAAAGACTCTTGCCGGATGCCGTTCCTTTATTAAAAAAGTCGGCTTTCCTGTTGTTGTCAAGCCTGACAACGGCGTTGGTGCAGCCGCTACATACAAACTGACAAATGATGCAGAGCTCGTTGCTTTCTTTGAAAGCTATCCCAAGGATGTTCCCTATATAATGGAGGAATTCGTTAATGCTCAGGTAAACTCTTACGATGCAATTATCGACTCTGAGGGCAACCCCATTTTCGAAACAGGAAATATCACTGTTGACTCAATTATGGATATTGTAAACAACAATGATAACAGCATCTACTATATTCTCAAAGATCTGCCTGACGATACCCGCGAGGCGGGAAGAAAGACCGTAAAGAGCTTTGGTGTAAAGAGTCGTTTTGTTCATTTTGAGTTTTTCCGTCTTACTGAGGATCAGGAGGGGCTTGGAAAGCGCGGCGATGTTGTAGCACTTGAAGTAAATATGCGTCCTTGTGGCGGTTTTACCCCCGATATGATGAACTTTGCCAATTCCACAAATGTTTATAAGATCTGGGCAGATATGATAGCGTACAACAGCACTATGTATCCTGAGGGCGAGCATTATTACTGTGCATTTGCAGGGCGTCGTGACGGCAAGGATTTCGTACTCAGCCACGAGGAGCTTATGGATAAGTACAATGCCAATATGAAGATGGTCGACCGCATCCCGGATGCACTTGCAGGTGCAATGGGCAACCAAATGTATGTCGCTACTTTCTCAACCAAAGAAGAGCTTGATGCATTTTATAAAGACGCTGTTTCATGTAAATAAAAAAATCGCCCTTTCGGACGATTTTTTTATTTATCGAAATCCGGTGGGATTCTCACAAAAAACGGCATTAATGCAGTAAAAGCAAAATATAAAAAGCTTATTACTGTTGCTGAAACAACTTTTATGGTTGACAGCTTAATGGTGAACACTTTAAAAGGGAAGAAAAGCCATGTGAACAGCGGTTCAATGTCGAGTGCCGCAAATGAGATGCTAAGCAATGCAAGAATTGCGACGACAGTAAGGTTCACTGTAAAATACTTTTTCAAATTGCCGACTGACAAGAGGTATCCCTTGAGGCAAACAAACAGAAAAACAAAATTTATCAAAAGGCAAAGAACCATTGCCAAAGTGACTGTTCCGATTATCTGCGGAATAATGCCAAAATGGAACATAAGTGAGAATGCTACAGACAAAAGAATTTGCGAGCCAACGGTTTCTAAAAGACGTCTTGGGAAAAAAGGCATGTCGTTCCTCCTAATCTGTAATTATGGCAGTTCTTGTTTCGCCTTGCCATTCAACATTCTTGCCAAGCGCCTCGGCAACTGCGCGAAGCGGAATCAAGGTTCGGTCATTAACAATCTGTGCAGGCACATCCAGCGGAATACTTTTTGCCGCATTTGTAACTACATCTGTTACTGAAAAACTGTATTCGTTAATACGCATAGCTATTATACTTGTCTTGTATGTGGCTAAAGCGAGTTGCATTTCAGGGACCCACTCTACTTTAGCGCCGAGCATTTCAAACACCATTCGCATTGGAACCATAGTTCTGCTGTTAATTATCTGCGGTGGGACGTCAAACTGGGCTTTAACACCATTTATAAGCACAGTTATATCATCTTCGGCGTTTACAGACATTATACAAGACAGCGTTATTAAAATAATCAGCGATAAGATAAATATTCTTTTCATATATATCCTTTTTGATAGTTGAGGAGTGCCTTTGGCACTCCTCAGACTTTTATTTAAACAAATCTGTTTTTACCGAGTCAACATCTGAGATGTTTTCGCCCCATGTCTTAAGCAATTCGGGCACTTCAGATGTTGCGATAATATCAACAGTTTCAAAATCAACTTTGCACGCTTCAGGTGCACTGTAGAAATTCATTTGTATCATTTCCTCCCAAAGCTATTCGCTTTTTTCGCCGAGCCACTTGTTTATATCGGATACGGATGTTGTCATGGTCTGCCCCATGATGATTTCACCGTCAATTACAACATACGGTACGGCAAGTACCTTGTTTTCAAAGTAGGCAAGCGGAATCTTTGAAACAGTTACATGGAAGTATCCGCTGCTTTCTTCAAGCTGTGCATTGCCAACACTTGATGCATCTACTTTGACAGTGACGCCGGTCGTATCATAAACAAATATGCCAAATGAATCAATGCTGTCTTTTACAGAGTCGTAGTTTGAGATAAAGGCATTCAGTGCGATGATTCCTTCTTTATCCTCGGATTCACGTGTGGTTGAATAATAGCCTGCGTCAACCATTATTTCAAAGCTTACCTCAGGTAACCACTTTGCATAAATAGTGATGTTCTCGGCACTGTCAGGCGATATAGTTGTCACCTTGTTACCGTTTTCGTCATACCAACCGAGGAAAGTGTATCCGTCAGCCTCAGGTGCTGCAGTGACAGCATATCCGTGGCTCCAATAATACTCATCGGCAAATACCTTGTCGGTGGTTGCATACTGCGTCATGTTTTCAACGATTGTGCCCTCTTTGAGGTTACCCATGTCAAATGTGACAGTATACATTCTTGGGATAAGAGTTGCGGTGAGGAGTTGGGTCTGTTCCTTGGAAATATCGCTGTAACGGGCAGAGCCGTTATATGCGATATAGAAAGGCAATTCATACTCATTATACAGAACTTTCTGGTCATGAATTGTCAGTGTGTTAGCTCTTATAGCATAATCATAAGAGCGACCGGTGCTTGACTGAGTTTTCCATACTGCCTCACTGCCTGTTGCTACGCCGTTTTCAAAATCGGAAATGTTTCCGATAAATTCGCCGCCGTGTACCATCTGGCTGATAACATCCCAGTGCTGAGGATCAATGTGTGCTCCTGTGTCACAAAGCACAAGAACTTCTACATCGGTTGGGGCATAGCCATCACCGATATAAGCAGAGTTGACCTCATATTTAATATCAAATGTTTCTGGCATGAAGTGGAGATATGCGTAGACATTTGAAACATTTACGTCTTCGTCATCGAGGAATGCCGCGAGATACAAAGCCTCTTCAGTTTCCTCTTTGTATTCCGTGTAATCATTTACCGGAATATCGGAAGTGTCGTTATTATAATGTGAGTGATAGTCTACGGCTGATACCTTGATTCTATACTGTTGTCCGTGGTCTTCGATGCCTGTAAACTCATATTCGGCAATACCGTAATCGCTTTCAAACAAGGTGGGGGCTTCAATATACTTTATAGTTTCGGTATATCCGTTTGCATCCACTCTTTGGAGAAATACAATTACACTACCGAGTCTGTCGTGGTCTGGGATTGTGTGAACAGTCTGTGCACCGTCTTCAACAACGCTGTAGGTTCCTGCGACAGCAACATGGCCTTTGATTGTAAGCGGTTCTTTCCACTTTGCAATAAGAGTTGTGTCTTTAAAGATAATTGTGTCTGATACTGCTGCTTCGTCGGTCATATTGCCGTTTTCATCGGCAATATACCAACCGTCAAATACATATCCACCGGCTCTTTGAGGAACGTAGCTGTCAAGATTGGGAATACCTATCTGATAGTTAAGAACTGTATTTTCTTCAGTATCGTTAAGAGTTCCACCGTTAGGATTAAAGGTTACATCGAAAACTTCGATTGTCACAACTGCATTAACAGTTCCGACCTGTGCGCCTTTTTCGCTGTCATAGTATGCACCGCTAAGTGTGCTGCCCGCAGGAGTTTCTCCGCCTTCAACGAACATTTCAGCACTGTAACGGTTGAGCTCTGTGTGATATACGATATGCTCACCGTTTTTATTGATTGCGGGAATAACAGTACCGTCAGCGGTTTCGTAAGAAACAACCTCTATGCGGTAGTGATATGGAGCATTTGAATCGGATGCTGCTACCCATACCGGATATGTGCCAACGCCTTTTCCGTTTTCGTCAAGGTCTATACGCTCATAGGTGTTGTAATGCTGAGTAATTGTAACCCATGTATCAGTATTTGCATCGTCATAAGGGGTATCGCCCCAAGAAATAACCTTGACATTTACTGCTGTGGGTTTTAGGTCGTCTGCAACCTTCATAGACTCCTTGTCAAGCTCTACAGTATATGTAAAGTCAAAATTGTTAGGGTCAAAAACAAGTGTTGCGGTTATACGGTAGTCGCCGTTAGCATCGGTTTCTTTTGTAACAGAAACAAGGTCGTATCCCGATTTGTTGGATGTAAAGGTATACTCGGCATCCTTTGCAACATTGACAAGTGCGGGGGCTTTCGCAATATAGGTAGTGGTATTTGCGCTGTACGATGCAATATAATCGTCTTCAAAATAATAGCTTGCACCATCCCACTCTACCGTTTTACTTACAAGCTCGGTATAGTCGCCCTCACTGCCGAATCTCTGGTCAACTGTGAAGATGATGTTATGCATACCGTCTTCATTGTTTACGCTGAGTCCATCAGAAGCAAGATGGTTGATTACAATATCAACGTATACATCGTTTGCTTCAACATACTGTGCAACAAGGCTGTATTCCTCACCGATAGCTTCGGAGAGGACATCGCCAGCTTTATGCTCATGTCCGCTCTGGCAAAGCCAGTGTGAGAACAGATAGCCCTCTTTGACAGGAACAATATCGCTGACCATTACCTTGCTGTTTACAAGGTGATATTCTGTGGGGATTTCAGCATCGCCGCCGTTTGAATCATAGGTAACACTGTTAAAGAACAGGTCTCTTGTTCTCGAAGCGCCGTTGATGGTAAGTATCTGGTCACCGAGCTGAATTTTTTCGTCCGAGCCGCTTGTTGAGTAGTAGAGAGTGTAGTTGCCGTCGGAAAGCGTTGAATAGTAAACGCCGGTCTCATCGCTCGTAAGCGGGAAGTATATCTCCGAGTCCTCATATCTGAGATAAAGTGTTTCGACCTCGGGCATCATCTGCTCAATATTTACAAGAGTACCGCTTGCCGTTGCGGTTGATGTATCGTATGTACCGTTAAGGAACACCTTTACAGTACCAATATGTGCAGGCTTTGTGGTTTCATATACGTAAGCATAAACCGGATCGGTATTTTCCGCCTGTCCTACAACCTCTATCTGATACTGTGTGTTTGGAGTGAGGTTTTCAAAAACAACATATTCCTTGCCGTCAACAGTTTTTCTCTCGCCCTTTGCGCCGCCGATGTAGTAGGTGCAATGGTCATCAAGATTGTCAAGCGTTATAACGGTAGCGGTAGAAGTAGTAGTAGGTTTTTTATAAACGTAAACTTCTATTTCACGGGTTGCCGTATAGTCTTTATGGAACTTACAGTTGCTCTTCTGAATAGTAATCTCAACCTTGGCATCGCCGTATGAAGTGCCCTTGATGCTCTTGATATGCCATTCATTGGTTTCTGTGTCAACCTCAAGCTCGATTATATCTTCGCCTTGCGTTACAACAGGCTCGGAAATTGTACACTCAACACAGGTAATATGAACTATGGAGCTTTCACCGAGAAGAATTTTTACGTTCTTTGTATCGCCCTCAAAAAGACCGAAAAGAACATGGCTGATATCATCCGAAAAGTCACTTGCAACTATTCCATAGTTGGTATATGTAGGTCTGAACCATGACCCGCCGGTACGTACTCTTGTACCTTGATGACTATCACTTGCAAGGAGATTACCGTTTGTGTCATAAACCTCAACAGTGATCACACCTACAAGGTTTTCACTTGATACATCGGCGCCGTAAATTGCCGCCCATGCATAGCCGGTGCCGCTGAAGGTCTTATTATATGTACGGCCGGTCATGTTGGATAAACCGCTCATGTTTTTTGAGCTGTTATAAATCTCAATTTCGCCATCGGTATTGTTAATACCGTACATGTTGTGGTTGTTGTAAACATACAGATATGTACCGAGCGTGCTTGTCCACTTATATGTGAGCTCGCGCACATTTCCGTCATAGCCCTCGACTTTTGCTTCAAGCAATTCGCTTGAGCGTAGGTCAGCTTGCGCTCCGCGAGAGAAGCTGACAATGTCAACCGTCACTCCGTCAGCCGCCAAAGCGTTAACTGCCAATGTTGTGGCTAAGACAATGAACACAAAAAGCATCAAGATACTCTTTCTGAACGCCGTCATTTTAATGCATCTCCCTTTTAAAAAAGTTGTTTTAAACAGACTTATATTGTGGAAACTTTATTTTATCATATAATATCCTATAAAGCAATACTTTTGAAAAAATTTCGTCATCAAATGCGTGGTGGATTCTTCTTTAATAAATATCTTTTATATTTAGTCGCTAAATGCCCCTCAAATTCCTTATTTACATCTGTTAAAATTTATGTTAAAATATAGAAAGTGTAAAAAAGTAGAATTTTTTGAGAAAATGTTTTAAAGTTTTAGTATTGAGACTTTATTACATTGTAGCTATAATATATACAAAGACAAAAAATTTGATTATACAAGGAGTTTTTATTATGAAGACGACCGAACTTATCAAGAATATTGAAAGCGGCGCGCTTGACAGCATCTTCGCAAAGCTTTACGCTAAAGACAGCGATATGCAGAAGGCTCGCTACATCCGCACTATCAAGAATTTTGAAGAAAACTACGGCGTAGACCGCGATGTTTCTCTCTTCTCCGTTCCCGGCAGAAGTGAGATCTCCGGCAACCACACTGACCATAACCACGGCTGTGTTCTTGCAGCTGCTATCAACCTCGACATCATCGCTGTTGCTGCAAAGAATGACGACGGACTCGTACGTCTCCGCAGCGAGGGCTACACCGAGGATAGAATGACCGTTGAAGATTGCAAGGAGCCTAACTCCGACTACTTCTTCAAGTCCCGTGCACTTATCGCAGGCATGGTTCAGGGCTTCCAGAACTACGGTCACAAGGCAGGCGGCTTTGACGCTTTCACTACCAATAACGTACATAAAGGCAGCGGTCTTTCTTCCTCCGCTGCATTTGAAGTAATGGTTGGTAACATCATCAATCACTTCTACAATGACGGTTCTGTTGACAATGCTGAGGTTGCTCGTATTGCCCAGTTCTCCGAGAACGTATACTTCGGCAAGCCTTGCGGTCTTATGGACCAGACAGCTTGTGCTGTTGGTGGCTTTGTTGCAATCGACTTCGCAGATCCTAAGGCTCCCGTAATTGAGCCTCTTGCATTTGATATGAGCGCGGCTGGTTACAGCCTCTGTATCACCAACACAGGCGGCAACCACGCAGACCTCAACGATGACTATGCGTCTGTTCCCGCAGAGATGAAGGCTGTTGCTGCACACTTCGGCAAGGTTGCTCTCCGCGAGGTTACTAAGGAGCAGATTATCGGTGCAGTCCCCGTACTTCGCGAGACTGTTGGTGACCGTGCTATTCTCCGTGCGCTTCACTTCGCAAACGAGAATGAGCGCGTTGCTGTACAGAAAAAGGCACTTGAAGACGGCGATCTCAACACCTTCTTTGAATACATGAAGGCTTCCGGCAATTCCTCTTACAAGTATCTCCAGAACGTATTTACCACTAAGAACGTTCGTGAGCAGGGCCTCTCTCTTGCACTTTGCCTCACCGATGATGCTCTTTGTGGCAAGGGCGGCGCATACCGTGTACACGGCGGCGGATTTGCAGGTACAATTCAGGCATTTGTTCCTCATGCTGATGTTCCTGAATACTGCAAAGCTATGGATTCTGCATTCGGCTTTGGTTCATGCGTAGTTATGTCCATTCGTCCCGAAGGCGCAATCAAGGTATATTAATTAAAACAAAAAAACGGCTCGAAAGAGCCGTTTTTTTATTGCTTTCTGCGGCAGCCGTCAATCTGTATGTTCTGGCATGATATGTAGGATGCTTCGTCACTCGCGAGAAAACAGATCAGATTTGCATTTTCCATGTCAGAGCCGGTTCTACCCATAAATGCAAGATCACTTTTTTGTGTGAAATTGGGGTCGGGGTTTTCGGCGGGGCTGACGCTTCCGGGTGAAACGCAGTTTGCAGTGATGCCGAGGTGGGCGACTTCTTTTGCAAGTGCCTTGGTCATTGCAACAACAGCCGCTTTGCTTGCCGAATAGCAAGCCATTTTTGCGTTGCCGTATACACCTGCAACAGAGCAAACGTTGATGATTTTGCCGTAGCTTTTCTCTTTCATGCCGGGGAGAACCGCATTTGTGAAATATACAACGCTCATAACGTTGATATCGAACATCTTTTTCCAAAGGTCGATTGGAGTTTCCTCAAACAGCGACCAGTTTCTCCATATTGCTGCGTTGTTAACAAGAATATCAATTTTGCCGAAATGCGCAATAGCATCGTCCATCACTTCTTTTACATTTGCTTCATCGCTGACATCGCATTTGTATATGCGCACATCATTGCCGTATTTTTTGAGTTCTTCTTTTACTTCTACAAGCTTTTCGTAATTAATGTCGATAAGCACAAGGTCAGCGCCATTCTCAGAAAACTTAAGAGCGCATCCGTATCCTATGCCGACGGCGGCACCTGTCACAACAGCTACTTTGTTTTTAAAATCCATATTGTTGTCCTCCGTTATCAGTTTTACTGATTTTAGCAAAAATAATGTAGGAAGTAAATGATTTTAATTATATATTTGTTTGCAGAAATTATACTAAAATTCCGCAAATATATTAATATAATTGACTATTTCTATATGATATGCTATCATGCTTTTGAGGTGGAACGATGAAACTTAATGACTTTGTTATAACAAAATTTATAAACTGTTTTTATGCGCGTGACCCCCAAGGACGTAAAAAAGAGTTTGAAAACCGACGTTTTGCGTGCTTTATCATTACACTAAAGGGAAAGATAAGCTTTACTTCGGGGGGAAATCGTATATATTCTGACACAGAGCATGCTGTGTTCTTGCCACAGGGCTTTTGCTATACAAATGAGTGTATAGAGGATGCTGAGAGTATAGTTTTGAATTTTTCTACAGGACAGCTGTATGATGAGTCTGTACAGCTTGCAACTGTGCCGCCCGCTGTTGCACGAGAGTATTATTCTTCAATAAAGCAGGCGTCGGCATCTCTGTCTGCGCAAGGGCAGATGCTTGTTTTTCGCGAGCTTTATTCACTTGCGCACCAGCTTTTTCAGGAGAAAACAAAATCGTCTGCCGCAGATAAGATATTGACAGATGCGATTGAATATATGATGTCAAATTATTATGTGAGCACACTTACTGTATATCAGGTTGCTTCTCATTGCTTTGTCAGCGAGATATATCTTAGAAAACTTTTTGCAAAAAAATATGATACAACGCCGTTTAAAATGCTTACAGATATACGCATGAAAAAAGCGTATCTGCTCACAAAAGAAAAAAGACCTGTCAAAGAGATTGCCTTGGAGGTCGGATACAGCGCCGTTTGCCAGTTTAGCCGTGCATATAAAAAGTATTACGGCGTACCGCCGTCGGAGAATTAAAACAATCTTAAAACTGATTTGATTGACTTAACGGTATTCATGTGATAAAATAATAATATTAATCTTTTGGAGGATAACATGAAGAGATACGGTTTACTGATAGTTGCACTTGTGCTTGCCTTTGCAATGTCTGTTACGGCGTTTGCAAGCGAGACCGAGACGCGCGATGTCAGCTTTGAAAATGCTCTCGCGGCAAATCTTAAAGAACTTGGACTTTTTAGCGGTGTGTCGGACACCGATTTTGACCTTGAGCGTGCGCCTTCACGCACAGAGGTTCTTGTAATGCTTATTCGCGTGCTCGGCGAAGAAAAGACAGCGCTTGAGGGCGAATATTCACATCCGTTTGACGATGTTCCAAAGTGGGCAGATCCATATGTGGGCTACGCATATGAAAGCGGACTTACCAAAGGCGTTTCGCAAACAAAATTCGGAAATGATACGGCAAGTGCGGCAACCTATCTCACCTTCATGCTCCGCGCACTTGGTTATTCCGATGCTAAAGGTGATTTTAAGTGGGACGATCCTTATGCGTTCGCATGGGGACTCGGTATGCTCCCAAGCATAGTTGATACAGAGAATTTCTGGCGTGCAGATATCGTAACCATTTCATATGCGGCACTTTCTGTAGAGCTAAAGAATTCAACTCAGCTTCTTTCGGACAAGCTAATAGAAAAAGGTGTGTTCTCCGCTGAAGTATTCAGCAAGAACTACACTGCATCAAAGCTTACCGATAAAGAAAACGCTAGCAAGACCGTTCTCGATGCCGAGGACATTTATGCAAATTGTTCCTCTGCTGTATTCTATATTGAGATTCAAAATAAAAATGGCGTGGCACTTTCTTCCGGTAGCGGCTTCTTTATTGACGAAAGCGGTATCGCTGTTACTAACTGGCACGTTATGGACGGTGCAGAGAAGGCGGTTATTACACTTGCCGGCGGCAATGCTAAGTATGATGTTACCGGTGTGTACTACTACAGCTTTGAGCATGACATTGCAGTTATCCAGGTAGACGGCAGTGGCTTTGATGCGCTGGATATCAACCCCATGCCTGTAAAGGGCGCGGCAAGCGTTTATGCTATCGGCAGTCCTCAGGGACTTCAGAATACCATTTCGCAGGGTATTATTTCAAATGTGCGTCGCATTGTCGGTGATGCTGTTTATATTCAGCTTACTGCGGCTATTTCAAATGGCTCAAGCGGCGGCGTGCTTCTTAACAGCTACGGTGAGGTAATCGGCATCACAAGCGCAGGGTATTTAGAGGGACAGAATCTTAATTTTGCACGCTCAATTACTTATCTTGCACATGCAGATCTTGACACCGCAACGCCTTTGGAAGAGGTGAACTGGAACTCCGCAAGATATGAGCTAAGAGAAGATTCATACACCGTAAAAGCGGGCGAAACTATTACCTTTGAGTTTGATGTATATTTTTATACCGCTGATGGGATGATGCCTACATTCAAAGTAGAGAGTGACAATCCTGATGTTGTTGCTGCTGCAGTTAAGTTTAACGGCACGTTCATTCACCTTATCGGCGTTGCTCCCGGTACTGCAAATGTTACACTCAGCGACAGCAAGTCGTCTGACAGCGTAACATTCCCCGTCACAGTTACCGAGGGCGGAGAAGTGGCACCGCATATCGAGTATATTACAAATGCTGAGTCGCTTTCGGTATATACCGGTGCTAAAAAGAGGTTGCTTGTAAATGCTGTTGGCATCATGTGCGAGGAGCCCGAAACTCTTACCGTTACACTGGATAAAACAAATATCGTAAAAGCGTCTGTTGAAAAAGCAGAAGAGGGCGATTATTTCATCATAACTCTTGACGGTGCCCGTGCCGGTACAGTTGATCTTACAATTAAAAATGATGCTACCGATGATACAATGGTCGTTCCGATAAAGGTCGGTAATATCTTTTCTGAGTCTTTTGAAACTCTCAAAAATTATATTGTTGAAAACGGAGAGTTGAATGAGGACGAAGAGGGCGTGGAAAAGTGTTATTATCTTGAGGAAGTACAGTCAAGAGATGGTGTTACAATGACGGTACTTCTGATTCATTTCCCAGACGATAATGTTACCGCTATCAGAATCGGTGTTGATACACTTGGTCTTATAATCGATCTTTCGTTTAACCACAAAGGTGCAGTATCTTTCTATGTTGAGATGCTTGGTGCAAACGGACATTGCCGAATCAATCCCAAAACCTTTGGTGACGGAATAGACGACGATATCAAATTTGACGAATTTGAGGGCAGTGAACTGTATAGAACGGCACTTGAGAAGGCTGCAGGACCTTTTGCACTTGCAGCGGTTGCAACTCTTGAGGAGTGGCTTGCGGAGATTATCCCCGGCATGGCGGCAAGTGATTTCGGATTCATCAGATTCGATTATAATAAGGTTAAGGATCTGGTGTCCTCATCTTTGATTTAAAACAAAAATCCCACTCTTACGAGTGGGATTTTTTTGATTATTCTGCAACGAAAATGTAAGGGTAGATATCCTGACCGCCCTCGATGAAGTATACTTCAGCATCGGGGTGCTTTTCGGATATAGCTGCCTGCAGCTTTTCCTGTTCGTCTGCGGTTGCATCCTTGCCGGTGAATACGGTGAGCATAAACTTGCCGTCTTCGCTGAGAAGCTTTGATGCAAGTGCGACCGATGCAGTAAGTCTGTCTGCATCAGAGATTACAATTTCCTTGTTTACGATACCGATTGTGTCGCCCTTTGTAACGTGTACACCGTTCATATCTGCATCGCGGATAGATGGGGAGATGTGACCGGCAGTTACGCGCTGCATCGCCTCTGTTGCATCGGCAAGTATCGCCTCAGGCGATTCAGCCTCAAAGTTCATAGAGGAGAGGGCAACATAGCCTGTTCCAATGTTCTTTGACGGGATAACATGAACGGTTGCATCTTTGTAAAGCTCCGCGGCCTGTTGTGCCGCAAGCAAAATGTTGCCGTTGTTGGGGAGAGCAAAGATATGCTCCGCGTTCACTTTTTTGAATGCGTCAAGAAAATCGTTGGTAGATGGGTTCTGCGTCTGGCCACCCTGAACAATTGCATCGGTGCCGAATTCTTTGAACAGTGCTTCAAGTCCGTCACCGTTGGTGACTGCAACAACGCCATATTTCTTTTTGGGCTCCTCCGTTTTTTCAGGTTCAACTTCGGCTTCTTCTTTGTTTACTATCTCGGTGTGCTGAACCGACATATTTTCAATTTTTACAGTAAGGAATTCACCGAAAGTGCGGCAGTATTCAAGCACCTTTTCAGGGGTGAGAGTGTGCACATGAATCTTTACGATTGTGTCTACCTTGAATGCAACTATTGAGTCGCCGATCTTTGCAAGAAATTCCTTGAGAGGCGCAATGTCAAATGTATTAGCATCAACTTTGCTGTTTTGAACCTGAACAAGCAACTCTGTGCAGTAGCCGTATGTCATCACACTGTCAGGACCGAAGCCCGATGCAGTGACATCTGTTTTCTTTTGTGCCGGAGCTTCGGCATACGAAGAAGTGTCAGCCACTTCCTCACCGTTGAGTACACGATTGAATCCATCCATGATATAAAACAAACCTGCTCCGCCGCTGTCAACAACGCCGGCTTCCTTGAGAACTTTAAGTGCCTCTGGGGTACGTTCAAGCGAGTCGTGCATTTCTTTCACGAGGTCGGCGAAAAATGTGCGGATGGTACTTTCAGGAGTGATGTTCTTTACTGCGTATTCAACTGATTCTCTCGCAACTGTGAGGATTGTACCCTCAGTAGGAGTCATAACTGAACCGTATGCTTGCTGCACGCCCATTTCAAGCGCTTTGCCAAGCGTTTCGGGATCGGCTTCGGTCGCATCCTTAAATCCTTTTGCAGTGCCTGCAAAGAACTGCGAAAGGATAACGCCCGAGTTGCCGCGAGCTCCCAGCAACATGCCGTGTGAGAGCGTATTCATAACCTTTTCAAGGTTGTCTGTATCGAGGTTTTCGATAGCGGCGATACCGCTTTCAATAGTCATTCGCATGTTGTCGCCGGTGTCGCCGTCGGGAACAGGGAATACATTAAGCTTATTCACTTCGTCAGCATGTGAACGAAGCTGCTTTACGCCGCCGATCGCCATTTTTGCAAGAAGTGCACCGCCAAGAACTGTTGCTCCTGTAGAAAGGATAGTTGAAGAAAGTCCGCCTTTGGACTTCTTTGCGGTCTTCTTGATTGGCTTTTTCTTAGGCTTTTTTGTCTGATTGAACATAGTTAACACCTTCTCTTATCTTTCTTTTCCTACAAAGAAGAGGGCAAGTGTACCCGGACCTGAGTGAGCGCCGATAACGGGACCTACATCGGTGATTATACTTACGGTAGCGCCGTAGCGGTCATTGAGGATTTTGGCAAGCTCATTGGCATCATTTTCACAGTCGCCGTGAGAGATATATACCATATCACTGTCAAGCTTTTCTGCAAGTGCGCCGTATTTATCTGCAAGTGCGGTGATTGAAGTTTTTCTGCCACGCACTTTAGAAACATTTGTCAGGTGACCACCGTTATCAACGTGAAGCACAGGCTTGATACCGAGCATATTGCCTACAAAAGCAACAGTCGGGCTGACTCTGCCGCCACGCTTTAAGTAAACAAGGTCGTCAACGGTGAACCAATGGCAAATTTTAAGCACAATGCTTTTTGTGTATTCAGCGGTTTCTTCGATAGAAGCACCGGATTCCTGTTTATTGAGTGCGAGGCGCACAAGCATACCTTCGCCAGCAGATGCACAAAGTGAATCTACGGTTAGTATTTTGCGATCCGGATATTCAGCTTTCAGATCTTCGGCTGCAATTCTTGCTGAATTGTAAGTGGTGCTGAGTGCTGAAGAAAAGCCGATGTAAAGAACATCTTTACCTGCTTTGAGTGAGTTTTCAAAGTCGGATTTGAATACTTCTGCGTTTACCGCTGCGGTTTTTGCAGTTCCGCCCTTGCGCATTTTTTTATAGAAGTCGGTTGCACTCATACCGTCATTTGCGTATTCTTTTTCCTCACCGTCAAAACGGAAAGTCAAAGAGGTGTAGGGTACCCCCCACGCTGCAAGCACTTCAGGGTTGATGTCACATGCTGAATCTGTATGGATAACAAAGTTTCCCATTTCAAACATCTCCTTAATTATATTATAGTGTCAAAGGTCTTTATTCAGACCAAGATAATGTCATGCGTCAAAAAATGCAAGTTGTTGACTGCTCAACATTTCTATTATACATCATTTTTGCCGAGTTGTCAATATAAGTAAAGATTATTGTGTGAGACATAAAAAAACGTCATCTCGTTTTCAAAACCATGTTACCATAATATGCGCGGTTTGTCAATGGTAAGATAGATTATAGTTAGAATCGCAGATAAACAAAAAGGCTTGCCTTGTGGCAAGCCTTTAAACTTTTTACTTGTGCTCTACAGTAAGAACCACCTTGCCGACGTTTTCGCCGCGCTCAAGAATAGCGTGAGCAGCTTCAGCTTCGGTAATGGGAAGAACTTTGTAGATAGTGGGCTTAACTTCGCCTGTGGTAACCTTTGGCCATACCTTTTCAACAAGCTCGCCGAGAAGCTTTGCTTTGAACTCGGGGGACTTGGAACGGAGGGTAGAACCGATAAGACGAACATTTACAACATAGAGCTTGCGGAGGTCAACCTGAGTCATGTCACCTGCAAGAGTTGCAATCATGATCCAACGTCCGCCGTAGCGCATGAAGGGGAGGCACTTGCCGCACATATCGCCGCCAAGACAGTCGATAGCAACGTCAACAGGTCTGCCTGCTTCCTTTTCAGCCTCAAGAACCTTGGAGATATCGGTGGTCATAGTGTTGACAATCATGTCTGCGCCGAGGTTTTCAATAGCCTTTGCAGCTTCGTCGGTGATAACGGTGGTGATTACACGAGCACCGAATGCCTTAGCCATAGGAATAATTACACTTGCAAGTCCGCTTGCACCTGCGTGCATAAGGAGGGTGTCGCCAGCCTTAAGACCGCCCTCGTGGAAGAGGTTGAGGTATGCGGTTGCAAATGCCTCGGGAAGAGCAGATGCTTCTACAAAGTCACAGCCTTCGGGAACGGGCATGAGCATGTCATACTTGATGTTAGCGTATTCTGCATAACCGCCGCCGCCGAGAAGTGCGCAAACCTTGTCGCCGATCTTCCAGTTAGACTTTGCTTTAGCGCCCTCACCCATTGCGGTGATTACGCCTGCAATTTCAAGTCCCATCCAATCGGGGCAACCGGGAGGGGGCGGATACTGACCTGCACGCTGCATAAGGTCAGCGCGGTTAAGAGCTGCTGCATGAATCTGCACCATGCAATCGTCATCGCCGAGAACAGGATCCGGAACGTCCGACCAGCTCAGCGCTTTTGTCTTTTCATCAATAAGAACTGCTTTCATTTAATATATGTCCTTTCGTATGTATTAGAGAGTAATCGGTGTCTTGAAATCTACGTCGAAGCCGCAAGCTGCGAGAACCATTCTCTGAAGCTGGAATTCGTAATCGTAGTTGTAAGGATTCTCCTTAGTGCCGCGGATGTACTGGTAAAGATCCTTAACCATTACATCGTAGCGACCTGAAGGAGGAGCAAATGGGATGTCAGCCTTGGTGTCGCTGTATGCATTCTGGATGAAACGGCGATCGGAGAAGGTCATCTTGATAGGACCTTCGATAGGCTTAAGTTCAACAGAGCCATTCTGTCCGCACATTACAAACTGACGGCGACCGAAGCCATTTACTTCCTGAGAGTTTACACGGATAGTCGCAACAAAGTTTGGATACTTCATGATTGCAAATGTGTTGTCATATACACCTTCTTTGATGAGGTCGGACTTGTTGAGCATAGAAACGATTTCTTCGGGAACACCTGCATATCTGTAGATAAGGTCTACGAGATGGCAGCCGAGCCAGAACATGTTGCCGCCCTTGAAGCCGGAGAGAAGCTTCATAACACGCATATCGTGCATGGTGCTCATCTGGGTATCAATAGCGGTGATGGTACCTATTCTTCCGTCTTTAACGAGTTCGTCGATGTAGTTTACTGCAGGATTGTAGCGGTACATGTAGCCGAGCTGAACAACAAGGTTCTTCGCTTTTGCATCGCGGAGAAGCTTTTCGTAAGCCTTTATATCCTCTCCGCCGGGCTTGTCAAGGTGAACATGTACACCGTGGTCGATGCAGCGCTGAGCAGCAGCGACGCTGTCAAGCTCATAGCCCTCGCAGAGGACGAGCTCGAGACCTTCTACTGCGAAGAGTTCTTCCTCGGTCATGATCGGAATACCGCCGTAAACCTTGTCATTTTTGATTTTTTCGGCGGTAGCTTCGTCTTCGGGAACGATGCCTACTACCTCAAAAAGGTGAGGAAACTTTTTGATTGCTTCGAGTTTTGCACGGCTGTGGTCGTGTCTTGTGCCAATATGGCCAACCTTGATTTTTTCCATTGTCTTAACCCTTTCGCTATATATAATTAAAAAGTATTAACTGATTTAATTATAGTACGCATATTTTGCTCTGTCAAGTGCGTGTGAAAATTTTAGAGTTCAAAAAAACACTTGTTTTGAACAATTTTCTACTCAAAATATAGATATTTGCAAATGCACATGAATTTTTGAAACACACAAGGTGTAAAAAATTAAAGTATATTTTGCACCGGGCAATGATGGTGTGAATTAATGTTTATGATACTAAAGGTCCCCTCCTTTTAGACAAGGGAGGCTTATAAACATTGATTTTCCTTATCAAAAAAGGCTTGTTTTTACAAGCCTTTTTTGATATAATATATTAGGTAAATTTTATGTTAAGTGAGTCTGAAAGGGTATAGCCTTCTCCTCTCATTGACTTTACCGTTTCGCCGTCACACACCTTTGCGAGCTTTTTTCGCAAATAGTGTATATATACATCTACAATATTGCTTTCGCCGTCGCCAAATATCTTGGCGCCGTCTTCACGAGAAAGCATAGGGGTTTCGCATAGCTTTGCAAGCAACTTAAGCTCTTTTTCGGAGAGTCGCACTTCTCCAGCTTCAGTTCTGGCTTTTCGCGATACGCGGTCAACTTCCACCGAAAAGATTTTTGTCATGGTGGGGTCGGACAGGAGTTTTGCTACAGCCGCTTTGAGTTTTGATGCATCAATAGGGCGCTGCAAGAAGTTTTTTGCTTGCCCTCGTTTCCCTTCATCATATGAGAAGCATATTGAATCTTCGGGTATGTTGTTTGTATAATCAAGGTCGCATATATAAAGCTGTGCATCTGTCGGCGCTTCGCTGCTGCAGGCTTTGTATCCGGCTTCCTGCAATTCGAGAACGATAAAGCGCGCAAGTACGGCATCATTTGTTATAACGCATATATCCATATTTTATTTTCCTTTATACTGTATTATATATATTCTATAATTTCTTGCTAAAAAAGTCAATCAAAACGCAGACTTTTTGGAGAGGAGAACTCTATGGAAAACTTTATAGGGCTCAAGCCTGAAAACGACGAACGTGACAAACTGCCGATCTCTCCTGTTGCGTTCGGCAGCGGCGCAAAGACTATTCTGCCGTCTGAGTCGCACCTTTTGCTTTCTGTGCGTGAGGGTAGTGTTTCGGTTTCACATGGCACGCATGAGGAAAAACTTGCAGATGGAATGATGCTGTTTTTACGTCGCGGTGCAGAAGCGCACTTCGTTGAAAAGAGCAGTGACTTTGAGTGTGAATATGTGCTTTTTGATTCAGAAGAAAGTTTTTTGTCACATCTTGAGCTTGACGACGTTGCCATAGGCGAGGTTGGAGAGGGGGTAGGCATTTCTTCTGTTGTTAAGATGAGTACATATGCACTTGAGTATTACCATGACCGACTTCGCATCTGTGCGGCAGTTTATTCTTCGCTTGCAAAAATAGCGCGTGATGGCATGATCAGCCGCCTTGAAAGATTTGATACACTTTCGGACAGACTTTCACCGGCGATGCTTCAGATAGAGCAACGGTATATGGAGCCGCTCACCGTGAAGATATTGGCGCACAGCTGCTCAATGAGTGAGAGTGTTTTCACTCGCAGCTTCAAACGTGTGTACGGTTGCACCCCCGTACAGTATCTTATAAAAGTACGAATTGAAGAAGCAAAAGAATTGCTTGCGACAACCGATCTTTCGTTTGAAGAGATTGCCAATGCGTGCGGTTTTAAGAGCGCAAAATATTTTGGCGATACGCTGAAAAAAGTGGAGCGCATTACGCCACGAGAGCTGCGCGCAATGTATCAGGGGATGACGCAAATCAAGTTTTTCTAAAAATTGACGGCGTTTTTCGTTAAATTTCTATCTATTTACTATTTACTTTTCGGTTTCGTAATGCTATAATAATCAGTGGCATTTAAATTAAATGAAAATATAAAATTTTAAAACTCGGAGGTATTCCAAAATGGCAAGAACAAAACTTTCCATGGATGGTAACACTGCCGCCGCTCACGTAAGCTATGCGTTTACAGAAGTAGCAGGCATTTATCCCATCACTCCTTCCAGCCCTATGGCAGACTATGTTGACCAGTGGGCTGCATCCGGCAAGAACATCCTCGGCAAGCCCGCACTCAATGTGTTCGGTACACCTGTAAAGGTTACTGAAATGCAGTCTGAGGCAGGTGCAGCAGGTACCGTTCACGGTTCTCTTGCAGCAGGTGCTATGACTACTACATACACCGCTTCTCAGGGTCTTCTTCTTATGATCCCTAACATGTACAAGATCGCAGGTGAACTTCTCCCTTGCGTATTCCATGTATCTGCTCGTTGTGTTGCTTCTCATGCACTTAACATCTTCGGCGACCACTCTGACGTATATGCATGCCGTCAGACCGGTTTTGCTATGATGGCTGAGACCAACACTCAGGAAGTTATGGACCTTGGTGCAGTTGCTCACCTTGCAACTATCGAGGGCAGAGTTCCTGTTCTTAACTTCTTTGACGGTTTCCGTACCTCTCACGAGATCCAGAAGATTGAGGTTTGGGACTTTGATGACCTCAAGGAAATGACCAATATGGAAGCTGTTAAGGAGTTCCGTGCTCGTTCTATCAACCCTGAGCATCCTGTTCTCCGTGGCTCCGCTGAAAACGGCGACATCTTCTTCCAGCACAGAGAAGCTTGCAACAAGTTCTATGATGCTTTCCCTGCAATCGTAGAGAAGTACATGGACAAGGTTAATGCTAAGATCGGCACTGACTACAAGCTCTTCAACTACTACGGCGCACCCGATGCAGAGCGTGTAATCGTTGCTATGGGCTCTATCTGCGACGTTTGTGAAGAAGTTATTGATTACCTCACCGCTAAGGGTGAGAAGGTAGGTCTTGTTAAGGTAAGACTTTACCGTCCTTTCGTAGCAGAAAAGCTTGCTGAAGCTATTCCTGCAACCGTTAAGAACATCGCAGTTCTTGACAGAACCAAGGAGCCCGGCTCTCTCGGTGAGCCTCTCTACCTCGACGTTGTTGCTGCTCTTGACAAGGTTGGCAGAAAGATTAACGTTGTAGGCGGCCGTTACGGTCTCGGTTCTAAGGATACTACTCCTGCAAGCGTTTTCGCAACCTTCGAGAACCTCGCAGCAGCTACTCCTAAGGCTAACTTCACTATCGGCATCGTTGATGACGTTACCGGTCTTTCTCTCGATGAGAAGCCCGCTCCCGACACTGCAGCAGAGGGCACTGTTTCCTGTAAGTTCTGGGGTCTCGGCGGCGACGGTACCGTTGGTGCAAACAAGAACTCCATCAAGATCATCGGTGACCATACCGACAAGTATATTCAGGCATACTTCCAGTATGACTCCAAGAAGACCGGCGGTGTGACCATTTCTCACCTCCGTTTTGGCGACAAGCCCATCAAGTCTCCTTACTACATCACCAAGGCTGACTTCGTTGCTTGCCA
>JAFQDK010000032.1 GCA_017399305.1 Clostridia bacterium
CTTACCGCTCTTTGCAGGCAAGGTCAGCATCTCATTTGCCGTGCCGACAGTAGTATCACCGCAAACAATTACGGTTCCACCATCTTCAAGCAGCATCGAAATGCCTTTTTCGAGTGTTAAATATGCGCCATCAGTTGCACCCGTGCCGTCTACATAAACAGTATCGGAGGGAAGCATAACCTTATTCTGCATGTACGTATTGCCGTTTAGCACCACCTCATAACCATCATCCACGAGGAAGGTGGGTGTTTCGAGGTAGTTTGCCGAAGTAACGGTCTTATTGCCGCGAAGGTCTGCGATAAGCGTCGCATCTCCGTTAAATGTACCGACCTCACACTTTGCAGAAAGCTTATTCGTTACAGTAACACTTGAAACCTCAACGGTGGAATTGCCGCCGAACGTTCCGTTATGATGTCCACCGAATATCATGCGCCACTCGCCGCCCTTGATTACCAAGTGCGTATCATAATCAGTGGTTACAGAGCCGGTATCACCGCCGTAAATCGAAATTGCGCGGTTCGCGGTATTCTCGATACTGGTGGTAACGCCCTCTCCCATAGTCAGCTTGTTGCCGCAAGCGAGGATCGCACCCCATGACTTATTGGCACATACAAGCTCGATGTTGTCAAACTCCGTATCGCTGCCAAGCTTGAGAGAATATGCCAGCTTGAACTTGAACTTTGTGCCGTCTGCACATTTGATGGTAACCTTGCCGCTCTTGGTAGGCAAGGTCAACTGACTACCTGTAGCCATTGCAGTATCGCCGCATACGATAACTGTACCGCCTTCGTCAGGTAGTGCTTCAACAGCACTCTTCAAATCGGTATAGGCATCCGTGGTATTGCCCGTGCCGTCCAGATATACAGTCTCGGCAGCTGAAGCACAAATGCCGAGTACCAATAAGACCAGAACGAGGGATAACAAAAACCTGATTCTTTTCATCTTATAACCTCCATTTTTACTAGCACTACTATTACTAATACTAATACGATTCAATTATACACATTTTTCTTATCGAAAACTATAATTATTTTGTGACATTTCACAAAAACACGAATAATTTGTGATATTATTTAAACACTTTTGCACATCAACCAAAGATGAAACAGCGGCAATGGAAATTCCATTGCCGCTGCTGTATTTATTTCTGTGTTACAGAATCGAATCTTTCTCTAAGTATTTCAAGGTTAGGATGTCCGGCAACCGCCTCAGAGTAAACAAGGTGTGTACCGTTAGCCGCCTCATAATCAGGGTTCTTCTTGTCACGGGACTTTTCAAAGTTGTTTATGGTACCGCCAAGCCAATTGATGGTAACCTTGTCAACATGACCGAATGCAGATGAGCCGTAAATATTGTTTACGTTTGCATTGTCGATAACGTTAACTTCAACCTCGCCTACTTCAAATGCCGCATTTTCGGGAAGAATCCAGAGTGTGGGAACATCAGCATCTCCACTGATATTGATGACATTATTTCCGGGATAAACAGAATTCTCAAGGCTGTGAGAGAATACACCGATGCAATAATGCGATCCGCTCTTGATAGTGATGTCAATCACGCCGCCGCCTATTGGATCTACAGGCTTTTCGCCTCCTGCAAGCACAGGAGTACCCTGGTAGTGACCGCCGAGAATGCAGACAGATTCGCCGAATCTAAGACCATTCATGCCGCTGTTTTCCATCTTAAAGTTAAGTCCGGTATCCATAGTAATCGGATAGTGGCTAGCCAGAATACGGAAATACTTATCCATAAAGTGGAAGTCCAAATTGCGGAAGACATACTCGCCCGAGCAAACAAAGTTCACACCCGATGCCATGATCTCCGCACCGTTTTCGCGATAGTCTACACCATCGTAAACCGAGGTAACGGTAACGCTGCCGTCAAAGAAGTCGGTGTACTGGAATGTTTCACCCAACACATATTTGCCGCTGACTACAACTGTACAATCCTTAGAGAGGTCGAGTGCATCAAGTGCCCCCTTCATCGTGCCGATTGCACTTTCAGCAGTAGAGCCATTGCCCTTTCCTTTAGAATCAAGATATACTACAGTTGCATTGGTATACGGAGTCGTGTCAATAACGATCTCTTCTTTCTCCGCGATCTCGCCGTTGCCGGAATATACGACATTATCGCTCATAGCATCAAAGGCATCGTTAAGCTGCGCAATCTGACTTTCCGCAGCACCTCTGTAGGTCTCGTAAATGTGCATCAAAGACTGTCTGGTGCGATACATACGACCAATCCAAGTGGAAATGTCACCAAATCTGTAGTAAGAACCGAGGTCAAATACATGCGTTGCAAAAATGATATCTAACATCTCAGTACTCTCTAAATCGCGCACATACTTTCCGCAC
This sequence comes from Clostridia bacterium, assembly GCA_017399305.1. GTDB lineage: Bacteria > Bacillota > Clostridia > Oscillospirales > CAG-272 > UMGS902. The sequence continues at coordinate 2,355 of JAFQDK010000032.1, forward strand.
AGCGTTTTTTCATAGTACGCTGGTGTGAGAATCTCCTGACCGTAGTAAGCAAGAAGTTCGCCAACAGCACTGGAACGTACGGGATCAGCAGTCAACGGAATACAGAAGAACTGCGCATGGAAAGCACCGACCAAATGACCATACTCCTCCTGTGTAGCATCCAGTTTGGGATACGGCAGGATGCCGAAATCAACATCGCTATCACGGTGACGACCCACGACTGAAAGGAGATGGAAGTAAAAGAGGGCACGGCCTTCGTTGAACATAGTGTCACGATTTGTATCCCATGCGGAACTTGGAATTTCTTTGCCTGCATTAGCATCGTACTGGAAATTGTATGCATGCTGCTGGTCGTAAACAATGTCACAAAATGTATCGTACAGATTAACGGAACGTTCATTGTACAGAGCCAATTCAACCTCTCCGCTATCGTTAAAATCGACAATTTTTTCACATGCACTTGACAATACTGCCAGCATAGGGTCGTTCCATGTCAGCAAACCGTAAAGGTCTTTTTCGTCACGCAGTCCATTAGCATCCATGTCCTGACCAACCGACTTGACCATGCTTCCAAACTTCTCCATAGTCCACTCGCCATTCTTGACGAGTGTATAGGGATCCTCAAGATTAAAATCTTTAATCATATCCTTGTTGAAGATCATCGCATGTGTAGCATTGTTGTCTTGTATGCTGATATCACCGGTCGTATAAAACATTTTTCCGCCGATAGCAAGATCCTCGTTTGCCTTCTGGTCCCAATAAGACTTTGTGAGATCAATATGCGGCAGACTGGAAAGATCCCAAAGCACACCATTCCGTGCGAGACTGGCAACATCATATGTTCCAATCATAGCAGCATCATAACTGTTCGATCCTGCCATATACTCAGTATAGATCTTCTGGAAACCAGTACCAGAACCGTTGGTAATACCAAAACCAAAGTGCTCTTCGCTGGTTATATTGACACCGTATCGCTCGCGCATGATTTCATTACGCTGGTAGTTTGCATACTCAACTACCGTGGAGGAATCTGCGTCGCCTGCGAAATCGTTGCCCGAATTGCCTACAACCAAAATGTTGAAATCGCCCGAAAGTTTGATATCCGATGGAAGTGCAGGTGCATTCGGGTCGGTAAACATCGGCGGAACTTGCGTAGTTCCAGCCGGAGTCGTCTCTCCGCAAGAGGCAAAGACAAGCGTTGCAAAAAGAAGCGACAGAAGAAATATGATTTTTTTCATAAGCTGTTCCTTTCTTTTTTTAAGCGTACTGTAGGGAAAGAAGATCATTCCACCCTCCCTATTGTATCGCAATATTATTTTTATTATTTCTCGTAAGTCAAGACAGTACCGCCCTCGATCCAAAAGAGAGTCTGCATATCCTTTGGCAGAACAACTGTAGCATCGTCATCCAAAATAAGTTTGCATGTAGGCATACTGTCCGCTCTGCTCAAAATTTGCACGGTATCCGTCACCGTAAGGGTCGCGCCGCTGACCTTGATAGTATTCTGCTCGTCTTTCAAGATAAGGAGCAGATCATCCAAGGTAAGATCACTTTGTACCACAAGCTCCGCATTGGATTCCAGCGTCAGGCATCCTGTGGCGGATTCTGTGGAAATCTTCTTATAATCTATGCCGCCGTGGTTTGCAGTAACAGTTATCTCTCCGCCGAAATTCCAAACATACTTTCCATGAAAAGAGAAGTCGCCGCAAAGCACCATACGTCCGCCGCCTTTAAGCATATTATAAGCACCGTCTCCAAGAGGAGAACCGAAATTCTTTTTAGGGGTTATCGGAGAAAGACCGTCGTTTCGGTTGTCGCCATCTGTATTTGAAACGTATACCGAGCCGTCGCTGGTCCATTCCGGCGGAATAGTTATTTCTTCATTATCATCATCGGGCTTGGGATTCACATTACCTGTGTCAAACGATGCAGAATACTTAACTACCCGTCCTTCTCCGCTAATATCAAAGTTGTCATACAGTTCCTCTGTCAAGATTGCAACAGAGCCTCTATCAACGATAAGCTTACATCTTCCTTCGCCTCCGCTTTCGCTATACAGAGTAACTGTATCACCAACGGCGAACACCGAACTGTTTTTGATGTGGAAAGCACTTGTCTCTCCTACACGAATAAGGATATCCTCAAAGATGAGGTCGCTCTTTACGGTAAGCGTCTTTGTATCGCTAAGGAAAAAGATGCCTGTCTTTGCATCATAGTTGCGGTAATCCTTGCCCTCGTATGCGCCGAGAACTGTAATTCTGCCGCCGTAGTCCCAAATTTGATTGTTCTCTACGCCGAAGTCGCCGCACGCAATAGCGGTGCCTCCGCCGTAAAGCATACTTTTAAGACCGCTTCCATCGACATTGCCTTGGTACATCTTAGGAGCCGCATCCGAGAGACCGCTGTTATTGTCACTACCACCGGAGTTAGAGATAAAGCCGAAGCTGGCAAGATTTCTGCCCACAGCGGGGGTCGTCGGGTCGATCTTACCATACTTGGTTGCGATTACGATATCATCCGAAAGCTCAATATCGCCCTTTCCGCGAATATCTATATACGTGCCAGACTTAACAATAGCCTTACCGCCCTTTTCAACCTCAATAATCATATTCATGCCGTCAAAGTCAACGCTCTCATCAATAACGAGAGTTGCTCCGCTCTTGACAAGAAGAATATTGTATATATCGGAGGCAACAAGCTTAATGTTGGAAAATTCAAGGTCGCTGCCTATGGTAAGCGTTACTCTGGGATAAAACTCAATTACGCCTGTGCCCGCAGCATGTCCGCGGTAATCAATTCCATCATGCTTCGCCGTAACTAAAGTCGGACCGTCAAACGAGAAGGAAAGATTGCGCGAAATAGCCGCCGAACCCGAAACCACAAGCGTGCCGCCGCTCTTAAGAAGGGGGTATGCACCGTTACTTTCTGCCGTACCAAGATACTGCTTTGCAGTCTTGGCAGTAAAACCGTCGTTGCTATTATTGCCCTCCATGCGAGAAAGGAATACTGTCTTGGGCGCGTTGTCAACCTTAGGAAGCTCATCGGCAAACTTTACGCCATCGCTTATATTGATAGTTCCATCGCCGGTCACGGAAGCATATGTGCCACCCTCGAGAATTGCTTTGCCGCCTTTTTCTGCAACAATATTAAGGAGACTTGATTGGAAGTCAACCTTTTTAGTAAATTTAACAGTTACTCCGTCAGTAATGACAATCGTTGCTCCCTCTCCGGCAAGAAACAGTATATCGTCAAATGTAATATCGGAATTCACTGTAAGAGTACTGTCGGTGCCCAAATAGAAAATGCCGGTGTACTTATCAAAATCCTTAAAATCTTCACCGCCGTAGCATCCGGTAAGAAGAATATGACCGCCGTAATCCCAGGTTTGATTGCTCTCTACGCCGAAGTCGCCGCTTGCAACCGCTATTCCCCCGCCGTAAAGCATATCACGCAGACCACTTCCGCCAACCTGCCCCTGATAGTGCTTAGCAGTAGCGGCAGAAAGACCGTCGTTGCTATCGCTACCGGTAGCATTGGAAATATAACCAACCATTCCGCTTAAAACATGAACGGAACTGTCGAGTATCTTTTCGCCGCTTCCGAGAAGTGACTTATATGTACCGCCCTCAAGAATTACTTTGCCGCCCTGCTCTACATAAATACTGAGCGTCGGTTCAAGAATCTCGACTGTCTTAGTGATTCTAAGTGTTACACCTTTTGGAACACGGATAACCGACGAAACCTCGCCGGGAAGAAGAAGTAACTCATCAAGAGTAAGATCGTACTTGATTGTAAGAGTTACTCCATCCTTGAGTTTGAAAATACCCGTATTCTCATCAAAATCCTTGTAATTCTTTCCATAGCAACTTCCGGTTACAAGCATAGGTCCGCCGTAGTCCCACGTGTGGTTGGAGGATATGTTGAAGTTGCCGCTGACAACAAGCGTACCACCGTTGGGAAGTGCTCCGCGAGTACCCGAGCCGTCCTTATCGCCCTGAAGCGCTTTGGCAGAATTTTCGGAAAAACCGCTGTTACTGTCATTACCTTTTGCGTTATTGATGAATACAGGAAGCGTCTCTTCTATGACTTCAACATCATCACCAAGAACAATTTCGCCTTCGCCGAGAACGGCAAGATACCTACCCGACTCGACAATCGCCTTTCCTCCCTTATCTACAAGAATGATAAGGTCGCCTCTGAGAATCTCGACGCTATCCTTTATTGTAAGCGTTACGCCGCTTGAAACACGAATAGTCTCAACTGTTACAGCTCTCAGCATAATATTTTCAAATACAACGTCACTCTTTAAAACGATAGTTGCGCCATTTGAAAGTTCAAAAATACCTGTTCTTCTGTTTAAATCTCTGTAATCCTTGCCACCGTAAGCACCGGTGACGGTCACTTTTCCGCCGTAGTCCCAGGTCTGGTTACTACCTACGCAAAAGTCACCGCTTGCAATTGCGGTGCCGCCGCCGTACAGCATACTTTTAAGACCGCTTCCATCGGCATTGCCTTGGTACATCTTAGGAGTTTTTGCAGACATACCGTTGTTGTTATCGCTACCGGTGCTATTGGAGATATAGCCTACACGAACATCTTCTTCGGAAGAACGCACCTCTACATCCTCAGAAACAACGATTTCTCCATCGCCCTGGATAGACAAATAATTACCTGCCTCAACAATTACCTTTCCGCCCTTGTCAACGCTGATAATCAAGTTGCCATCTAAAACCTCAACGCTATCTTTTATTGTAAGCGTTACTCCTTCGGTTACACAGATCTTTTCAGTTGTCCTAGACTGAAGCAAAATATTTTCAAATACGACATCACTCTTCAAAGTAAGCGTTGCGCCTTTCCCTATAAAGAAGATACCGGTATTATTGCTTAAATCTCTGTAATCCTTGCCGCCGTAGACACCAGTGACGGTAACCTTTCCGCCATAGTCCCATGTCTGATTACTCTCTACGCCGAAGTCACCGCATGCGATTGCGGTACCGCCGCCGTACAGCATACTTACAAGACCTTTGCCGTCTACCTTGCCCTGATACTTTTTAGGAGCTGTATCGGTAAGTCCGTCAAACTCATCACTACCGGTTGAGTTAGAAATGTAACCGTATTTTTCATCGGCAGCACATACACTAAACAGAAAGCTTACGCATAATACTGCAATTACTAGAAGAAAAATAAACTTTTTCACAATTACCTCCTCTATACTCTTAGTCTAAAGCAACCTTCGGCCAGTATTCGGTGTAAATATCCGATGCTCCCGTAAAGGTATCTGCTACGTATCCGTTGCCGTCGTTGTTAACAAGTGCAAGTCTTGCACCAAATTCAGATTTGCCCTCAATCGCAAGCATCGACTTGGGAATCGAAATCTCGATTATTGCACCATCGTCCATATCCGAATTATTGTTTACTGTTCCTTTAATAATCGTTTTAACACCGTTCAGGCGAGAAGTATTCACCTGCTTGCCAAATGTATACTTATCAAAAGTAGCCGTACCGTCAAGTTTTACATTAATACGGTAATCAGAGACAATGCTATCTGCAATGCATACAGCAACGCTGTCCTCACTTGTGAGATAGTAGTCTACAAGTGAGACAAGGAAATATACATTATCATTATCGTGTGCAACACGGAGAGAAGCCTGCGCCTGCGACTCGCTTCCTACGAACAAAGCATCCTTATTATTGATCCAATCATTCGTATAGCCGTCGACCTTAATTGTCGCTCTTTTCGCATTGATTCTGTGGTTAAGATATAGGGTTTGCATAATGATGCTTGTCTCATTACCCTCGCTATTTCTACATGCGGTGACTGCTTTATGGCTATCAAGGATTGCACAACAGCACCAGAATCCGTTGCTTAATGCAGGAAGCGCGTTAAACTGAGCTCCCTCAGTCTGACCGTCAGGGCTGAGAAGCTTACCTTTGTTTCCGGTATATACAAGGAACACCTCACCCGACGGAAAGGTAGATATGTAAGGTGCTGCAGCACTTCCACCGTTTTCAACGGTGTAAGCGTTTGTGATCTCCATTGCATCCTGTCCGTATTCAAGCGGCGTCCACTCGCCGTTTTCGCCACTCGTTGCAACTGTGACAAAGAAGTCTTGGTCACCCATATTTCGTCTTACTTCAACTGCAAGCATGGATTTTCCATTGTAAAGAGTGGTAACGACAGGCATCTGTCCCTTAAAGAACTGAACGGGTTCGGGATATACAAGATTTCCGTTAGCATCGGTCAGGCTGACCGGGCTGAGCCCTGCATGCTGCTGGAATATGTCGATATAGAGGTAATCAGTTTCCTTCCATGCCTCAATATCGGGGGTCCATGTATATCCGTTATCATCCGAATAAATCATACATGTCGATGACCAGTCAGCCGCACCGTACTTCAAAATACTCGGAGAAGCACTGGTCCAGAAAATCTCTATGCGTCCGTCGGGGCGCTGATGAATAGAAGGCTCCCAACCACGTCCGCGAGTAACCTGCTGTTCCTTGCCCCACGTAATAGTATTGTCTTCTTCATTTACGGTCCCTCTCTTAATGAATACACCGCAATACTTAAAATAAGGTTCATATTGTTCGTTTGAGGTAGTGGGACGAATATAATAAACTGCTATAATTTCGCCATTCTGAAGTACACAGAAATCAGGATTAACAGCAGTTACAGAAGAGGTTGAACCCTCAAGCGGTCCCTCCAAGTAAGTAAACCTTTCGCCGCCTTCTCTCTCGGTTCTCTCCCAAAGCAACTCGGGAACACTCCATTTTTTACCGTCAGCCGAGGTTGCATAATACAACTCCCTGCCGCCGTACTGACCTACCATATAGGTCATAAGATATAAGTCGTCTCTTACTCTTTTGATACGAGGATAAAAGACATCTTTATATACCGTTGTACCAACTAAATCGTTGCTAAGCTGAACAGTTTCTCTGTAGTTTACCTCAAGCGAAGCGGTATTGATATCATCTTCAGCATGACTGCCTGCGGCAGTATCAACGTTAAGCTCGTTTATGGTATACAATCTGCTTTCGGGTTCACTTTCGACAATCTCGCTAAACTGTTTAGATGTAAAAACGCCTTTAGAAATAAGCTTGTCTTTTATACTGTTACCATTTTTAGCAGGTGCTGTAAGAGCACGGTAACAAATCAAAAATGCATCGCCACGAGTAAAATCACGGTCAGCAACATCACTAAATACAAGTCCTGTCTTCTTGGCAAGAATATATGGGTTATCCCATGTGAAATCACCAGCAGCATCGTCGTATCCAAGAACACGGAGAATCAAAGTCAAAAACGCCGCATCTGTCATCTTATCTTCAGCGCCAAAAGCAGTAGTGCTGACACCTTTTACAATCTTATTGGTGTACGCATATCCGACATACGGTGCCGCCCAATCGGGAAGATCAGAAAATGGGCTTGCACTTTGAGTTGAAAGCGCATCCTTTTCTGCACCCAGGAAACGAACGACCTGAGTCGTAGCCTGCGAGCGATTTAGACAGCCCATCAAGTCAAAATCTATGCTTCCATCAGCATTTGTTCCTGCGCCTGCAAGCAACCCGAGCGAGTGAAGGCTCTCTGCCGCCGCCAGTGCATCAATTTCAGCTGCATAAGCCGAGCATGATACAAACGCAAAAACAATTAATGTAAGCACCAAGCAAATTGTTTTTTTCATAGCGAATCCTCCGTTTTCCCAATGAATTAAATTCTCGAGTTAGCAACTATTTCTCGTGATTTTTTACAAAGGGCTGTAATTTCATCCCATTTGCCGTTTTCGATAAGGTCGGCAGTTACCATATACGAGCCTCCGCAAGCACATATAACAGGGCAACTAATATACTCTTTCAAATTCTTAAGCGAAATGCCGCCTGTGGGCATGACCTTGAACATCGGGAAAGGTGCGCTCATTGCCTTAATCTTTGCAAGTCCGCCCGACTGCTCTGCCGGGAAGAATTTTACAACTTCAAGACCAAATTTGAATGCCGCATGGTAATCGGTAGGAGTTGTGCATCCGGGATAAATTGGAACTTTCTTTTCCTTACAGTATGCAACAATCTCCGCATCAAAACCGGGTGACACAATAAATTCAGCCCCTGCTTCAAGCGCTTTATCCACTTGTTCGGTAGTAAGCACAGTTCCTGCACCTACTATCATTTCAGGACATGTCTTTTTCATGATTCTAATTGCGGTATCAGCGCCTGCCGCACGGAATGTGACCTCTGCTACAAGCACTCCGCCTTCTACAAGTGCATTTGCCAAAAGCGCCGCATCTCTTTGCGGATTATTCAGTTTTATAACCGGTACTATGCCGATTTCTTCGATTATTTTATTTACATCCATTGTATTCATATATTGTTTCTCCGTCAAAATGCAAAGTATTCCTTTGCGTTTTCGTAACAAATACCCTTAACAATTGTTTCAAGCATTTTCATGTCGCAAGGGTATTCGCCATCCTCTACCCATTTACCAATGAGGTTACAAAGTATTCTTCTGAAATACTCATGACGGGTATAGGAAACGAAACTGCGTGAGTCTGTGAGCATACCGACAAATCTTGAAAGCAGTCCGAGGTTTGCAAGAGCTTTCATCTGGCTCTCCATGCCGTCACGCTGGTCATTGAACCACCAGCCGCTGCCGAACTGAATCTTGCCTGCAGTCGGACCTTTCTGGAAGTTACCGAGCATGGTACCAAGCACATAGTTGTCCTTGGGATTGAGCGTATAAAGAATGGTCTTAGGCAGCGCATCTTCCATTTCAAGCGCATTGAGAATCCTTGAAATGCCCTTTGCAATGGGAAAATCGTTAACCGAGTCAAAGCCGGTATCGGGACCGAGCTTTTCAAACATTCTTGTATTGTTATTACGCATCGCTCCGATATGAAGCTGCATTACCCAGCCGCGCTTTGCATACTCCTTGCCAAGAAAAACAAGTTTTTCGATAATCTCGTCGCTCATTTCGTCAACCGCATGGTCGGAAAGGCGGCAGCCGTTTTCATGGAAGTAGTCCATTCTCTCGGTGATGTCGGGGCGAATGTCGCTAAGGTCAGGGCGGAATGCGGGGATTACTTTAACTTCATAATCTCTCAAAGCCTTGTGATATTCAAGTGTGTCATATGGTGCATCCGTAGTGCAGATAACCTCAACGTTTGACTTTTTAATAAGCCCTCTTACTGTAAACTCATCCTTTGCAAGGCACTCGTTTACTCTGTCCCAGATAGATTTTGCGGTTTCCTCCGAGAGAAGCTCGTCAATGCCGAAGTATCTCTTCAGCTCAAGGTGAGTCCAATGGTACATGGGATTGCCTATCATAAGCGGAACGGTTTTGGCAAATGCACACCATTTTTCAAAATCGGGTGCACCGCCTGTTATGTACTCCTCGTCAATGCCATTTGAACGCATAAGACGCCACTTGTAATGGTCACCGCCAAGAAAAAGCTCGTATGCGTTTTTGAATCTATAGTCCTCGGCTATCATTTTCGGTGAAATATGACAATGATAGTCGATTATGGGCATGTCCTTTGCGAAAGAATGAAACAGCTTTTTAGCCGTTTCATTTTTCAGCATAAAATCATCGTGTATAAAACTCATAGTGTAACGCCGTCCTTAAATATGGATATTTCTTCATATCCGTTTATTTCGTTTTTGGTCTTTGTTCCGTTTGCAACATCAACTACAAATTCGACAAGTGCATCGGTCAAATCAATGCCGGATAACATGCCGCTTGCATCAAAATCGATCCAGTTTTTCTTTTTCTCTGCAAGCGCATGATTTGTTGCAATCTTTACAGTAGGTACTGCACTTCCTACGGGAGTACCACGTCCTGTGGTAAACAGAATCAGATGCACGCCTGCAGCCATAAGATTTGTGACTGCAACAATATCGTTTCCGGGGCCGTTAAGCAGTGAAAGCCCTGATTTTTTTACCGTATCGCCATAGTCAAGAACATCTACAACGGTTGCAAGACCGCCTTTCTGCACGCATCCAAGCGACTTTTCTTCAAGTGTTGTAATTCCTCCCTTTTTGTTTCCGGGGGAGGGGTTTTCATAGATAACCTGATTGTGTCTTGTATAGTAATCTTTAAAATCGTTGATAAGTTTTACTGTCTTATCGAACACCTCACGGCTCTCTGCACGAGCCATAAGCAATTGCTCTGCACCAAACATTTCGGGCACTTCGGTAAGCACGCAAGAACCGCCGAAAGAAGTAAGCCTATCGCAAAATCTGCCTACAAGAGGATTTGCGGTAATGCCCGAAAAGCCGTCGCTACCGCCGCATTTGAGTCCGACACGGAGCTTTGAAATCGGCACAGGAGTGCGGCTATATCTGTCTGCGTTTGCTCGCAGCTCGTCGATAAGCTTTATTCCCTGTTCGATTTCATCGTCAAAGTCCTGTGCGTTTAAGAATTTTACTCTTCTTTCGTCCCATGTCCCGAGAACTTTTTTAAAAACTTCAATATTGTTATTCTCGCAACCAAGGCCAAGCACAAGCACGCCGCCCGCGTTCGGATGTTTTACCATGCCGCGAAGAATAAGCTGCGTTACCTTTTGGTCATCACCAAGCTGCGAGCAACCAAACGGATGCGGAAAATACTTTGCACCTGTTCTTTTGGCAAGAATCTCAGCGGTTTTGTTAACACAACCGACTGTATTTACTATCCAGATGTCATTACGGATACCGACTTCACCGTTTTCACGGACATATCCCATAAATGTACGGTCTGCAGCCAAAGGTTTATACGGCTGAGGCTCCGAGAATGTATACTCCATCTTGCCCGAAAGATTAGTTTTAAGGTTATGCGTATGCACATGCTCACCCTTTTTGATATCGGCGATAGCATGTCCTATCGGCATACCGTATTTGATAATGTTTTCACCGACAGAGATATCACGGGCAGCATATTTGTGTCCGTCCTCTATATTGACTTCAACATTATCAAGCTTATTAATCAACATACTTCTTTATCTCGCTTTCGAGGTGGGAAATATCCTCACCCCAAAGGTTTTCATTTTTAAGGATTTCATCAACTGATGCGGTTTTCATAAATTCAGTGACTGCCGCATCATCGTTTGTCATATCGGTTCTGTAAAACTCTATAAGCTTTGCAAAAGCAAAGCAAAGAGTTTCAGGAGCTTTGCCAAAGCGGCGGATATACTCCAAAATTGACGGAAGCACTCTGACTTTAAACTTGCTTACCGAATTTAAAGCAATTGAAGAAAGATAATGCTTGATATACGGATTTGCAAAGCGTGTAAGCACATCATCTGCGTATGCCTTCAACTCCTCTTCGGGCAGTTCAAGTGTCGGGATGATCTCTTCAAAAATGCACTTGCGGAGATACGCATTCATCTTCGGATCATCCACGCAGGACTTGACGGTGTCAAAGCCTTCAAGAAGTGCGTATGGCACAAGCGAGGTATGCGCACCGTTTAAAATACGAACCTTTCTCGTGCGGTACATTTCAAGTTTGTCGGTCAGGATAACATTAAGTCCGCACCGGTCAAATGGAATCTCATCAAACAACTGCTGATACCCCTCAATCACCCAGAGATGGAAGAATTCTGAGGTGTTAAGCATATAATCTATGTAACCAAGCTCGATGTTGTCAGCCTTTGGGAATCCCGTGTTGATGCGGTCCACAAGAGTATTGCAGAAAATGTTATCTTTCTCAATCCATACCTTGAAGCCGTCACCGAGATTCCACAAATCTGCATACTGCAATATGCATTTTTTGAGTACTTCTCCGTTTTTGTCGATAAGTTCGCATGGTAAGAACACGAATCCGGGAAGTTCGAGTTCAAATCTCTTTTTAAGAAGCTGCGTCAGCTTTGCGGGAAAAGTATTCGCAGGACGATCGGTGATTTTATCCGCATCCGAAAAGCAAATTCCAGCCTCGGTGGTATTGGAAATGATAAAACGAAAATCGGGATTTTTAGCAAGTGCTATGTATTCGTCAAAATCGTCATAGGGCTTTACGCATCTTGAGATAACATCGATGATACCGTCCTCTTGTCCCTCCAGCCCGCGGCAAATATGCGTGTATTTACATTGCTGCTTTGTGAGCATATCGCACATACCGTCTTTGATAGGCTGAACAACTACAACGCTACCGTTAAAATCGGTATTATCATTGACTTTCTGTAGCATCCAGTCCGCAAATCCGCGTAAAAAGCCGCCCTCTCCGAACTGTATTACTTTTTCTACTCTGTTTGTCATTATAGTTCCTCTAAATATTTATGTATAACAGGCCAAGCCTCATCGGGATAGAACCGATGTCCGCCGTTTCCAATAACCATATTGCAGCTATCTTCTTCTCCGAGCATTTTATAAATGTTCTTTGTGACTTCATAGGTTTCTTTCGCTGGCTCAATTGGGAAAATGTTATCATTTTCACCTGAAACAACTAAAAGTTTTCTCGGTGCAACAAGCGCACAAAGGTCGCCCATGTCAAAATACTTGCGTATAGAAGGCACCTCATTGCAGGGACAATGCCACATTGCAACAATAGATGCATCAAACGTAGAAATAGCGCAGGACGGCACTGAAATTCTAATGCGCTCCTCAATACAGGAAGCATATAACGTTGTCGTACCACCGCCCGAATTCCCAAGACAGATAAGCTTCTCTGGATCGACATATTTTCCAAAGTGCGACAAAAGAACATCAATAAGCCTTTGCACATCCCATACGCGCTCACCGATAGGCGTTCTGCCAAACAGTAGCGATGGCATTGAAAATCCGCCGAGACATTGAGACTTGCCTTTTTCGTTTTGTCCGGCACTACCCATATATCTTTGTTCCATGGCCACGGCGCAAACACCCTCTTTTACCGCTCGCACAGCAAAATCGCGGCCTCCAACAATCAATTCTTCGTCCACATCAAATCTAGCTTCGCCGAGAGAAATATGCATTCCTGTTGAATGGCCCTGCAAACAAATTGCACATGGGATTTTTGCGTTAACACCGTGCGGAATCAGAATTGCAGCATTAACAAAATAATCCTTTTCACTCTGGAATGTAAAGTCTATTCTCTTGTATCCGTCGCAGATAGTCTCCGACACGACAGTAAAACAGTCCTCACATTTTTCAAGCGGCAGACCGAGAAGTTCCTCAAGCTTTGCCTTGGCGCAAAAGCGCCAAGCGGCAAAGTCGGTGTCATATCTATACCGCATTGAGGGCTCAAAACCCTTTGCAATGTGTTTTATATAAGAATTAGAATTATAAATCATACCTTTAAAGGTTGCCAAGGTCATACATTGAAAGGTACTTCTTGGTATTGAGCACCATTTCATTAAACAGCTTTCTTGCATCTGTCATGGAGCATGTTACAAGCGGATCGTTTGCAAAGATATTGAAAATTGCCTCAACATCTCTTGCGGCAATAGCCTTATCAAGCATTTCCTGTTCAGAGCAAATTCTCGAAACCATCGGATAGATTTCCTGTGGGATTTCGCCTGCCATAACAGGGGTAACGGTGTCGTCACGGAAAACTGCATTGGTCTCTACAACCGCACCGATAGGAAGATTTGGAATCTGTCCTTCATTCGGAATGTTAACATTGGTAACCAGTGTGTGCAAACCAAGCAAGGCACGCATCTGGCTTACGCCTTCTTCGCCGGAAGGGCTGATCTTAAGCTCACGCTCACCGGTTCTGAGCTTGTAACTCTTTTCGTTACGGTACTCCAAATCTTTTTTACGCCAGCCAACAGTTGTAAGACCAAAGCCCCATTCTTTTACAACCTCAGGGTTTTCAAGATACCACTTGCCCTCACAGAACTCTGCAAGGTGTCTGTCGCCTGCAGCTGCGATATAACCATACTTAAGGAAAAGATCAAACTTCACTCTGTTAGAGCAAGCAAAGGAATTGTTTCTCCAGTTTTCGCTCATACCTACAGTGTAACCGTCAGCATAATACTTCTTAGCGAACTCACGGTAGATTGGGAAAAGATCAATGTTTCTGAACTTTGCTTCGGTAAGCCATGTGAAGTGATTGACTGCAACGGGGTTGACCTTGATTTCTTTTCTGGTAACATCCTCGATACCGCAGATTTCCTTTACTGCCTTTTTGAGAAGATCCTGAGTTCCAAATACCTCATGGCAACAACCGAATGCCTTAATCTGCGGGAACACTCTATAGAGCGTCTTGACGCAGAGCGTCATGGGATTGGTATAGTTGATAACCCATGCATCCGGGCAATAGTTCTTTACGCACTCACCGATTTCCTCAAGCATAGGAACTGTACGCATCGCTCTCACAATGCCGCCGGGACCAGAAGTATCGCCTACCGACTGATAAATTCCATATTTTTCGGGAGTATGTACGTCTGATTCCATTTCATCGAAAGTACCGGGGAGAATGGAAATAACAACGAAGTCCGCATTTTCATAAGCCTCTTTGGCAGTCTTTGCCGCGTGATAGGTCCATTCTGACTTTGTCTCGGCAAGTGTATTGAACTTATTACCGATAATCTCATTATGCTGTGCAGCCTCAAAATCTATATCGTAAAGATATACATCTCCTGACATATCCTCGCATCCTGCAAGGTCGCTCATAAGCGTCCATGCCCAACCGCGCGAGCCACCGCCGATATAGGCAATCTTCAGTTTTTCTACCTTTTTTCCATTGTAAATCATAATGACACCTCAATGTATAGTTTAAAAAATTAAAATACAAAAACAATATATCCCTTTTCGATTTCAAAATACACATCATGCATTTCTCCATTGTCATCGCGAACAATGACACGGATGTTTTCATAGTCTGCATATTCCTTTGGGACAGGAATCATATAAACGATATTCTTAACAACATCGCCCTCAGTTTCGTATGACACCTTTACTTCTGAACCATATGTATTCTTCTGCAACAATTCATTCAAAACCACTTTCTCTGATTTAGAAAGTTTTGTATTTTCTATAGAAAAGTTCGCAAGGTTACCATTAGCATCTACAGCAAATGCTGTTGCATCTATAGCATTCTGCGCATAAACAACCGCTGTATCTACCTTGCCGCAAATTTTACAGGTACGGGTTTTTACACCTGCGGTAGTTGCAGTAGGTGCAACGGTTATACTGTATGCACCGTAGTTATGACCGTCACCGATAACTTTCACCTCTTCTTTACCGCACAGATTACAAATGCGCTTTGTACCTGTACCGCAACCGGAATTAAAAGAAATAGGTTCTCCAAAACTATGGTTGCAAATAAGAGTTAAATCTGTATTACACACCTGGCATATCCCCGTCTTTTCAGGGTCTGTATGGTCTGCAAATGTGCTTCCCGAAGTACTGTACACGGTGTCGCCGCACACAACACAAACTACTCTCTCAAGTTCAGGAGAGACACACGTTGCATCAATAGTAACCGGCGAGCCATAAATGTGCGAAGGCTTCTCTATCTTTTTTGCATATTTAGCTCCGCATGCTAAGCAAGTATATATATCGTAGCCCTCTGCGTTACAAGTAGCATCCACATGCTCGATAGCTTCTCCGGCAGGCGTATGAGCTCCGCCGTTAACCGCGCAATAGTTTTCATCCATAATAAACGCAACCCACTTACCGTTATTTCTCGAATCGACCTTAAGCTCGGCAAGAACGGTAGAATATACAGACATCGCACCAATACCTTCAGGATCAGCATAAACATATAACTTGTTGGCAATACGCTGAGTAATGGATTCACCGTCAGCAGCACCGCCCCAAACATAATCCCATTGATTCATATTGCCAAGTTCCTGACCAACGTGAACCTCGCCGCTATGAATATTCAAATAAACATTTTGAGCTTTATACGAAGAACTCGACGGAGTGAAAACGAAGTAACGCACTGCCACAACGGTACCAACAATGTTAATATGAACATCGTTCATATTTGCATATACGGAAGAGTCTCCATAGTTGCCCGCTCTGATCTCTCTTCTCGCCGTAACATCGCCGAGAGTGAGATGCACGTCTCCGCCGCTGCGTGACGAACCGTTATACGTATACGAATCCACGCAGCATGTGCTATTGTTATAGGCACCTGCATAAATGTATGTATAGTTGCCGGAAAGCAAAGTCACATCTGTATCAAGTTTTTCGCATCCGCCGACCGATGACAAGAAGGTTTCGTAGCATCCACCGATAATCTCCAATCCGTTTGAACCCTTTTCATACAAATCGGAAGATATATTCTCGCCAAGAACAAGTTTATTATGTCTTGCTACTATACATAACCTTCCGGTAGATGACCAAGGAGAAAACTCAATGCACTCAAACGTCGTAGGACCGCTCAAGGCATATATCATTACCTCTGATTCCTTATCATTATTGAATCGAAGCACGCCACTGCCGCCAATGCCCTTGACAGTGATCGTATTTGCGTGTTCAGGCTCAACGAAAACGTTATAAGTATCATGAACTTCGCTGTTTGGAATAACTGCGTTATCAAGGACGTATATCGTAACATCTCCGTCCTGTGCTGCCGCAATAGCCATAGCCAAGCCAAAATCATTGATAGGATCTGCCACAGTATATGTGCCTTCCAAAGTACCTTTACTTGATAGATATATTTCCGTAACGTTTCTATAAACCTGTGTCACGGAATATCCGCAACAGTATTCACAGATTGCGGTTGCCGATTCATCTTCGAACGTCCATGAAAGTTTGTGAGCATCAAGATCTACCGGCGCATCCTCGTCTATCTCTCCGATATAAAGTCCGCAATTCTTACACCGGTTGTAGCGAACGCCATTTTGCATACATGTAGCAGGCTCGAAATCCACGCCATACTCAAACTCAGAGTGCTCACAATGCTCAACGGTGATAGTTCCTTTGCCACTGATCGCCGCGCATTTACCACTCTGAATGATTGCCGCAGCGCCTTCCTCTACAATAATCGTCAGAGTGTCGGTAAGCCATACTACAGAATCGGTAATCGTAAGTGTCGCACCGCTTGCAACGTAAAATACACTGTTTTTGCCCGCGCTAAGCAAAATATCGTCGAATGTTAGATCGCTCACAATCGTAAGCTTTACAGAATCGGATATGCTGAAAAAGCCGGTCCTGTTATCAATGTTCTTATAATCCGTTCCCTCATAAGCACCGGTTACAACAACTCTTCCACCATAGTCCCATGTCTGCTCGCTACCTACACCGAAGTCTCCGCATGCAATTGCGGTTCCTCCGCCGTACAGCATACTTACAAGACCTTTGCCGTCTACCTTACCTTGGTACATCTTAGGCTTGTCAGCAGAGAGACCGTTGTTGTTGTCATTGCCGGTGGAATTGGAAATGTAGCCTATTTTCTTTATCTTAACCGTGTATGTATTTCCATCAACAACAAGGTCGAAGCCGGATGCAGGAACTACACTTACACCATCGTTGTCAATAACAGCCGTTCCGTTTTGACCAACCCTGACAGTAAGCGTGCCGTCAACCGTAACGGTGTCGTCAATTTCAAGTTCTGTACCGTTGATAACAGTGAACACGCCTGTGTCAGATTTCAAACCGATATCACCAAGCACGAGTTCGCCGCTTGGTATGACCTCACCGGCAATGGTAAGAACCGCTCCGTTTAAGCCTGTGATAACGATTTCACCGTTTTTTGTGGGAAACCTCACTGCCGCCCCAGCCGAGCCAACGGTGGTATCACCGCAGACGATTACTTCTCCGCCCGCACTCGGCAATACCGACATAGCCTCTTCAACAGTAGGATAAGAACCTTCCGTTTCTCCCGTACCGTCTACATAAACGGGTCCGGTCGCTGCAAGGATCTGCTTATACGTCTCACCGTCAAGCACCGCAGTATATCCATCGTCGGTAAGGAACGTAGGAACCTGCACAAATTCGGTCGCTGTAACAGTCGTATGCCCGCGAAGGTCAAGGATAAGCTCTGCGGTACCGCTAAACGTACTGTTTTCGCATTCTGCAGAGATTCTCATAGCAGTAACATTTGAAACCTGAACGGTTGCTTTGCCACTTGCAAAATTGCCCTTACCGCCACCGTAAATGTATCTGTACGTACCTGCTTTAAGAACGAGGTGAGTATCATAATTGGTCGCATCGCCCTGGTCGCTTGCACCACGGATGGTAAGCCAACGCGCCGTACCGTCAATGCTCGTCTTAACATTTTCGCCAATAGTTAGCTTGTTGCCATTTGCGCTGATGAAGCCCTCGGAAGTGGAGGTGTTAACAAGCTCGATATTATCTATCTCCGTCTCAGAGCCAAGTCGTACGCCTAGTGCAATTATAAGCTTAGCGCCGTTTTCTCCAGTGATAGTAACCTTGCCGTCCTTTGAAGCAAGCTGTGCCACTGAACTTGAAGTACCTACGACGGTATCGCCGACAACGATTGCAGTACCGCCTGTCTCAGGGAGAACCGCAATGCCTGCCTCAAGAGTTGTATATGCACCCTCGGTTTGTCCTGTTCCGTCCACAACGACGGTATCGGCAGCCAAGCGGATCTGCTTGTAGGTATTTTCTTCCTGCACGCCAATATATCCCGTATCGGTAATGAATTTGGTAGGAGGCATCTTGAAGGTACCGCCGGTAACCGTCTTGCCGCCGCGAAGATCGAATACAAGCTTAGCAGTGCCGCTGAACGTACCTCCTTCGTTCTTTGCAGAAAGGTTACCGCCAAAGGTCATGTTTGAAAGCTCCACAATAGTATCACCCGTAAAGGTCATGTTACGGTTACCGCCAAAGATGTTTCGCCAAGTACCCGCCTTGATAATGATGTGGGTGTCATAAGAA
>JAFQDK010000006.1 GCA_017399305.1 Clostridia bacterium
AAGCTGTGCCCCGAGTTCTTTTTCAAGCTTGGCAATAGTGTGGCTGATGGATGACGGGGGAACCATATACTGATTAGCTACAGAAACAAAACTTTCTGCTTTTGCCGCCGCACAAAAGTATTTAAGCTGTAATAACTCCATGCTTTTCTCCTTTAAGTGAATTTGGATTCACTTAATTATACATTATCGTGTTCTTGAAATCAATAACAAAATAATATAAAATATAATAATATAAAATATAATTGTAAGAATATTTTTTTAAAAGGAGAAGCTCAATGAAAAAACTATTTTGCATGATGCTGTGTGCGTTTACAGTCCTGCTTCTTTGTTTTGCGGTAAGTGCCGCTGACGAAGATTACATGACTTTTAAGCCATACGGCATTTACAAGACAGCGGAACCGCTTGATGCAGTTCCTACAACCTATGAGGCTTGGGTGAGAATACCCGAGGGAAGGACTTATGATTCGGGAATTATTCTCGGTAACAGCCGAAGCTCCCATTATCATTCGTTTCAGGTTCATGTTTATGAAAACAGCGCACCTATGATTAAGTTTATTACAAAGGTGCCTGACACAAAAGGAACTTCGAAGACCTACACTTTCAATAACGTAAATCTTGCAACAGGCGAATGGGTACATTTTGCTATTGTCTGTGATGCAGCAAATGAGACTATAAGCTGTTATGTAAACGGTGAACTCGCGCAGAGCGCAAGCTTTACTTTTGCGCCGCAGATTTCTCCTGAGCCGCTTGTACTTGGCGGCGACAACGGCACAGGCAACGAGGATTATTTCAAGGGGCAGCTTCGCTCGGCTACTCTTTACTCGGATGTGCGCACTGCAGAAGAGATTAAGGCAGATATGGTAGCTGTTGACTTTACCGATGAAAACCTCATGGCGCATTACGACCTTACCGATGCGACTTTTGGCGAGGATATTGCTGACGGTGCGGACAACTACGATATGATTTATGACCCTTGGTTTTATTCAAGAGAGGATGTAACCGATTTTGCGTATTCCATGGCGATAATAGGCGACCAGCAGGTAATTTCTATAAAATATCCGTCATTGCTCCACGAGATGTACGACTGGATTTTGGCGAATAAGGATAAGTACAATATGAAGTATGTGATGGCGCTCGGCGACATTACAAATGACAGAGATGATGTGGCTGAATGGACACTTGTTGCAAGTCAGTTCAAGCGACTTTCGGGCATACTTCCGATGGCGATTTGCCGAGGAAACCATGATTATAGCGAGCCTTTTAATACATATCTCAATTTTGACGGATACACTTCGGACATCGTTGGTAGATACGAGGGCAAGATGGACAACCACTATAAGGTTGCAAAAATCGGTAATACCGATTATCTCTTTATGGTGCTTGACTACGGTCCGAAGGACGAGGTGTTCCAGTGGGCAGGTGAGGTAACTGCGGCACATCCAAACCATAAAGTTATCGTAATCACTCACAGTTACATGAATGATGACGAAACTACTACGGGGGAGAACGATTCAACCGCTCCTACCACCAATTACGGTTACAATAACGGCGATGATATGTGGGAAAAGTATGTTCGCAAGTATGAAAACATAGTAATGGTGCTTTCGGGACATATCGGAAGCGACTACACCTATGCTACAAAGGCTGTCGGTGACCACGGTAATGTGGTTACACAGATGCTTATCAATCCGCAGGGTATAGACGTTTACACTCCTACGGGAATGGTGCACATGTTCTATTTCAACGAAGAGGGCAACAAGATTACAGTTGATATGTATTCCACCATCCGCTCCCAGTATTACGGTAAGAACAGCCGCCATACATTTGTTGTTGGCGAGCGAAGCGGCGACGCAAACAACGACGGTGTTGTAAATACTGCGGATGCACTTCTGGCAATTTCAACGGTTCTCGGAGGAGAGTCATACAAGAATGCCGATGTTGACGGTGATGGAAAGACAACTATTTCCGATGCTCTCGGCATTATGAAGAAGGCAGTGAAAGGAGAATAACGATGAGTAAGAGATTTTTTACAATACTTATTTTTGCACTTGCGCTTTCTCTTTTTGCGAGTGCGGCTGAAATTACTTCGGCAAACGATATGCTCACCCTTATGAACACTCCTTCAATGTGGGCAGACGATTACATCCTTACAACCGACATTAATCTTGCAGATGCTACAAACGGACTCCCTCAGGCACCTATCGGCAATGCCGACACTCTTTTCACGGGTACTTTTGATGGCGATGGCAAGACTATCAGCGGCATTGATATCAGCGGCACAACCCAAATCGGTCTGTTCGGATTTGCGGCTGATGCCACAATTAAAAACCTCACGATTTACGGTACTGTTACGGGTACCGGCAACTGTGTCGGTGGATTTGTAGGCCATGTAGATACCGCAAGCGTTACTATCGAAAACTGTGTAAATCACTGTACTGTTACGGGTGTTGACTCGGTTGGCGGCATTATCGGTCGTGTTGAAACCGCTTCCAGCACCGTATATATCGGCAGATGTATAAACGAGGGGACAATTAACGCTGCACGCTATGCGGCAGGTATTGCAGGCTTCCATTCACAGACGGGCGGTGCAACCACTATTGAAAACTGTATCAACAAGGGTGCGGTTACATCTTCAACCTCATATGCAGCAGGTATTTCTGCATATTGGCGCGTATATTCGGGTGCTGCAAATAAGTGCTTTGTTCAGGATTGTATGAACACAGGCGATATAACCGTTACGGGTAGTAGCGGATATGCAGGCGGTATTATTGCATACGGAAGCAATAGAAACTATAAATATACAATTACCCGATGCCTTAATACGGGCTCTATTACTGCATCGAAATATTCCCGTCCTATAGCGGGCACTGTTTCTGCTGCTACCAATACTGCAGGTCAGTTCAATAACTGCTATTATACTTCAACTGATACCTACACCACAGACAGTTACGGTGTGGAAACATATGTTGCCAATTTTGACAGTGCGGCAAGTTTTGCAGGACTCGGCGAAAACTGGGTGCTTGCAGACGGTTATGCTCCGGAACTTAAAGTTTTCCACTCGCATGATTATAAATATGTTTCTGCCGGGGAAAGTCACAATTACGTATGCTATTGCGGCGATGTTTCTCTTACAGAGGCACATAACTTTGTAGACGGTGTTTGCGATAAGTGCGGCGCAGAGGATATTCCTTGCACTCACGAAAACAAATACGAAGTAGTTGAAACCGTGGCAACCTGTACCACTGCGGGCAGCAAATATGAGTTCTGCCCCGATTGCCAGACTAAAGTAAGTGCAGATGTTGAAATTGCAATTGACGCGGCAAACCATGCAAATAATGCGCTCACCATGGCGTATGCAAACGGTACAGTTACATACACCTGTGTGTGCGGTGGGGTTGTTTATACCGACAATGCACTTCTTGACACAGTTTATGTCAGCGAAAACGGACTTGAGCTTATAGGCAATATCACTGCTATCGGTACAGAGAGCGCACCTTTCCAGAACTTTACCGATGCTATGCAGTATGCGGCATATTGCGGCAAGGACGTAACCATCAATATTCTTGACACGGCTACAACCCCTGCAAAATATGTAACCCCTGCGTTTGACAGCACTATAACCGTAACAGGCGGCAAGCTTATGCCCAACAACCGTTTTGTAATGAACGGTGAATTTGTATTTGAACATATCGAAATCGCTCCCACTGCTACTCTCGTTATGGCGGCAAAGGAGCACAAGCTTGTAATGGGAGAGGGTATTGTCATGTCGGGCAGCGGCATTTATCTTGTCGGCGGCTACGAAAACAGTACATGTTCAAACAGTGATATCCCTGCGGCAGGCTTTGCAACCGACATTACACTTCGTTCAGGTACATATCATGCGGTGGGCGGTGGTAACCGCTACTTAAGCGGCGCTTATTCCGGCACTATCAATATCACAATTGGCAAGACAAATCCCAATGACACACTTGAAATTACAAGTACATTTGCAACTGCATCTCTCAGTTCCGAGGGCGGTGACGGCGTAAATGCAACTATAATTATCGACGGTACAGTAGATAACATCAACAGTTTTTGCCCTGTTACCCATGCTTCAAGCGCAAGCGGACGTTTTGATATTGACATTGTGGTGAAGGGGGCGGCAACCACCGATGCAGGAAACCTGATTTACCGCGGCAGTAACTACACCGTTAATGTATATGCAGATGAAAGAGTAGACGGTGCAGAAGAATTTGCGGCTATAGTTGTCGGTGCAGAGAACGTTCAGCCATACAAGCGTTATTGCGTTAAGGTAAACGGTGCACATCCCGATGCAGACGAAAATACAATTTGCGATAACTGCGGTGCTCCTACTGTTTGCGAGCATGAAAACGGCGAATGGTCACAAACAACTGCGGCAACATGTGTAAGTCCCATTGTTTACACATGGTACTGTCTTGACTGCAGAGAACTTATCGAAGAAATTACAATGAACGGTGAAACCGTTGACTCATCAAACCATGTCAGCGAAAGTTTTGAGTGGCAGTATGTGGACGGCAAGTATTTCTTTGGTTGTACAGCTTGCGGCAATGGCATAGAGCAGACGTATGCTCCTACAATCTACGTATCCCAAAGCGGTAACAACGCCCTTGACGGCACCACTGCAGAGAAGGCGGTTGCGACCGTAGAAGAAGCGGTCAGCCGCATTGCCAATGTCGGCGGTACGGTAGTTATTTGCGATACATATACACTTAACGATGACCTTGAGCTTCCTCTGTATACAAAGGAGATAACCGTCAGTGGCTCTGACAATGCGGGCGAATACGGCGGATTTACAACCTCTAAGAATGTTGTAATCACGCTTGGCGGCGCTACAAAGTTTGATAAAATCAGTTTCGGCGGCAGATCGGTATATACCTTTGAATGTATGTGGAACGATACCACTTTCGGCGAAGTTCAGCCTTATGACAAGGCGACTGCAAATATCGTTTTGGGGCGCTGCGGTATTACCGAAAATGATGCTGAAACGGTGTCTTCAACCTTAAACATAGCCGAGGGAACAAGTCAAAGACATACCGCATCCGGCGTACGCTATGTTGACCGTTTTTATGAATTTATCTATCTTGGCGACACATTTGGTGCAGACGGTGTATGCGTTTTAAACAAGACTGCTGTATTGAACGCAACCAATGCGGATATCGGTGTGCTTTATACAATGTCAACTTCAGGAACCTATAAGAATAATCCTGTAACGGCTTGTGAAACTACCGTAAATCTTTATGGTTCAACCAAGGTTGACAAGGGCAGAACAGGTGATTATAACGTAGCTTATGCAGAATCCAGCGCAAGTCTTAAAAAGCAGACGATCAACTTTTTTGACAATTCATATATCGGTACAAGCTATTACATCCGTAATGCAGAGAATACAACAATCCGTGTTTCAACTGCGGCTGAAGGAAGAACCGTACCGATCAGATGTCCGTTCACCTTCTATGCTTACGGTACATTTGTAAACGAAAACACTCCTATGAACATTGAAATTAACTACAGTACACATAGCTTTGCATCGGTGGTAGAGCCACTTGCATTCCAGAATGCGGCAAATGCACTCAAGGTAGTTGATGAAAACGAGGTGGATGAGTGTGAGTACACCGCAAAGGTTACTGCAGCAGCTACTCCTAGCGAAAAGGGAACACTTCTTTACTCATGTTCATGCGGAAGGAGCTACACCGAAGAATACGAGTATTCATGTGAGGATGCAACGCACATTTATACTGCAAAGAAAGACGGCAGCTTTATATGCACAGTATGTGGCGAAAGTCACAGCACCGTTAGCGCAAGCAATATATTTGCAGCGGCACCTGCTATTGCCGAAGACGGAACCGTAAGCGTTAATATTTCGGTGAAGGGAACCTTTGCAGCGGCTTTCGTAAATGTAAGTGCTCCGAGCGGATTTGCCTTTGCCGATGCTACTGCTTTCGAGGCAGACGGCTTCATACTTATGGGAGCTGAACAAAACGGTGTATACTCTATAACCGCTGTTTCAAATGACGGTACCGATAAGTATATTGATACAACCGTTACACTTGTTTACACGCACAGTGAGGAAACTTCAGAAGGCGAATATCTCTTTACGGTAAGCGTTCCCGAGCTTTACAATGCCGACAGAGAACCCCTTGTTGCAACTCCTGTCAGCGCAGAGGTAACTGTTACACATGAAGAAATACTTAAAGGTGACATTGACGGAGACGGAATTCTTACGGCCTTTGATGCACTAACGGCTTTAAAGGCGGTTGTAAATAATTCGTCTGCAGTAAACGCTGATATGAATGGTGACGGACTTGTAAATCTTCTTGATGTAATTCGTATTTTCAAGCAAATAGTTGAATAATTTATGAAAAAATATCTTCTCCCGAAGGTTGGGAATTTCTACAAAGCAAATTTACACTGTCATACCACCTGCTCGGACGGCAAACTTACCCCCGAGCAGGTTAAGGCGGCATATATGCAAAAGGGATATTCCGTCGTTGCATATACAGATCACTATTTGATTTTGCCGCATACAGAGCTCTGTGATGAAAACTTTGTTGCACTTCATGGCTATGAGCTTGAGGTGCATGCAGACACAGAGCCTGTTTCGCAGTCTAAAAAAACACATATTAATCTCATTGCACTTTCGCCTAACAATCTTTTACAGATTGCGTACCACCGTGAAAAGTATATAAAGGGAAATATGCGTTCCAAAAGAGCAGAGGCGGTTATTGACGAGAGCCTTTCTGACTACGAGCGTGTACATTCGCCCGAGGGCGTCAGCGATATTATGCGTACTGCAAGAAACCATGGCTATTTTGTTATATACAATCATCCGACATGGTCACTTGACGACTATAGCGATTATGCGCACTATGACGGAATGCATGCAATGGAAATGTATAACTACAGTTCATATGTTGCCGGCTTTGAAGAAGTAAATCCTCGAGTGTATGACGATATTCTCCGTACGGGGAAACGTATTTTCTGCGTTGGTGCTGACGATAATCATAACTGCTATCCGCTCGATAGCCATCGATGTGATTCCTTTGGCGCATTTACCGTGATAAAAGCACCGGAACTTACCTATACGGCGATAACCGATGCACTTCTGAAAGGCAATTTTTACGCATCTATGGGACCCGAAATTAGGGAGCTTTACTATGAAGATGGTAAGGCTGTTATAAAAACATCAGCGGCTCAGCGTATCATAATGCATTGCGGATGCCGCCGTTCCTTTGTCGCTATCCGTGAGAATGGCAAACGGCTTACATCTGCAAGTTTTAATATCCCTGATGGTGCAATATATGTTCGTTTTACCGTCGTGGATAAGCAAGGCAATCGTGCAGATTCTAATGCATATTTTGTGGATGAGCTTGAAGTGATTGATAGAAAGTAAGGCCTTCAGACTCTCCGATAGTATTATTCTTTGTTTTAACAATCATTGCAAATATTATGTTTTGCTGTTACATGATATGAATCTGTTATACTCTCACTTCCGCATCGTCACGGAGCATAAAGATTTTCAAAGTTGCTTTTACAATAGTGCCCTCCACCAGATACACGGAAAAAGAAAGAGAAGTTTACTGTTTTCTCAGAATTTACAAAAACCAGGAGTTATGTATCGCCATAACTCCTGGTTTTTGCGGATATTCTACTCGAAAATGTGAATTTAATGGTCTATGACGATAGTCGCTAAACAGATGCTAAGAACCGTATGGCAAGCAAAGCTTGACCATACGGCTCTTTTGCTAAATTCACATTTTCCGTGATATTGGCTGGTGGAGGCGGCGCACGACCGAGGTTTTTCACGGAAATGTGAAGTAGGCAGTACTTGCCGAAACAGGGAGGATATAGATAATTGCCTTGTTATTCAATCGGCAAAGTGTAATTAGGTGTTTTTTAGTTTTTGTTCCTTTTTCTATATTCTCTCGGTGACATTCCAACGTGCTTTCGGAACAAACGGCTGAAATACAGTGCATTGTCATAACCTACGGAGTTTGCAATTTTCTCAATAGAATATTCGGTGTCGTCAAGCAAGTTCGTTGCATTGTTGATTCTGAGAGAAACGATATATTGCATGGGAGTAGTATCGGTAATTCTTTTAAAGTTCTGTATAAACCAACATGGGGTCATATTATGCTGCTTTGCATAGTCTTCAATCACGATCTGGGAGTGAAAATTGTTGTTGAAATAGTGCATGGCGTTTTCTACTTCATCAAGCAGTTCTGCGGTAATAAGCTGACCTTTTTCATCATTTCTGCTGATATAAAGTAGAAGCAACTTCAGTTGCAGTGGCATGGTGTCCTTAAAATAGGTACGTTTTAGTTGCAATTCTTGTATCATCTGGAGAAAAAGCCATTTGTAATTATGAGAAATACCTGTAAAAAATATATTTTTCCCTTGCGGTATATCGTAGTCCGCCAGAATGCTTTCAACTTGATTTCCCGTAAAATGCACCCAAAAGGTTTCTGAACGGTCTTCTGCATGAATGGAATAATTCTGGGGTTCTCCCGGGCGAAAAAGTATCATGTTTCCTTTCGGAACAGTTTGCTTTTTACCATACAAAATCAAATGCATTTTTCCGCTTGCGATATAGATTAACTGATAATCAGCTCTGCCGCTTGGGCGAATGTTTTCCAATATTTTTCTTGTGTGAATGCGATAGTTTCCGACAGCGGTTACCAAAAGCGGAGTGTCGGTATTTACAATCATTTTATGCGGTTCTTCGAGATATGCACAGTTAACATACATATTTTGCTTACCTCCGTTATTTTCATGCCAGTAGTTAAATACAGAGTATCACACCGAAAAACAAAAATCAATATGCAATTTAATTTTGTGCATATATTTTCAATGTTTTGTGCATTGTATTAATATTTATGGTTGTTATATAATTTATATATACAGTTATATTTGCCACGGAGGCTAAAATGAAAAAGATATTTATAAATCCTACATACAAGTATTTTTTACATGGCGGTGACTATAATCCCGACCAGTGGCAGGATTATCCCGAAGTATTAAAAGATGATATGCGCCTTATGCAGCTCGCAAACTGCAATTCGATGTCGGTTGGCATTTTTGCGTGGGCTGCACTTGAGCCTGAAGAGGGCAAATATGATTTTTCTTTCCTTGATAAAGCGATGGACGATATTTATGCAAACGGCGGCAGAGTGATCCTTGCAACGCCGAGCGGCGCTCGCCCGGCATGGATGTCGCAGAAATACCCCGAGGTAAACAGAGTTACCGAAAACAGAGACCGCAGATGGTTTGGTGTGCGCCATAACCATTGCTTTACTTCACCGATATACAGAGAAAAAGTTACGCAGATCAACACGCTGCTTGCCGAGCGTTATAAAGATCATCCGGCGCTTATCGCTTGGCACGTTTCAAATGAGTATAGCGGCTCGTGCCATTGCGACCTTTGCCGTGAGGCTTTCCGTGAGTGGCTTAAGAAGAAATACGGCACTCTCCGTGAACTCAATGCACAGTGGTGGAGTGCGTTCTGGGCGCATACATATACGGATTGGAGCCAGATCGACCCTCCCTCGCCTTTGGGTGAAAGATGTGTACACGGACTTTATCTTGATTGGCGCCGTTTTGTAACCGATCAGACGATTGATTTTTATAAGAATGAAATAGCACCTCTCCGCAAGTTCACGCCCAATATTCCCATAACCACAAACTTTATGGGATTCAGCACGGTTCTTGATTACCGCGCGTTTGCAAAGGAAGTGGATTTTGTTTCGCACGATGCATACCCCACATGGAAGGGCGACGAATCCGACATTTTGCGTGCGAGCGAGGTGTCGATGCGATATGACCTCAACCGCTCACTTAAGCACAAGCCGTTTGTGCAGATGGAATGCACACCGAGCAATGTAAATCACCATGATTACAATAAATTAAAGCGTCCCGGCGCACATATGCTTTCTTCCATGCAGATAGTAGCGCATGGCGGCGACTCGGTACTCTACTTCCAGTGGCGCAAAAACCGTGGCTCGTGGGAGAAATTCCACGGTGCGGTGGTTGACCATGTCGGCAATGAAAACACAAGAGTCTTCAGGGAAGTGAGCGAAGTTGGCGCAAGACTTAAAAAGCTTGATGCAGTGCTTGGCACAATGACCGAAAGCCGAGTTGCATTGATTTCGGATTGGTCAAACCGCTGGGCGCTTGACAATGCGCAGGGCTTCCAGAAGAATGACAAAAAGGTTCACGCAACACACAGCAAGCACTATCATCCCATGTGGAAGCGTGGAATCAACACCGATATTATCGGCGAGGACGATGATTTTTCCTGCTACGATATTATCATCGCTCCGATGCTTTATATCACAAGCGACAATATGATTGACAAGCTTGAGCAGTTTGTCAAAAACGGCGGTACGTTACTCTGTACTTATATGCTCGGTATGGTAAATGAAAACGACCGTTGTCACCTTGGCGGTTTCCCCGGTGGCAAGCTCAAAGAGGTGTTCGGTATCTGGAATGAGGAGATCGACACACTGTATCCGAATGAGAAAAACAGCGTTACATTTAACGGTGTAACCTACGATGCTGTTGATTATTGCGAAATAGTACACGCACAGGGTGCAGAGGTGCTTGCAACCTATAACGATGACTTTTACAAGGGCATGCCTGCGCTTACCGTGAACAATTACGGTAAAGGCAAAGCGTATTATGTTACCTTCCGTGACAATGGAGACTTTACCGATGTTATTACCGAGCGACTTCTTACCGAATGCGGCATAGTTTCGGACTTTGACGGCGTGCTTCCATGCGGTATGACCGCACATTCGAGAACGGACGGAGAAAACTTGTATGTATTCCTGCAGAACTTCTCCATAAATCCGCTTGAAACATCTACCGCACATACCTGGGTAACAGTTGACTGGAAAGAAACTATCAGCGGTGAAATTACACTTGATTCCTACGAAACATTAATTCTTTCAAGAAAAATTTAAAGAGGAAAACTATATGAAAAGAGTTTTTGCGATATTACTTGCACTTGTGTGCATAGGCATTTTGTCTGCAGGTGCACTTACACCTGCAGAGTCGGTTACCTCCGATGTGGATAAAGTAAAGTTTACACACAAAGAATGGACGGGCACCGATTACACAGATGTAGACGGTAATTCTGTTACAGGTGAGGATGTTTTTGGCATCAATAGAGAAGATGCGACTGTTCCTCGCATTGACTATCAGTCTGTAAGTGCGGCGGCAGATGCGGTTTGGGATTACAATGCCCGTGAGGACTCTGTATATTTTGAACTGCTCACCGGAGAGGGCAAGCCGTGGGAGCTTACCGTATTTCAGAATGAAACTATGGTGCAGCATCTCATGGGCGAGAATGGCTTTATGACATCGTCGTTTGTCAAGGACACAGCCGACGGTTGGAAAGAAGTTATACTTCCTGCAAGCTGGCCGAGTCAGGGATTTGACTACTCTCACTATGCAAATCCTACCCCTTGGGAGACAAAGTACGATACAAGCATGACTCCGCCTTATGCGCCTGTAAATTATAGCCCTGTGGGACTCTACAGAAAGACTTTCACGGTTTCCGATGCAATGACAGCAGATAACCGCCGTGTTTATATCAGCTTTGAAGGCGTAGAAGCGGCATATTATGTTTATGTCAATGGCAAAGAAGTCGGCTATAGTGAGGATACTTTTTCTCCGCACCGCTTTGATATAACAGACTATCTTGTTGACGGCGATAATCTGCTTGCGGTAAAGGTACATAAGCTTGTTGACGGTACATGGTTTGAAACGCAGGATATGATTCACGACGGTGGTATCTTCCGTGATGTTTACATTAGCAGTGAGCCGCTGGTAAGAATCAAGGACTATACCGTTGTTACCGACCTCGATGCAAATTATAAGAATGCGACCTTAAGTATTTCTGCTGATGTGCTGAACCTTTCAAGCACCGATATGCAAGGCTTACGCATTCAGGTAAAGATATTGGAAGAAAACGGTACAGATATACTTAATAATGTATCAATTCCTGTAAGTTCTGTCGCTTCTACTGCTACAGGTACATTCAAGATGGATATTCCCGTGACTGCACCTAAGCTGTGGACAGCAGAAACACCGAATTTGTACGCATTGGTACTCACATTGGTGGACGAAAACGGCAATACAATTGAAAACCTTTCATCTCAGCTTGGTTTCAGAGAGCTTTCCTTTACTCGCACCGCAGTAGATGCAAACTATGCTGTAACCACTGCTAAATGGGATACCGTAAAGATAAACGGTCAGCCTCTTTTCTTAAAGGGCGTAAACCGCCACGATACTGATCCCGTTTATGGCAAGTATGTGCCGCAGAATGTGTATCTTGAAGATGTTAAGCTGATGAAGCAAAGTAACATCAATGCAGTGCGCACCGCCCATTACAGTAATGACGAATACTTCTATTGGCTTTGCAACAAATACGGTCTTTATATGATGGCAGAAACCAATATGGAGTGCCATGCATTCATTACCAAAGATGAGCCTATCAGTTTGTTCTATGAACTCGGTATGGATCGCACCAAGACGGCATTTGAAAGACTTAAGAATCATCCTGCAATTGTAATATGGTCCATCGGTAACGAGATGGCGTACACTTCTGACCCTGCATTCGGTAACGGTCTGTTCAGAGATATGATATGGTATTTCAAGAACAATGACCCTACTCGCATGGTACATAGCGAGGGACAGAATGCAAAAATGGGTACTGACATGGGCAGTAATATGTATCCTACAGTTGCTACCGTTCAGTCGAAAAACGGCGAAGGCAAAATTCCTTACGTGGTATGCGAGTATGCACACGGTATGGGTAACTCTATAGGCAATCTCAAAGAATACTGGGATGCTATCCGCAGCGGCGACAATATGCTTGGTGCATTTATCTGGGACTTTGTTGACCAGGCGAGAGCAAAAACTATTGAATCCTTGCCTGAAGGCTATGTTATTTACGATCGCACAGGAGTGGCAGGTACAATCGACGGTGACGGATGGAATCAAAGCGCAGGCAACGGCAGCATGAACGGCGGCAAGGCCTTTGCAGGTGCTTCATTATTTGCTGATGCAAAGTACAATCAGGCGCTTTCGGGTACCGGCAAATCATTTACTTTTGAAGTGATTGTTAAACCTTATTCCACTGCGGCAAACAGCATTTTTATTGCCAAAGGCGACACACAGGTGGCACTTAAGACAAAAACTAATGCCATTGAGTTCTATATTTATGACGGAAGCACGTGGCGTTCTGTCAGCTCGGCTTTCCCTTCCGACTGGGTAAATAATTGGCATCAGGTTGTCGGTGTGTATGATAAAGGTGCAATGAGCCTCTTTATTGATGGCGAGCAGTGCGCACAAAAGACGTATACGGATAGTATTGCAGTCAATAACTATGATTTAGGTGTCGGCAAAGACGTGCAAAAGGGCAGAATCCTTGACGGCGAGATTTCTATTGCACGCATTTACACCAAGGCTTTAACCGAAGACGAAATCAAGGCACAGTATTCGGTATCTCCAGCTATTACAGACGAAGATGAAAGCATTCTTCTGTGGGTGGATTACTCCGATGGAATTGTAAATGCCGGAGACTATTGGGATTACTATAGCGAAGAGTTCGCATACGGTAATCTCTATGCAAAGGAAATGGAAGGACAGTTCTTTGCATACGGCGGCGACTGGGGCGACTATCCTAACAGCGGCTCTGTTTGCGCAAACGGTATAGTTAACGCAGACAGAACTCCTCAGCCTGAGCTTTATGAAGTGAAGTATCAGTATCAGGATTTCTGGTTTGATGCTGATTTCCGCGAGCTTCTTGACGGTGAGATCTCTGTTTACAACGAAAGCAGCTTTACGAACCTCAATGCCTATGATGTAATCTGGGAAGTAGTAAAGAACGGTACAGTAGTTGAAAGCGGCGTAGTGGAGAACATAGACATTGCACCTCGCACTACCGGCAGGATTTCCGTTCCCCTTACAATTCCCGAAAAGGTTGAAGCAGGCTCGGAGTATTATCTGAACATTTCTGTGCGTACAAAAGAGGCAAAAGGTCTCGTTCCAAAAGATTACGAGCAGGCATATGTACAGATGGCAATTCCTTTTTCGGTAGCACAGGCGAAAAAGCCTATAAGTAATGCAATTGTTACCGTTACCGAAACCGGCACGGCATATAATGTAAAAGGTAATAATTTCTCATTTGCTATCCGCAAGTCCGACGGTATTATGGAGAATTACGTTTACGACGGTGAAACCTTGATAGAAGTCGGACCTGCTCCGAGCTTTTGGCGCGGGCTTTTGGAAAATGACCATAAAAAAATTGAAGAGGGAACCTATGATATCACTTGGCGAGGTGTAGAGAATAACATAAGTGTTCAAAGCATCGGTGTCAAAACCAATGGAAACGGTTTGAAGGTAATTACTGTTAATATTACTTTCCCTGATGCAGGTGATACTAAGGAAACTATCGTGTATACAGTTAACGGCTCAGGCGAAATTACCGTTGATATGACAGTTGATGCAACCGAGAGCGGAATGGGTAATTTCCTCAGAGTAGGTTCAATGGCTACACTTCCTGCAGGATTTGAGCAGATAACCTGGTACGGCAACGGTCCTGCTGAGACGTTCAACGACAGAAAAACCGGTGCTCGTCAAGGCATTTATAATACTACCGCAAATGAGGTGTTCTATCCTTATGTAAAGGTGGATGACAGTGCCTTTACAGATGTGGTCTGGATGAAACTCACGAATAAAAATTTGAAGAATTCGTTGCTTTTAGTAGCAGATGACTTTGTAGAAGCGAGCGCAATGCATTTTACTCCGGAGGATTTGAATGCAGCTGACCATCCGTATAAGCTAGCGCCGAGAGAGGATACTATCCTTTCTATAAATTACGGTTCTATGGGTACGGGCGGCGCTACTTGCGGTCCTGCAACTTTGGCTCAGTATAGACTTCCCACAGATACGGTTTATAATTGGAGATTTACACTTATGCCAATATCGGCAGATGCTTCTTATGCAGAGGTGAACAGTGCATCTATGGGATACCATACCGTAAAGTCATATAAGGTATATGATATCTTCGATGCTTCACAAAGCTGCCTTGATACTCCTCTTCCTGCCTCGGCAGAGTATGTTGACGGTGAATATGACGGAACAACTGCACTTAAGGGATATTTCACTGTAGGCGATGCCGAGCATACACTTGTAGGTGCGATGACAAACGGAAAGCCTTTTACAGCTACCACAAGAGTATACATTCCTTCAGACATATTTAAAACTGAAACAGGCATTTGGGAAGGTTCGTCAAAGGCTAATATGATTTTCTCACTGGGCGATAAGACCTTTGGTTTTCGTGTTGGTACAAAATCGGGTAGTGATAAATGGTCACTGATGGCATATGTTTATGGCGGTGGCAAGTGGCATAATGCAAGAGCAGAGAATTTTGAAAGTTCACTTACCGATATGTGGCATGATGTTGCTGTTACTTATACGGGAACAACTCTTACTCTTTATCTCGATGGTAAGATAGTTGCCGAAAACACTACTGCAACTGCTTCGATTGCCGATACCGGATATGATTTCAGTATCGGTTATGACCCGTCAAAGCCGTTGCGCAAAAGCGAACTTACATTTGATAACGTGGTGCTTTATAATGAGGCACTCACTGCAGAGCAGCTTTCTGCTTCTGTGAAGGCTAGCGATGAAAATGTAATTCTGTGGCTGGATTTTGAGAAACCGGATGCCCAAGGCGAACTTATCGGTGACATCGACGGAGACGGTATAGTTAAGCTTGCAGATGTACTTATACTGGTAAGAGCATTTGTTAACGGTACGCCTCTCGAAAACGGAGATTTAAGCGGTGACGGCAGTATCACCCTTATTGATGTGGTTCGCGTTATGAAGCAGATTGTAAAGTAATTCCAACCTCAACCGGATACACGTAAAAAGAGAAGAGACGTTTACTATTTTTTCTGAATTTAATAAAAACAGGAGTTATGCAGACACATAACTCCTGTTTTTTATCGGTTATTTTACGCAAATTCTATATTTTTAAAGTATTCCACCCCGAAGTCAACAAACTTTTTTGATGCTTCGCTTAATATATATTCTTTCGGCCATGATGCGCAAATTGTTCTTTTTACCGTGAAGCCCTCAAGCGGTACAGCCGCTATACCATCCATTTTCCCTATTGGGGAGGAATACTTCGGATAAAAGGCTATGCCAAAATCGTTTTTAACAAATTCGCCTACCGTGGTATCTTTGGAGCATCCGATGAGGATATTAGGCTCATAGCCGTTTTGCTTAAAATATTCAAAAATTCCGTTGCCTTCAGGGCAATCGTAAAACCATGCAATCGGAACGTCTTTTATATCCTCAAAGGTTAGCTTACTTTTTTGGGCAAGAGGGTTGCATGACGGTACGGCAACAAGTATATCTTCGGTAAAAAGTGGCACAGAAATAAAATCTTCATCGCCTTGAAAAGGAGTTGCGGAAATTCTTATAAAAAAGCTTCCTTTTTGTTCGATGACTTTAAAAGGAAAAAATAGTTTTAAGTCAGGAAAAGCCTTTTTGAAAGATGTCAACATGGGAATGATGGAATACGCACATTGTCGCAGAGTAAGGCTGATTGTTTGGTTTTGCATATCATTTACGATTGTTTTTCCGTTTTCAATCTTTTCAAGAGCACTGCTGATGTTGTTATAAAAAGCACGCCCATAATCGTTGAGTTCTATCCGGTTTCCGTTTCTTGCAAAGACTTGCGCACCGAGTTCTTTTTCGAGCTTTGCTATGGTGTGGCTTACCGATGATGGTGGCACCATGTATTTTTTTGCCACCTTGCTGAAACTTTGGAGCTTTGCTGCTTCTGCAAAGTATTTGAGTTGTAAAAGTTCCATATCTTCTCCCTCGATGAATTTGAGTTCATCTTATTATACATTATTGTGTTCTTGAAATCAACATGCAAATGTTATAAAATTTAAATACAGAGATGTCTTAAATGAAAGGTGCTTCAAAGAGCAATATGAGGATTAAAGAATGAAACTTTCAAGTAATTTTATAAGATTTCACAATGAATTTGGACTGAAAAAGACAATAGGTATTTTTTCAAAGGCAGGGTATGAGGCGATAGATTTCAATGCCGATTTAAAAGAATATCATACGGATGAGCATGATGAGAATTTTTATAAAGAGATCAAAGAATATGCGGAATCAAAGGGGATTGTTTTTGCACAAACGCATGCTCCGTTCCCGTCAAGTTTTTCAGATGAGGAAAAAACAAAGGAACGTTTTTACGAAATAGTAAAAAGTATGAGACATTCATCGTGGCTTGGTGCAGAAATGATAGTTGTGCATCCGTATCTTCATATCAATTGTAAAGAAAACGGCAACTATGCCTTGATGATGCAATGTAATATTGATTTTTATAAAAGCCTCGTTCAGTATGCAAAAGAATTTGATATAAAGATAGCTATTGAGAATATTCCCGGCTCCGTTACCGAAACACCCGGGGGTATTATGGAATTGCTGAGTGCGCTTGACAGTGAAGTTTTTACAATCTGTTTCGATGTCGGACACGCTAATATATGCGGACAAAAACCGGCGGATTCGATAAGAGAAATCGGGAAATACATAGGCTGCACTCATATTCACGACAATGACGGAGTTCGTGATAGGCATACGCTTCCTTTCTATGGTGTGATTGATTGGGAAGATGTAATGAAGGCTTTTGCCGAGGTTTCTTATGAAGGAAATTTGAATTATGAGGCAGGACTGTTTGTCGATAAGGTTCCCGTTTCCTTAAGACAAAATTCCGCTAAATATATGGCAACGGTAGGAAAATATTTAATTGAAAGATTTTGCTACTATAAAAATATTGAAAATTTAAAAACTTATTTATAAAGGAGAGTTTTATGAAAAAAAGACTTTTTGGCATTTTGCTATGTCTTGTTATGTCAATTTCACTTATCTGTATTGTATCTGCTAAAGACAGTGATTTTATGACATTCGAGCCGTATGGCATTTACAAGACCGAGGAGCCGCTTTCCACGGTTCCGCAAACCTATGAGGCATGGGTGAGAATACCCGAGGGCAGAACCGGCACAAGCGGTGCGGTGCTCGGTAATTTTATGGGCACCTGCTATAACAGCTTCCAGTTTCATATTTATACCGGAAGCGCACCGATGATCAAGTTTGTCAACAAAGTGCCAAACGGTGTTTGTTCTGCGAAAACATACACCTTTTCTAACTCTACTGTCAATACCGGCGAATGGGTACATGTTGCAATTGTGGTTGATACCG
Organism: Clostridia bacterium; assembly: GCA_017399305.1. Taxonomy (GTDB): domain Bacteria; phylum Bacillota; class Clostridia; order Oscillospirales; family CAG-272; genus UMGS902. The sequence goes on from JAFQDK010000006.1 coordinate 18,307, forward strand.
CGAGCAAGACATTAAGCTGCTATATAAACGGCGAGTTTACGGAGAGCAAGATCCTTTCTTTTGTACCTAAGGCATCGCCGCTTCCCCTTGTGCTTGGCGGTGACAATCGCTCAGGCAATACTGCTCATTTCAAGGGGCAGCTCCGCTCGGCTACTATCTATTCTGATGTACGTACCGCTGACGAAATCAAGGCGGATATGCTGGCGGTGGATATAACCGATGCAAGTCTCATGGCACATTATGACCTTACAAATGCGGAATTTGGCAAGAATGTTTCTGATGGTACAGGCAATTACGATATGAATTATACTGAATACTGGTTTGACAGTGTAGAGCCGGTAACAGATTATGCATATTCAATGGCGATTATCGGCGACCAGCAGATTATTTCAATCAGCTATCCTGATAAGCTTCATTATATCTACGATTGGATATTGGAAAACAAGGATATAAAAAAAATCAAGTACGTAATGGCACTTGGTGATATTACAAATGAGCGTGATAAGGTGTCGGAATGGGAACTTGTGCAGAGTCAGTTCAAGCGTCTTTCGGGCGAGCTTCCGTTTGCAATCTGCCGCGGAAACCACGATTATAGTGCGCCTTATAATACATATCTGAATTTTGATGGCTATACTTCGGATATCGTAGGCAAATACAATGATAACCTTGAGGATATGTATAAACTTATAAAGATAGGCAACACTGATTATCTTATCATGTCGCTTGATTATGGTCCGAATGATGAAGTGCTCCAGTGGGCATGTGGTGTAGTTGAGCAGTACCCTAACCACAAGGTTATCGTTATTACTCACAGTTACATGGCTGATGATGGGACTACTACTGATGTAAACGACCCCGTTGCGCCTACCACAAACTACGGTTATAACAACGGCGACGATATTTGGGAGAAGTTTGTACGCAAGTATGAAAATATTGTGCTTGTACTCTCGGGACATATAGACTCTGACCGGATTCGTGCAACAAAGGTTGTCGGCGACCACGGAAATGTGGTAACGCAAATGCTTATCAATCCGCAGGGCATTGACCCATTAACCCCCACGGGAATGGTATGTATGTTCTATTTCAACGAAGATGGTAATGTGATAACCACAGATTATTATTCTACGATAAGAAATCAGTATTTTAACATTGGTGAAACGAGATATACAATGTATGTCGGCGAGCGTAGCGGCGACTGTAACGGCGACGGCAGTATTACTGTTACGGATGCTCTTGCGGCAATTTCTGATGTTCTCGGTCAAGCAGAATACAAAAATGCAGATGTAAACGGCGACGGAGAGATAACCGTTTATGATGCATTGACCATTATGCAGACTGTAGTGAAAGGAGAATGAAAATGAGAAAAAGAATTCTTTTTGCGATATGCTTTTCTTTGCTCGTAGCTTCTCTTTCAATATTTGTAAATGCTGCGGTAATAACCTCGGCAGATGATATGCTCACACTTATGAACACACCTTCAATGTGGGCAGACAGCTATACGCTGACTAAAGACATCGACCTTTCGGATGCTGTGAGCGGTCTTGCGCAGGCACCTATAGGTAATACCTCCACTCCGTTTACAGGAACTTTTGACGGTGACGGATACTCTATAAACGGACTTTCACTCACCGATTACACCACCAACTATGTGGCACTTTTTGGCTACGTATCAAACGCTACAATTAAAAATCTCACCGTTTCCGGCACAGTTTCTTCTACCGGCAGCTATGTTGCAGGAGTTGTAGGTGGAGTTGACGGTGCGTCTATAACCGTTCGAAACTGTATCAACCGTTGCACGGTAAGCGGTGGAGTCTCTGCAGCAGGAATTGTTGGACGCATTGATGCCGGTACAGGTACAGCGTATATTTCCGGTTGTAAAAATGAGGGTGCAGTAACCAGTACCGGTAATTATGCAGGCGGTATCCTTGCAATCAGCACACAAAAAGGTGGAACAATTACTCTTGAACAATGCATGAATACCGGCTCTGTTAGCGGACAAGTATACGTTGGCGGTATCGTCGGCTTCTGGCGAGTTTATTCTGCATCTGCAAATATGTGTACTTTGCAGGATTGCATTAACACAGGTTCTGTCTATGCAGCGCAAAAGGTTGTTGGCGGCATTATGGGAACCGGTAACAATCAAAATTATGCGTATACACTAACCCGTTGCTTTAATAGCGGATCTGTTACCAGTGGTGGATCCACATATGTGCGTCCTATCGCAGGTGCTACCTCTAAGGCAACGTATAGCGCAGGGCAAATGACCTATTGCTACTATTCTTCTACAGACAGTTATACATCTGATTCGGTAGGTTATTCGGAGCCCAATGAAACCTATGTCGAGGACGAAACCGTTGCGGCAAATTTTCCGGGACTTTCAGAAAATTGGGTGGTCATAGACGGACATGCCCCCGAGCTTGCAGTTTTTTATATCACAGGTTCAAATACTGTTTATGTTTCTGAAAACGGACTTGAGCTTACAGACGGAAATACCGATATTGGTTCAAAGAGCTCGCCTTTCAAAAACTTTACCGATGCTATGCAGTGCGCAGCGAACTCCGGCAAGGACGCAACTGTTATAATTCTCGACAGCGCTGAAATTCCAGAGAATTATATAACTCCTGTTTTTTATGATACGATTACTGTAAGAGGCGGAACATTGGTTACAAACGGACGTCTACTTCTCGGCGGTAATATGATATTTGAAAATATTACTATTTCAAATAATAAAGCACTTGTGCTTGCGGCACAGGAGCACAAGCTCGTAATGGACGAGGGAATAACCGTTAAAGGCTCGGATATTTACCTTGTCGGCGGATATGAAAGCAGCCTTAACTCAAACAGTGATATTCCTGCCACGGGATATGCTACCGATATTACGATCCGCTCAGGTACATACTATGCAGTTGGCGGTGGCAATCGTTTCCTTGACGGTGCCTATTCGGGTACTATCAAAATGACGATAGGTAAGACAAACCCCGATGATATACTTAAATTTACAAGCACACTTGTGACAGGTTCGCTTAATTATGACGGAGGCGACGGCGTAACTGCTACAGTTATTTTTGACGGCGATGTTGACAGCATAGCAACATACCGTCCCGTTGGCCATGCGGCGGCAGGCGTAGAAGGTCGATTTGATGTAGATATTGTCGTTCAAGGTTCGGCGGTCATTGGAACCGGTTCGGCTGATGTTCGCGGACATGATTTTACTCTTAATGTCTATGCAGATACCCGTGTAGACGGAGCCGAGGATTTTGCGGCGGCTATTATAGGAGCGGACAATGTTCAGCCGTATAAGCGTTATTGCCTTAAGATAAAAGGTACTCATCCCGATAATAACGCAGATAAAATCTGTGATAACTGCGGCGCGCCTACTGCTTGTGAGCATGAAAGCGGAGAGTGGGTAGAGTGTATTAAAGCAACGTGTGTAAGTAGTGCATTTTATACATGGTACTGTAATGATTGTCAGGAACTCATTGCAGAAATGACAAAGACAGGTGAAGCTCCCGATGCCAATAGTCATGCAAGTGAGAACTATACATGGCAGTATGCAGAGGGCAAGTATTATTTCACCTGCACCGCATGCGATACAAAGATAGAGCAGACCGATGCTCCTGCAATCTATGTATCGGCAAACGGTGATGATGCTTGCGATGGCACAACAGCAGAAAAAGCAGTAGCAACTGTAGAGGAAGCGGGTAGCCGCATTGCAAATGTAGGTGGTACAGTTGTTATTTGCGGTAGCTATGTACTTGATGAAGATATCGAAATTCCTGCACATACAAAAACTATTACCATAAGCGGATTTGACGCAGACGATGGATATATCCGCGGCGGATTTTGTATTTCGTCAAATAGCGTTATTTCCCTCGGCGGTGATACAAAGTTTGATAATATAAGCTTTGACGGTGCTTATGCATACATTATCGAGTGCAACTGGAACAATGTAGAATTCGGTAAAATTGAAGCTGTCAATAACGCATGCGCACATATCGTTTTAGGTTCGCACAAGATTACCCAAAACGACAGCACCGCGGCAAGTGCAACCCTTACAATTACTGAGGCTGCAACGCTTACAAGAAACACTGCGGGCAGCTTTAACAAGACTCGTTTCTATTCGTATATTTACCTTGGAAGTACATTCGGAGCAGACGGTATTGCTGTTTTAAATAAAACAGCAACTTTGAATGCCACAGATGCGGATATCGGCGTTCTTTACACAATGTCTACATCAAGCACATATAAGAATACCCCTGTTTCAAATTGTGAGGCTACCGTAAATCTTTACGGTGATGCAGTAGTAAATCAGGGCCGTACCGGCGACTATAATGTAGGATATGCGGATTCTACCGCATCACTCAAGAAGCAGACGCTCAACTTCTTTGATAATGCTTCGATTGGTACAAATTACTATATCCGCAATGCCGAAAACACGGTTATTAATGTCTCAAGCGAGACAGACGGACGTACACGCCCTGTAACGATTCCGTTTACATTCTATGCGTATGGCATGTTTGCAACAAACAATACTCCCATGAATATTGAGTCAAACTACAGTACGCATAGTTTTGCCACTTCGGTAACCGAGCCGCTTGCTTTCCAGAATGCAGCAAATGCGCTTAAAGCAGTAACAAAAAACGTGACCGACGAGTGCGTATATGACAGTGTAAAGGTCACTGTAGCGGCAACCCCCGGCAGCGAGGGAACAAAGCTTTATGCTTGCTCTTGCGGCAGAAGTTATACCGAAGAGTATGAATACTCCTGCACAGATGCAGCACATATCTATCTTGCCAAGGCAGACGGTACATACGAATGTACCGTTTGCAGCGAAACCTTTGATACAGTTTCGGGCGATATCCGCTTTGCACTTTCACGTGTGGCAACCGATAGCGATACCGTAAGCGTTATTCTTTCGGTAAATGCATCTGAAATATCGGCGGCGCAGATAAATGTCAGCGCTCCGGATGGCTTTACTTTCACGGGTGCAACCACTGCTGAGGCTGACGGCTTCTATGTAGGTGTATCAGATGACGGTTCTGTTGTCACACTTCTCAGCGCCACAGGTGCAAATGCCGATATAAACACAAATTTTACGCTTGCATATTCCGTAGCCGAAACAGTTATGGCAGGCGATTATGTATTTGAGCTTACAGTGCCTGAGGTTTACAACGAAAATTGTGAGATGCTTATTGCAACTCCTGTCAGTGCGATAGTGACTGTGTCCGATGAAAAAATTCTTCGTGGTGATATTGACGACGACGGTGTTGTTACTGTTCATGATGCACTCAAACTTATTAAAGCGATTGTAAACAATGAAGTAGTTGCTAATGCAGATATGAACGGTGATGGAGTTCTTAACCTTATTGATGCAATGCGTATATTTAAACAGATTGTTAAATAGTTTATGAAACGATTTCTTATTCCTAAGGAATGAGAATTTTACAAAGTAAATTTATATCGCCATAACACCTGCTCGGACGTATAATTTATAGCTGAGCAAGGAAAAGGAGTATAAGGGCAATGGGGATTCGGTAGTCACCAAAATGGGCGAGCACGGCTTTCGCTAAGGATTGGCTTGTCCAAACTGTGAAGTAAAATTTTTGTGTCTATGGCTATCCTCGGTAAAGTTTACCTAAAGTGCCATATAGCGACTATCTACTGGACGAACTGCAGTTTTATTTTAGCAAATTTCTCAAATTTATTGTTTTATGGCGATACTGCCTAACACAAAGCAAAGTGCCTTATAGCAAGCAAATCTTAGCTATAAGGCACTTTTTGTTTAGTTATCGCTGGACGCGAGACTGAATGTGTAAGAACGCATATTTTGATAGAAAAAATAGGGGGGTGCAAATCGCCCCTTTTTTGAGGGGGAGGGGGTGCAAAATGCACTTTTTTCTCTCAAAGGGGGTGCAAAATTTACGGCTCAAAAGAGGGGAGGGGGTGCAAAATAGGGTAATCGTTTTTTTATGAACGAAAATACAGTTCTGTATCGCTTTTATCCTTCGTCATTCGTGGCACTTCCTTTTACCATTTATAATACTTAACTGTAATGGTGGAATTGCCGAGAATACTCTCAAAGTTTTCCTTTGCATCGTCATCATAATAATAGACGTCAATAACTGAAGCATATTTTATGATTTCTTCGACATACATTTTATCTTGCATACCGCACGATAATCCCATTATTATGACCTTATTAAAACGAGGAATCTGTGAGAATACACATCGATATCTACGAAGAATTTGCAAACTGTCTTTATAATAATTTTGAGAGGCTTGTGTAAGAACTTCGTTAATTGCATTTCTTGTTGTTGTATCCCTATAATCGGAGTCCGCATCTTCAATTACTCTATATAGGTAAGGATTCGGGACATCGTTATGTCCAAGCACAATACCTTGATTGGGGGTTCCGTGAATATGTGTTATCTGAATACCACTTGTATCAAAGTTTGTTTCGACAGTAGGAGTATAATTGAAAGTTAAAACCGCGTCTCCGGGAAGGGGATTGAAGTACTCATCTGGTGTGATGGCAGTATTCATTCTGTTAATCCAAATTTCAAACTGTTCTTTTAAGACCTCAATATAGTCGTTATAGTAGTTTACGTTCCAAGAAGGACTGTCCCAATATCCGGCTCTATCATCGTCTGTTTCAGCATTATCAAACGCCTCATCATACAATTCATCTGGATTCAAGTTGTTAAACACCACCAGCATATCTTCAAATGTTGACCAATCTTTAATATCTTCCGGATTGAAATGCCCGAATCTCTCAAAGAGATCATCAACTTTATCTACTATTTCGCAATATCCGTTTTCCATAAGGTAGGCTTTAAAATTGCTGTATTTTGTAGGTATACCATAATGTAAATCAAAACCATTTCCTAGAACATAGAATATCATATGGTTACCTCCTTATATTTTTATTCTGAGATTATTCTCAAGTATGATTGCCCAAGTCCAGTGATATGGAATGTATCTGCTCTCTTTATTTTTTTGATTTTTGTTTTATGTAGTGGAACGCTTCGAGGGTTCTTTTTCTTGTTTTCTGAATCTACGTCTATTAAGTAATCTACCACATAATCAAGGTTAGCGTCACGCAACTCATCATTTTTGCTTTGCAGCAAACCCAATCTAGCTAGTTTTTCTTTAATTACCATGATTTGTTCGGGCTGCAGGTTGTATTTTTCGCAAAGAGCGTAAATATTATCTCCGCCATCAACGCTATACATTTTCAACACATCTATATCAAGTTGTGTTAGTTCGTTGACGGTATTAAAGAACATCAGCATCAAATTGTCATTAACTTCATCTGACATCAAATTGATATAGCCATTAACATGACAAGGGATTTTTTCTGTTTGCTTTTCAACCTGAATATTATCCAATAACCACTCCAAATAAAGCGTTCTAAACTTCAATTGATTCTCACCGCTTAAAGAAGCGTAGTTTTTCTCAAGCACATCAATTCTTTTACTCAAGATATTAAGTGCTTGTTCGATATGCCGTTCAAAACGCTTTTGCTTATAGGAAAGTATTATTCCGTTGATGCCTGGTATAACAGCACCAGCAACTTCGCCAATTATCATAGCTGTTCCTTCGGAAACAACGGTTTCCCCTACACTTTGTATTATGCCTGGTAAGACATCACTACTCAAAAAAATGTCTGTTGTTTCTTCCTTAGCGGCCGATAAAAAATCTTTTATTTTTCCTTTTCGCATATTTCGCTCCTATAATTATGTTAACAATTCTTCATATCATCAATAATAGTACTTGCAATGGTTTTTGCAAGAAGAGGATGTATAGCGCTTCCACCTATTTAATTTTGGAAGATTTATTTCCGTAGAAAATGAATGAATCTGAAACCGATTGAATTCTTGCTGCTTCGCTTGCGGTGAGGCTCTATTTAGATATAGGTAACCCTTCTAGAAAAAAGAGTGCCAAAACGAGTGTAATAGTTATGGAAACATCATCTTTAAAGGTGCTTTATTCTTGAATCAAGTTAAATGCAGATATTAATTCATCGATATCTTGAAACCTCTTTTTCTTATCCGAAGAAAGTCCACGGTTTACAAACTCCTTTAAAGCAGAGTTTTCAATTTTTTCGGTATTAGTTCTGCCTGTCATTACATAATACACAAGACGAGTAATGGCGTAGGTTTCATGTATGATACAATATGTGTTAAACCCCTCTAAACGAAGTTCGGGATCATTAAAATATCCTTTGTATTCTGTGTTAATAGAAGTTAAATCCGTTTTAGGAATTTTAACTAATCCAAAATCGGAAATTTTCACAACCCTAACATCATCATACAATCTAAGTAATACGTTTTTGGGGCAAATATCTCTATGTAGTAAATCTTTCGAATGTATATATTTAAATGCACGTAGAATTTGAGAAACTAGCCCTTTCCTTTGTGAGAAAGTGAGTTTTCCGTTATTTTCAGATATATATTTATCCAGAGTACAATCCATATACTCCATAACATACTCGTTAGCGCTACCGTTGTATGAATATACCTCGACTATATACGGGGAATGAAGAGCTTTCATTTGTTCGTACTCACGCTTAAAGCGAATTAGTTCCTTCTCTGTCAAATCTTTTTTGGCTCGTTTGACAACGAAAAAAGTATCATAGAATGAATCTTTATATTTAAAAACCTGCGCGTATGATCCTTCTCCAATTAACTTTAGTTCATATGAGGAAGTTGTCGATTCAGGTGTAACAATACAGTTTGGTACTATGGTCTGCCAACCATAAACAGGGCGGCCAGAAATATGACTTTTCTCGATAATTTCATATCCATCGTGTTTTAGAAGTTCATTAAAGGTTTCTAAGAATTTTTTCCAAGGTTGATGTTCGTTTCTAACAATAGGATGAAACATTTCACAAATGAATTTTAATAACGTTTCATCATCGCCATATATAAGACCAAAACGATGATCTGTAAAGACCCACCCCTCTTCCCAATCATCATTGTTAATAGTGTGTTGCCAAATATCACCTTCTGCGTTTTTAAATCTACTGTCCGTGGAAGGCATATCACTAAGATTATAAATTCTTGACAAAAAATCAATTTCACTGAGACGCCCATGATAACATATATGATAGTCGACTGGAACTTTCTCGGTATATTGATGTTCATAATAATCAACTTTAAGTTCTGTCTCTGTACCAATAAACCCATTGCGAATAATATCAATGATGTCTCGGCGTGTTATTTCTGTAATTTTGTTCATGTAAGCTTTCACCTAAATAATAATAATGTTTTTACCATTATATCATATTTCTACATTTCTTTCAATTCCCACTGAAAATGTCGTAAAATAGTTTCAACGCAGTCAAAAACCTATTATATCATAACATATATTTTTCTATAATTTCTATAATATATATTTATATTATTTTCTACTTAATTTGAATTTTGGTTATATGATACAATCTTCTTAAAGGAGATGATTGTATCATGGGTAAAAGACATAGCAAAGAGGAACAACAGGCGATAGTTAATCGTTTTTTAATCGGCAATGAATCTGTAGCAGACATAGTGACAGAAACTGGAATTGCACGCAGTACCATATATGGTTGGATTTCGCAAAGCCGGGAAATAAAGGCACCCAAAAATATTGAGCTTACTGTCAAAGATTATCGAAAACTTGAAAGCAGAGTAAAACGGTTGGAGAGCATTATCGAGGTAATTAAAGAATCAGGATGCTCGCCAAGCAATACTTTGGATGTGAAACTACCGGCTATGGAATTGTTACAAGGGCGGTATAGCATTCATCTTTTATGCGATGCATTGGATGTTCCAAGAGGTACTTTTTATAATTATGTTTTTCGTGGCAAACATACGCACACATGGTACGCCGAACGTAGAGAAATGATG
>JAFQDK010000033.1 GCA_017399305.1 Clostridia bacterium
ATTGATGTACTCATCAACAACGCAGGCGGCGCACTCAAGATGCCCGAGGGCGGCTTTGATCAGATGCCTCTTGAGTATTGGGAAAGCCAGATCGGTCTTAACCTCAATGCTCCCGCATACTTCTCACACTTCGCAATGAAGAATATGATTGAGAATAACATCAAGGGTTCTATTGTAAACATCAGTTCTGTTCACTCTCTCGTTCCGTGGGTTAGAAGAAAGACTCTTCCTTACGCTGCTGCAAAGGCAGGTCTTAATATGCTTACAAAGAATCTCGGTATCGAAGCAATTCACTACGGTATTCATGTAAACTGCATCGCTCCCGGCTTCATTGCAACAAAGGCTACAGACCGCTATGACCAGAGCGACCTTGAAAAGGGCTTCCTCCGCAAGATTCCTGCAGGATATCTCGGCAACACCGATGACATCGTTCCTATGATTCTTTTCCTCACCAACAACGAAACAAATCGTTTTATCGTTGGTGAAACCATCGTTATCGACGGCGGCCAGTCCGTTGACGGTGCTATCGACAAGATGCTTGACGACGGCAACCCTGTAAACGCATATCAGTTTGAGGCTGATATGGATAACTATTATACCCCCGCATCCAAGTATACACTTGACTAATTGATTATAGATTATATATTAATATATTAACAAGGAGAAAAAGCAATGTTACAGAAGAAAAAGTATGAAGATATGCGTAGCTGCTGGGAATTCGGCGAAGCTGAAGAATGCCGCCGCGGTCTTATGTATGGTATGGGTTACTCCAAGGAAGAGATCGACAGACCTCTTATCGGTGTAGTTAACTCTTGGAACGAGTACAACCCCGGTCATGTACATCTTGACAAGGTTGCTGAAAGAGTTAAGCAGGGCGTTCGTGAGGCAGGCGGTCTTCCCCTTGAGGTTATGACTACCGGTATCTGTGACGGTATGGTACTTAAGGATCCTAAATACATCGAGGTTCCTTCCCGTAACTCTATCGCTGACCAGGTTGAAATGACTGTTGAAGGAAACTTCTTCGACGGTATGGTACTCCTTTGCACATGTGACTCTATCGTTCCCGGTTACCTCATGGCTTGCGCACGTCTTGACATTCCCGCAATCATCGTTACCGGCGGTTACATGCCTCTCGGTATCCACAAGGGTAAGGAAGTAGTACATATCCACGCTCAGGATAAGGTTGGCGCAGCAGCTAAGGGCATGATCGACATGGACGTTTACAACGGCCTTATCGAGCAGTCCTGGGGTATTTGCGGCGGTTGTACATCTATGACCACTGCTAACTCCATGTGCATGATTGCAGAAGCACTTGGTATGACTCTTCCCAATAACTCTTCTACTTGCGCAGTAAGCAGCCAGCTTTACCTCATGGCTTACAAGGCAGGTAAGCAGATTATGAACCTCGTTGATGAGGGCATCACTGCTCGTCAGATCATCACTGAGGCAGCAGTTAAGAACGCAATTAAGATTGATATGGCAGTTGCAGGTTCTACCAACCTTATTCTCCATATTCCTGCTATCGCAAACGAGGCAGGTCTCGGCCACATTCAGTGGTGGAGATACTTTGATGAAGCTTCCAACCAGGTTCCGCTTCTCTCTCACCTCGCTCCTTCCGGCGACAAGTACTCTGTTAAGGACTTTGACCTTGCAGGTGGTATGACCGCTCTTATGAAGAACATGGAGACCATCCTTGACACCTCCGTTATGACCGTAACAGGTAAGACCATGGCTGAGAACATCAAGGACGCTAAGGTATATCTCCCTGACGTTATCCGTACTCTTGACAACCCCGTAATGACCGAGCCCGGTATCGGTGTTCTTTACGGTAACCTCGCGCCCGAAGGTGCAATGATCAAGATTGCAGCAGTTCCTGCAAACCTCATGACCTACAAAGGCAAGGCAAAGGTATTCAACTCTCTCGATGAGTCTCTTGAGGCTCTCCGCAACGGTAAGATTCAGCCCGGCGATGCTTGCGTAGTACGCTTCCTCGGCATGAAGGCTCGTTTCGGTACAACTGCATTTACCTTCCAGGAAGAGCTTAAGGGACATCCCGAACTCTTCAATTCTTGCGCAATCATCACCGACGGTCGTTTCTCCGGTGGTACTTCCGGTCTTTCTGTTGGTTACGTATCTCCTGAGGCAGCTCTCGGCGGACCTCTCGGCGTAATCGAAGACGGCGATGAAATCTCCATCGACATTCCTAACAGAAACATCACTCTTTGCATCTCTGATGAGGAGCTCAACGATAGACTCTCCAAGTTCCATTGGGAGTTCCCCGCAAATAACTACCACAGATTCCTCCGTCTCTTTGTTAAGAACGTTGGTTCTATGGCACAGGGTTGCGTTTGGGATTGCTAAATTTAACACTGCCTATGTTGCGGCTCCGAAAGGAGCCGCAATATCGGCTTAATTAAAGAAAGGAAATTCACAATCGTGAACTATTCTGTTCTTAATACTGATGCGCTTATTATAGGTACCGGTCTTTCCGGACTTATGGCGGCGCGCAGTCTTACAAAAAAACTTCCCGATGCAAAAATTCTTATGATAGGTAACGGCCTTGGTGCTTCTCCGTACGTTCATGGCTTTAACATGATGCTTCACAAGGATGACAGCATGCAGAGTTTCTACGATGATACTTTCGTAGGTGGACGTGAGCAGAGCAAACCCGAGCTTGCAAAGGCACTTTGTGACGGTTCGGTAGAGCTTCGTCCTATCCTCGAAGAACTTGGCATCGAGTTCAACCGTAAGGATGGCGAGTATTCGCTTCTCCGTCCTCTCGGTGCATCTCACCCCAGAGTAGCAAGCGTTGGCAACCATACAGGTGTTGCTATTATGAATGCTATTCGCGATGAGTTTGCAAAGAATGAAAACATTTCTTCTCTCAAGGATACACGTGCGCTCCGTCTGCTTCGCATTGACGGTCGCGTGTGCGGCGCACTCACCTATCAGATCAATGAAAAGAAATTTACCTTAGTTATTGCAAATGCGGTCGTGCTTGCTTGCGGCGGCTTCTGTAATATCTATCCTTTCTCCACCAATATGTCGGATATCGGCGGCGATGGCATTGCAATGTCGTTCGGCGTTGGTGCAGAACTTTGCGACCTCGAGTTTGTACAGTTTGAGCCTTCAGCTGCAGTTGCTCCAAAAGCACTCAGAGGTAAGAGCGTTATTACAACTATGTACTATGAGGGTGCGGTTCTTCGTAACACACTTGGTGAGCGTTTTATGCTTCAGTACGGTGAGGCCGGCGAGTGCGTAAACAAGGACGTTCAGTCGAGATACATATTCAAGGAGATTAAAGAGGGACGCGGCACAGAAAACGGTGGTGTATTCTTTGATTGCACCGGAGTTGGACGTGATCGTCTTAACGAGCAGTATGACTCTTATGTAAAGCGTTACAGCGATGTCGGAATTGACATTGCTACCACTCCTTTTGAGATTGCACCTGCACCTCACACCTCACTCGGTGGTATTTCGGTTGACGAAAACTGCTTCAGCGGTATTGAAGGACTTTATGCGTGCGGCGAGGTTATCGGCGGACTCCACGGCGCAAACCGTCTTGGCGGCAACGCAGGTCTTGAAACAATGGTGTTTGGACGTATCGCAGGCGAAAGCGTTGCAGATTATCTTGCAAAGGCTGCAAATGTTGATGTTACTGATGATGATGCCGAGGATTTTGTAGAGGATACTCTCTCCCTTTCCGGCGAGACAGTCGTTACCAAGGAGCAGCTTGATACCATTCGTACAAAGATGCAAAAGGTACTCTCCGAAAAACTCAATGTTCTTCGTTGCGGCGAGGAACTTGCCGAAGCTGTAAACGAAATTGGCGATCTTTTAGAAGAGCTTGACGATTCCTCTATGGAAGGCGTCAGCGAGGAACTCGCATTCGAGACTATCCGTCTTGTAAACGATCTCCAGACTACATTTTTGCTCGCACTCAGCGCAGATACCCGTACCGAAAGTTGCGGTTGTCATGTTCGTACCGACCATGAGGAAGAGGGAACAGACAAATATCGCGTTGTTATTCGCAATACTCCTGAAGGCACAGTAGTGCTTAAGGAATCAATTTAAAAGAAGGGAACAAACATAAATGAAAAAGGTTGTTGTTATTGCAAACCGTTATGTAGACTCTGTTTCTCTTATGGCTGTAAGTGCAAAGGTTATGAAGCTTGACGGCGTTACCAACGCTGAAAGCGGCATGGGTACACCTGCTAACCTTGAGGTTCTTGTTGATGACCTCGGTTACGATATTCCCGAGGTTACTCCCAATGACCTTATTATGGCTGTAACTGCTGATACAGAGGAGCAGGCGGAAGCTGCTATGAAGACAATGCGCGACCTCATCGACCACAAAGAGGGCGACGGTAGCGTAACTTATAAGAGTCTTTCGGAGATTGACCTCCGCGAGGACGAATATGACCTTGCACAGATTTCTCTCCCCGGTGAGTACGCTCACGCAGAGGCAAAGAGAGCACTCTCCATGGGTCTTGATGTATTTATCTTTAGTGATAACGTATCTCTCGAAGAAGAAGCTGACCTCAAGAAGTACGGTACTGAAAAGGGCAGACTCGTTATGGGTCCTGACTGCGGTGTAGGCCTTATCAAGGGTGTAGCGCTTGGCGCAGGTTCTATTGTTCGTCCAGGTCCTGTAGGTATCGTTGGTGCATCCGGCTCCGGTTGCCAGGAAGTTTCCTGCATCGTTGAGCGTCTTGGCCTCGGTGTATCTTCTATTATCGGTACAGGCGGTCACGACCTCCTTCCCGAAATCGGCGGTATCACCATGCTCGCAGGTATGCGTAAGCTCGATGACGATCCCGATACAAAGGTAATCGTTCTCGTTTCCAAGCTCGCTAACCTCGACGTTATGGCAAAGGTTCTCGGTGCGGCTGACAGACTTTCAAAGCCTGTTGTCGCTATCTTCCTCGGTGCTACTGAAAAGCTTTATGAGGGACACAATGTTCACGGCACATTCAGCCTTGAAGAGGCTGCAAGAAAGGCTGTTGAACTTTGCACCGGCAAGGCTCCTGAAATGGGCTATACCGATGCTGAAATCAATGCAATGGTTAAGGAAAAGGTTGCAGCTCTTGCGCCCGAGCAGAAGTATGTTCGCGGTCTCTTCAGCGGCGGTACCTTTACTGAGGAAGGCATGATCTACTATACCGAGCACAATAAGGGTGTACAGCTCAACTCCAACCTCAACACCAAGTATTCTACACAGATTCCTGACCACGATGTAAGCGTTGGTCACTGCATTCTCGACCTCGGTGCAGAAGACTTCACAGCAGAAGCACCTCACCCCGTATTCGACCCTATCCTTAAGCTCAAGAGACTTAAGAAGGAAATTGCAGATCCCACCGTTGCAGTTGTAACCATGGACTTTATCATGGGCCCCGGCGTTGCGGCTGACCCTGTAACTCCTTTTGCACAGGAGTGCAAGGCACTGAAGGATGCTGGCAGTAAGATTATCTTTATCTCCAACGTTTGCGGTTCTCTTGAAGACCCTCAGGACACTCTTGCAGCAGAGAAGATGCTCGCTGACGCAGGCGTTATTGTAACAAGAAGTAACTATGAAAGCACAAAGCTTGCAAGTGCATTCCTTGCAGCTCTTGAAGAAAGGGGTTGAGTTTAATGGCAGAAAAGAAATACTCAAGCGACCTTAAAGTCATTAACATCGGCACACAGTTCTTCTACGATGCACTCGTAGCACAGAATGTAAAGGCTACTCAGGTTGAGTGGAAGCCTCCTGTAAAGCAGAGCGCGGAAGTGCTTGATGCTCTCAATAAGATTTCCTCTCCCGAACTCAAGGAGAAGATTGATGCTGCTAACGATAAAGCAGTTCATTGCATTATCGATTCTGAGCCTTATCTCGTAGATATTATCCCCGCAGGCGAAGTTATCGAAGGCCTTGATGATTACACCGTTATTCACTCCGGTCCTCCGATTGATTATGAAAACATGACCATGCTTCATCGCCGCGGTCTCGTTTCTGCGTGCCGTTTCGAGCACTGGGCAGAGACTGATGAGGATGCAATCAAGCTTATCGAATCCGGTAAGATTAAGCTCCTCAGCGCACTTGATACCAACACTGTTGGTGCAGGTACCGGTATCATTACCAAGAGTGTTGCAATGTTCATTATCGAAGATAGAAGAACCGGTAAGATCTCTGCAAACTTCCCCGCAGAAGGTCCTAATCAGGGCGGTTTCTGCGGCTGGGGTCTCTACTCCGAGACTATCGCTGACTATCTCCGTAAGATGAAGGATTATTTCTTCCCTGTAATGAAAGCAGCTCTTAAGCAGATGGGCGGACTTCCTATTAAGCCTATCCTCGCTGAAAGCTTTGTAATGGGTGACGAGAACCATACCCGTCAGTCTGCGGCTGACCTTCTCTTCGACAAGAAGATTCTTCCCGAGCTCTTCAAACTCGAGGGCTTTGACCGTCAGCAGCTCCTTGACACTCTTGATTACATTGTTGAAACTCCTCGTTTCTTCCACTGTATCGGTCAGGGCGCAAGCCGCGCGGCTATGCTCAGCGCAATCAATACACCTTATTCCACCATGGTTACTGCTATCTGCGGTAACGGTGTAACCTTCGGTATCAAGGTTGCAGGTCTTGGCGAGAACGAGTGGTTCACAGCTCCTGCTCCTATGATGACAGGTCTTTACACCTCCACCAAGTTCACCGATGCTGACCAGCTTCCCTGGAAGGGCGATAGCTGTGTAGTTGAGTGTGCAGGTATGGGTGGTCTTGCAGCATGTGCAGCTCCTATCGTTATGAGCCTTCGTGGTCTCAAGCTTAAGGATGGTATTGCACTTACCCGTGAGATGGAGAACATCTGTATTTCCAAGAACCCGGCATTCTCCGTGCCTAATCTCGATTTCGACTTCCTCCCTGTAGGTATTGATATCCGTAAGGTTATCGAGACCGGCATTTCGCCTGAAATTCACGGCGGTATGTTCCACAAAGAAGGCGGTCTTATCGGCGCAGGTTCTGCAAGAGTTCCTATGCTTTGCTTTGAAAAAGCAATCAAGGCTTTCGCAGAAAAGTACGGCAAATAAGATATTACAAAAAATCGCTTCCCGAAAGGGAAGCGATTTTTCTATCGTGATAGCCACATTGTCAGTGATTTCATATCGTCAAGTCTTTTATCAAAGAAATACTTATAGCTTTCGCAAAAGCGATTTGTGAGGAGCGTCGGTTCGCGGTCCCGACGGCAACCACCGCGACAAAAAAGAAAGTATTTGCAATTATGACATTCATCTGGAATCTGTCTGCCTTCACTTTGAAATCTGCTCATAATATCACCTTTTTCCATGCGCATAAACGATGTTTCATTGATGTTTCCGAGTTTCCATTCATCTAACACATAAAAATCGCACGGAAAGATGCTGCCGTCAGCTTCGCAGAGAAAATACATTCCACATTCCCCCGACATTCCGCAGTGTTCTGGTGGAAAACCGGCAAGTAAAGAAAGATAATTGTCAATTCGTCGCTCGCTTATGGGTGCGCCGGAATATAAAGCTGTTTTATATAGGTCGAAAATTTTAACGAGTGCTTTTCCGTATGTAGCGGCATCAAGAGAATAAGGGTAGCTTTCTCCGTAAAAGCCGTCGATGCAAGGGATAAATTGAATATATCTGAAAGGCGCGAGAGCTTTCCATACATCTTGGAGGTTGTCGGCGATATTGTTTGTAAGTACACATAGAATATTGAACTCTACGCTGTGCTTTTGTAAACACCTTATTCCTTTCATGGTGTCATCATAACTGTTACCGCGCAAACTGTCGTGGATTTCCTTTGTACCGTCGAGCGATACACCAACCAAAAAATTATTCTCAGCAAAAAATGCGCAGAATTCATCGTCAAGCAGTGTGCCATTAGTTTGCACTGAGAATGAAATCTGAAGCCGTTTTGTATTATACTCAGAGACACAATTTACAAAACTTTTAAAGAATTCAATTCCTGCAAGTAGAGGCTCGCCACCTTGAAATGTAAAGGAAATTGCATCATCAGAATATATAAACGCCTTTCGCACAAGGTTGCGCACCGTTTCGCTTTGCATAACGCCATAGGAAAGCGTTTGGCGATGAGTAGCTTCATCTGCGTAGAAACAGTATCGGCATTGCAGATTACATGCCCCTGATACCGGTTTTATCATAATGCTGATTGGCGGCATACCGAACCTCCGAAAAGAGTTTGTTACCTTTATGCTACCATAATAATTGACATATTTCAATTATTCTTTTATAATAAAGAAAAAACTATGCTGGAGATTGCCATGAACGAAACGAAGCGTCCAAATATTCTTTGGCTTTGTACCGATCAGCAAAGGGCCGATATGCTTGGCTGTTACGGTAACAGATTTGTACGAACTCCCAATATTGACTGGCTTGCGGCAAACGGAGTAAGATTTACGCGAGCATACTGTCAGGCTCCTGTGTGTGCGCCAAGTCGTGCGTCCTTTCTTACAGGGCGCTATCCTCGCACTTGTCATGTGAGGCAGAATGGTCAGGATATTCCTGAATCCGAGATGCTTGTTACCCGTATTTTGCATGATGCAGGGTATTTTGGTGGCCTTTCAGGAAAGTTGCATCTTTCTGGATGCTCGCCAACAGTGTGCAAGACAGAGGAGCGCAGAATTAACGATGGTTATGACCGATTTTGGTGGAGCCATGACAACGATACAAAATATGATTGGGAGAAAAACGGTTATTCATTGTGGCTAAAATCGCAGGGAATAGAGAATAAGCGTACCGAGCGTGAAGATTGCCGATTTGTTTATAATGGTATGCCGGCAGAGTATAGTCAGGCAAAATGGTGCGCAGACCGCGCCATTGAGTTTATAAGTGAGGCGCAAAGTAAGGAAAAACCGTGGTTCTTCTCGTTTAATTGCTTTGATCCGCATCATCCATTTGATCCGCCAAAAGAATACCTTGAAAGATATCTTCCAATTCTTGATGAGCTTCCTTTACCGGAGTATACTGCCGGCGAACTTGATTACAAACCGCCTACGCAACGTAAAGAACATAATAATGCTTATGGCGTAAAAGGACATTTCCCATATGATGAGATGACCGAGTATGATCATCGCCTGGTTAAGGCTGCATCCTATGCGCTTTGCGACCTTGTTGATGAGCAGATAGGACGTATACTCAAGCATCTTGAAGAAAGTGGAGAACTTGATAATACTATCATAGTCTTTCATTCCGATCATGGCGAAAGTCTTGGAGACCATGGAATGTACCTTAAGGGATGCTATTTTTATGAAAGCAATGTTAACGTTCCATTGATAATATCATGGAAAAACAAGTTCAAGAGTGGCGTCGTGTCAGATGCGCTTGTGGAACTTTTGGATATTGCGCCTACATTACTTGAAGCTTGCGGCATCCCTGTATATGACGGTATGCAAGGATATTCGCTTTATCAGATGCTTTCAGGCAATGCAAGCCTCGATACATTCCGCAAAGATGTGTTCTGCGAGTATTACAAATCTAGAATAAGCGGGGAATTGGTTGCTTATGCCTCGATGCTGTTTGACGGAAGATATAAGCTAACCGCATTGCATGCGCTTGCATCTTCGTATCCGGATGAGTACAAAGAGGAACTTTACGACCTCGTCAAAGATCCGAATGAGCATAATAATCTATATAATGAACCGGAGTATCAAGAAATAAAGCTTCGTATGCTTGAGGCATTTTGTCGCCGTCAGGCTATGACTGCAGACAAGCTTCCACAAAAAAGCATGCCGTGGTAGTTGACATAAAAAACTTCCATTACGGAAGCTTTTTCGTTTTGTTGACAGTTTTTGCAGTATGTGATAAAATACTACTATAATTTACATTTCGGAGGAAATCATGAAAAGAATACTCTTTGTTGCAACAGCATTTGTTTTGTTTGTGACGCTTGCTTTTTCTACTGTAGCCGCCGAACCCGGCGATTATGGTTATTATGACAAGACAGGCGATGGCAAGATAGAGCTTGTCGATGTGCTTGATGTTTTGTGCGAAATGCTTAATAGCGATTCGGATGTCAATCTTATCCGCGTGCTTCGCACACTAAAGATAACAACCACCTGTGAGGTTGTTAATGCAACTGTAAAGACCATGGATTATGATTCTAAAACAGCGACATTGTTTTACGATGAAGACATAGAGGTTAAAATGTCTTTTGCTCAGCTCGGTCTGGACAATGTTCCAAATATTGCTTTTTACGAGCAGGGTACTGTTACTATGTCAGTTCCGACCCCGGCGGCAGACTTTTTTGCAAACTATAATGCATCATCAGTTTATGCGGCTGCTGTGGATATCAAATATGACATGAACATTCTTGAAGCAACCATTGGGAATGTGAATGCTAAATTAAATGGTGAAGCTAATGTACTTCATACGGCACCGGTAGTTCACAATGGAATCATCATGTTCCCGATACGCCCCATAATTGAGCTAGTTGAGGCAAAGCATTCATTTGACGAAGCGACAAAAACGATTGTTGTTGAGGCATATGGCACTACGTTGGAAATGACAGTCGATGCTACAGAAGCGTATGTAAACGGAGAAAAGGTCGATGCTCCTTCAATGCTTGTGTTGGATACTGCTGAGGGCGCTTATACTTTCTTCCCACTCGAATTTGTAGCTGAAGTTTTTGGGGCAACAGTTGTCTTTGATGAAGATACGCAGACCATTACTGTTATGCAGCAATTTCATCCCACTGTGTATTTGAGCGAGGTCAGTGGAACTGCCGGCGAAGATGTTGCTGTTACGGCTTATATTAAGCATAATCCCGGAATCGCAGGCTTTGAGTTCAGGATAAGCTATGATTCCAATACTATGGCATATGTTTCAGGAAAGTCTGAAAACGGAAACTTTTATATAGCTACTTCTACTACCGCAGGTGCAAATCCTGTAAAAGTGGTAGGCGCAAATCTGAGTCTTAAAAATGTCACCGGAGATCTTAAGTTAGCAACAGTGACCTTTACAATCGCGGCTGATACTACGAGCGGTAAACATGCTTTGGCTATAGACGGATTTAAAGCATATGATGCTGATATTATCGAGCTTCGCGTGAAAACTGAAAACTCTGATATTACCGTAAACTAAAATAAAAATCCCCCTTAGGGGGATTTTTATTATGCTTTCATAAGCTCGACTAATACTTTTACCATTGTTTCCATTGATTGAATTGAGATAAACTCGTGCACACTGTGGAAGTTTACGCCACCAGTGGGCAGGTTAGGGCAGGGTAGTCCCATGTATGAGAGCCTTGCACCGTCTGTACCGCCTCTGATCGGTACGCAGACGGGCGAAAGACCATGCTTGCACATTGCGGCTTCTGCCGCATCTATAATGTGCATATGGGGCAAAATTTGCTCCTTCATGTTATAGTAGCTGTCTTTAATTACAAGCTCAAATGTACTTTCACCGTAGACCGTGTTCATATATTCAACCAAGTTTTGCACAAACACTTTGCGAGCTTCAAATTTTTCTCTGTCATGATCACGAATTATCATACCAAGTTCAGCTTTTGTTTCGTCGCCGCTGATTCCGGTAAGATGATAGAATCCTTCATAGCCGCATGTGTGAGCGGGTATTTCGGCAGCAGGCATGCGTGATACAAAGTCGCAGAGCATAAGCGCTGCATTTTTCATCTTGTCCTTTGCTTCACCGGGATGAATATTTACGCCGTGTACGGTAAGCTTTACAGAAGCACCATTGAAATTTTCGTATTCAATTTCGGGGACTTCGCCACCGTCAACCGTGTAGGCCCATTTTGCACCAAATTTTGCAACGTCAAAGTGGTCAGCACCGCATCCGATTTCCTCATCGGGTGTGATGCCAACAGCAATTCTGCCGTGAGGGATTTCGGGATGAGCGATAAGATACTCTACCGCAGTGAAAATCTCTGCAACACCTGCTTTGTCATCTGCTCCAAGCAGAGTTGTTCCGTCCGTTACAATCAGGTCTTGACCTATATACTTTTTAATAACAGGGAATTTTTTCTCTGTTATCACTGAACCGCCAAGGTTTATATCTCCACCGGCATAACGGATAACAGTAGGCTTTACGTTGTTGCCAGGAGCGTCAGGCGAAGTGTCCATGTGTGCGATAAAGCCGATTGTGTTACGGCCTTCATAACCTTTTGTAGCCGGAAGCCAGCCGAATACATAACCGTTTTCATCCATGTGAGCATCTTCAAGTCCCATGTTAGAAAGTTCTTCTGCGAGAAATGCACCAAGTATTTTTTGCTTTTCAGAACTTGGGACAGTGGTGCTGTTTTCGTCAGATTGAGTATCAAAAGAAACGTATTTTAAGAATCTGTCTTGTATAAGCATGTTAATATTCCTTTTCAATGGTTTATAACTAAAGTATAAATCATTATCAAGCGAATGTCAAACAAAAAAGGCTTGCCGAAGCAAGCCTTTTTTATAAAAGTTATCTGTCGATTACTTTACAGATGCATACATGAAGAACTTGTATCCAAGAGGCGAAGAGAAGAAGCCTTCGATGGACTCGCTGCACATGTAGATATCAGTGTAGTAGTAAATGGGGCAGATAGCACCGGTCTGCATGAGGATGTCCTCAGCCTGGTGCATGAGCTCGAAACGCTCCTCAGGGTTGTTGGAAGCCTTAACCTGAGCGATGATTGCATCGTAGGACTCAGCCCAAGTCTTTCCGTCGTAACCAGCGTAAGTAGCATGAGCATCCTTACCGAACTGGGAGTCGTTGTTACCGGAAGTGGTGATCCACATATCGAGGAAGGAAATCGGGTCGTTGTAGTCGCCGAGCCAGCCGTTACGAGCAACAGAGTAGTCGCCGTTCTTTCTGGTGTTAAGGAAGGTTGCCCATTCCTGAGTCTCAACGTTTACAGTGAAGCCGTACATGCCCCAAGTTTCCTGGAGGTATGCAGCAACAGCCTCGTGACCGGTACCCTCATTGGTGATGTAGGTAAGTGCAGGGAAGCCTACAACAGAACCGTCTTCAACAGTGAACTTGCCGGAAGAAGCAGCAACGCCTTCGAGAAGAGCAACTGCCTTATCGCAGTTAGCAGCATAGTCGTTAACGTCTACGCTGTAGTAACCCTTACCGTCGCGGTTTACACCGTTCTTTTCGATGAACTGCTTGCCATCGGGCTCAGTGAGACCCATTGCAACGAAACCTGCAGCGGGAACCTGACCAGCCTTACCGATATCGGTGCAGACATAGTTTCTCTCGATGAGAAGACCGAGAGCGGTACGGATGTCAGCCTTTTCCTCTTCGGTGAAGCCTTCAAGAGCCTTGTCGTTTACGTTGAAAGATACATAGTAAGTACCAAGCTGACCTTCTACAGCGTACTCGTTAGGATACTGAGCTGCGAGAGTCTCAATTTCATCCTGGGGAACAGAGTCGATGAAGAGGTAAGAGCCGTTCTTGTAGTTAGCAAGAAGAGAAGAGTCATCATCGTTGAAAGCGAATACGATCTTGTCGGTTACAACGTTTGCAGCATCAAAGTAGTACTCATTCTTTTCGAGAGTAAGCTCAGCCTGAGTGAAGCCGGTTACCTTGTAAGGACCGTTACCGATGTAGGTTTCAGCCTTGGTAGCCCAAGCATCGCCGTTAGCCTCAACTACGTCCTTCTTAACAGGCATGTAGGTGGGGAATGCGCAGAGCTCGATGAAGTAAGGAACGTCTACAGGAAGAACAACTACGAGAGTCTTGTCATCGGTAGCAGTAACGTTGAGGTTACCGTCAGCATAGCCGTCGATTACGTCGAACATGTAGCCGTAGTCTGCAGCAGTTGCAGGATCAGCAGCTCTCTTCCAGGAGTACTCGAAGTCAGCAGCTGTGAGAGCAGAACCGTCGTTCCACTTGAGGTCGTCGCGAAGGGTAAAGGTGTAAGAAACCTTGCCATCATCGGTAGCAACAGCGGTAGGAATCTCGGTTGCGCACATAGGAGCGAGTTTGCCGTCCTTGTCATAACCGATAAGACCTACAAAGTTGTGGATGATGTAGGTTGCACCGTCAACAGCGCTGTTGAGAGCGGGGTCGATGGTGTCGGGGTAAGCACCAACATTGAGAACCATTGCTGAAGGATCAGCAGGTGTGTCGGTGTTCTCAGGAGCGTTAGTTGCATCGGGAGCATTAGTTGCATCGCCGTTTACGCCCTGATTTGCTGTAGTGGTAGCGGGAGTTGTACCTGTACAAGCTACAAGTGCAAATACCATAACTACTACAAGCATCAAGCTAAGAAGCTTTTTCATGGGTATTTCCTCCAAAAAAATATTTTTAATTAAGCTTACAGACATTGTAAGCAGAATTAACAGATGGATTTGCTACCTTAGATAAGGTGACAAGCAACAAAATGACCGGGGCGAATCTCGCGGAGTTCAGGCATAGATTCTGCACAGGCATCGCAAGCTTTGGGACATCTTGTACGGAAAGGACATCCGCTGGGCATATGCAGAGGACTGGGAACGTCGCCCTCAAGGTGTATACGCTGATTTGCTCTTGCAATGTTAGGGTCCGGAACAGGAACAGCAGAGAGAAGAGAAGTGGTATACGGATGAATAGGCTCGTGGTAAACTTCGTTCGCAGGACCGATCTCGATGAGTTTGCCGAGGTACATAACCGCAATTCTTGTAGAAATGTGCTTAACTACAAGCAGGTCATGGGCAATGAAGAGATAGGTAAGACCAAGCTTTGCCTGAAGGTCCTCAAACATATTTACGACCTGTGCCTGGATAGAAACGTCAAGCGCCGAAACAGGCTCGTCACAGATTATAAACTTGGGATCAACAGCAAGTGCACGCGCAATACCGATTCTCTGACGCTGACCGCCTGAGAATTCATGCGCATAACGGGATGCGTGCTCACTTGAAAGACCAACAAGATCCATGAGATATTTGATTTTTTCCTGACGCTCTGCTTTGTTTGAATAAAGCTTGTGAACATCAAGGGGCTCACCGATAATATCGCTGACAGTCATACGTGGGTCAAGCGATGAGTAAGGGTCCTGGAAAACCATCTGTGCTTTCTTGCGAAATTCTCTGATAGTTTTGCTACCCTTAATAAGCTGACCGTCAAATATAACTTCGCCGGCAGTGGGCTTATAAAGCTGGAGAATGGTACGGCCAACAGTTGTCTTACCGCAACCGGATTCGCCAACGAGACCGAGAGTTTCACCTTCGTGAATATCAAAAGTTACATCATCAACGGCTTTAAGTTTGAGAGTGCGAAGACCGTTGGGAATATCAAAGTATTGCTTGAGATGCTTTACTTCAAGAAGCTTCTTATCACTCATGATTATACATCTCCTCTACTTGTTCTTTGGTAAGGGTTCCGGCCTCTATAGCGTCCTTGATGTTGTGCCAGCAAGAGGAAGCATGATCATTGTTAATGAGGATTTCCTTTGCCTTATGGCAGAGACATACCTTCATTGCGGCATCGCAACGAGGGGAGAAAGGACAACCGTCAGGCATGTTGAGCAGGTCGACAGGGTGACCGCCGATAGGCTCAAGACGCTTGTCATTGTTGCTAACGGTGGGGATAGAGCGGAGCAGACCTTTAGTATACTCGTGCTTGGGATTATAGAAAATCTCATCAGCAGTGCCGCGTTCGCAGACTTCGCCTGCGTACATAACTATAACCTCATCACACATTTCAGCAACAACGCCAAGGTCATGGGTAATCATGATGATAGCCATGCCAAGTTTCTTCTGCAGATCCTTCATAAGGTCAAGAATCTGCGCCTGAATAGTAACGTCAAGCGCTGTTGTAGGTTCGTCTGCGATAAGAATATCAGGTTCGCATGCAAGAGCCATAGCAATCATAACTCTCTGGCGCATACCGCCTGAGAACTCATGAGGATACTGCTTGATACGCTTTTCAGGTTCGTTAACACCTACAAGCTCAAGCATCTCTATTGCACGTGCTTTTGCCTGTGCCTTGTTACGTTTAGTATGAAGCATAATTGCTTCCATAAGCTGGTTTCCGATGGTGTAAACAGGGTTAAGGCTGGTCATAGGGTCCTGGAAGATGATGCTGATCTTGTTGCCGCGAATGGTACGCATCTTTTCCTTAGAGGCACCTACAAGCTCCTCACCGTTAAGCTTAACACTACCGGAAACGATTTTGCCGGGATTTGCGAGTATCTGCAGAATTGAATACGCAGTTACGCTTTTACCTGAGCCGGATTCGCCAACGATACCGAGAACCTTTCCTTTTTCAAGAGAAAAAGAAATTCCGTTTACTGCTTTAACCTCGCCGGCAGGTGTGAAAAACGAGGTATGCAGGTCTTTTACTTCTAATAACTTTTCCATGCTAAATACCTCTTATTTCTTCAGCTTGGGGTCAAATGCGTCACGCAGACCGTCACCAAGCAGGTTGAGTGAAAGAACGATAAGACAAATTGTAATTGCGGGGATAACCAAACGGTGGGGATAAGTGTAGATACCGCCAAGCGCATCGGATGCAAGAGAACCGAGAGAAGGCATAGGCATCGAAACACCAAGACCCATGAATGAAAGGAAACTTTCGGTAAAGATAGCCGAAGGAATCTGAAGTGCAGTGGAAATGATGATAACACTGATACAGTTGGGGAGCATGTGACGGCGAATGATGTGACCGCCCTTTGCACCGATAGAACGTGCGGCGAGAACATAGTCTTGCTGCTTGATGGTAAGAATCTGACCGCGGATAAGGCGAGCCATACTTACCCAGTAGAGCAGGGCAAATACGATAAATATACTTATCATACCTACGCCGAGTTTTTCAAATACAGTACCCTCAAGATTCAGCGTCTGCTTGAGAACTACCGAGAAAAGGATGATCATAAGCAGATCCGGCAGAGAGTAGATGATATCGACAAGTCGCATCATTACAAGGTCAACTTTGCCGCCATAGTAGCCGGCAATAGAACCGTAAATAACGCCAATAATAAGCACGATTATACTTGCAAAAAGGCCAACGATAAGCGATATACGTGTACCGTAGATAACGCGGATTGCATAGTCACGGCCAAGCGCATCAGTACCGAAAATGTGTGGGAAAATCTTTTCGCCTGCCTCAATGCGTTTGAGTTCTGTTGTGCTGTATTCAAATGGCTTGAGGTTCTTAAAAGATCCGTCGGGAATCTGTCCCTTGATGTTACCGAGCTGAGAAGAATAGTCATAAGGGTAGAACATCGGTACAAAAGCAACGATAAGAACGATAGCAATGAGGACGAAAAGGCAGATCATAGCGATCTTGTTCTTGGCAAGGCGGCGCATACCGTCTTTAAAGAAAGTTGTGCTGGGACGCATGCGCTGTTGCATGAACTTTTCATCATCGGTAGCTTTTTCAAATTGAGAAAGATCGAGCTGAAGGCTCAATGGATTCTTCTTGGGAAGAGCATTTATATCTTTTTTCATTTTTATATGCCCTCCTTTAACCGAGATCGACACGCGGGTCGAATACTTTATACAGAATATCTGAAATAAGAGTCATAATAACCATGAGAGTTGCAAGGAAAATGGTTGTACCCATAACCATGGGGTAGTCACGGTTTGTGATAGAGGAGAAGAAGTAGTCACCGAGACCGGGAACTGCAAATACCTTTTCTACAACCAAAGAACCTGTAAGAATGAATGCGATCATAGGACCAACATAAGTAATAACAGGGGTAACTGCATTTTTAAGTGCGTGTTTGAAAATAACCTTAGTGTTTGAAACACCCTTCGCTCTTGCGGTGCGGATATAGTCCTGACCCATTACATCAAGCATGCTTGAACGGGTGAGACGTGTGATGTATGACATAGGATAGAGCGCAAGAGAAACGATAGGCAATATAAGACCGCCCTCAGTGTTACCGTTAGCAGGAAGAACCGGCCAAACAATACAGAACAAGAGAAGCAGGATAGTTGCAATGACAAAAGAAGGCATAGCAACAAGTGCTGAAGTCAGCACCATGATGAGTTTGTCTATCCATTTGTTATGGAATACCGCAGCGATAGCACCGAGTGTAAGACCGATAGCAATGGCAATGCCTGCAGCCCAAAGACCGTTCTTTGCACTGATAGTAAAGCCTTCCATGATGAGGTCGATTACATTACGGCCTCTGTTCTTAATCGAGGGGCCGAAGTCACCGTGGATAAGGTCAGAGAGGTATGTAATATACTGCTCCCAAAGAGGCTTGTCAAGACCATATTTAGCTTCAAGTGCAGCCATTACCTCCGCACTTGGGGATTTCTCTGCAAGGAAAGGTCCGCCGGGGATCGCTCTCATTACAAAGAAAGTGATGGTGATTACCAGAAATACCGTGAAAACCGCGAGAAGAACACGCTTTACGATATACAGCGCAAGTTTGCTGTCCAAAACATTCACTCCTTGTCTATAGTGGAAATCTTCAGCACGAAACACGCAGTATGCTTTGCTTCGCAAAGCATACTAAATAGGGGTACCCCTATTTAAATACAGTATTTTTGCCGAAAACTTGAAAATGAGTCGTTTTTTAACAAGAAAAAAGACAAAACAAAACGCACCCGAAATGCACTTCGCGTGTGTAAAGAAATCTTGTCATCAAACTGACTATTAAACATTCTGCATTATTATACTATATAATTTTGCAAATGTCAACACAAACTAACTTCCTTTTTAAGGTTTCTGTTAATTTTTTGACGGAATGTCGAAGCGAAAACTTCAAAAATTTCTTTACAGATTTTTTAATAATTCTATTAGATAATCATACGTTCGCTTGACAGATTCAATAGACATTCTTTCGCGAGAGGTGTGAATGTCATATAGATTCGGTCCAAATGATACTGCGTCGAGGTCGTTGATTTTATCGGATAAAAGACCGCATTCAAGACCAGCGTGTATTGCCACAACTTGTGGTGCAGTGCCGTAAAGCTTGGTGTATACTTCTGTCATAGTGTCGCGCAAACGGGAGTTCTTGCGATATTCCCATGCAGGGTAGTGCGCGTGAGATTCAAATTGACCGCCGAAAACTTTTGCAACCTCGTCAAGCTTATCAAGCAGATCAGACTTTTCTGTGTTTACAGAACTGCGAACTGCAAATGTTGCGACAAGCTTGTTATTTTCGATATGCAATATACCAAGGTTCAGCGAGGTTTGTACCAGCCCTTCAATGTCCTTGCTCATCGCTTGAACTCCGTTTGGTACAGTGCAGAGAAAATCGGTTATCGATTTACTGGATGCTTGGTCATATCCGTCAGTGTATGATACATCTTCAACGGTAATAACAAGTCCTGGATCGGTTGCAACTCTGTTTTTCTCGACAAAATCTTTGCAAATCGAAGTGATGTTGCCATTGCATGAAATTATTGCTTCAGTCGTTCTCGGGATAGCGTTGTCTTTAAGGCCGCCTTGAATATTTATAATATTATAATTAAAAGGAAGAGAATTAAGCAGCCTTCCCATAACGATGTTTGAGTTTAATCTGCCTTTGTCTATTTCAACACCGGAGTGACCGCCGATGAGTCCGTCGACTGTGATTTTAAAGCAGGGGGCAGATACAGTTTCTTTTACGAGAGGAATCTCTATTCCTGCGCGTGCACCGCCGGCACAGCTTACGGTCAGTATACCTTCTTCCTCAGAGTCGATATTGATAAGCGTCTTTCCGCTTAACTTTGATCCGTCAAGGCCCTCAGCACCGTACATTCCGGTCTCTTCGTCAGTGGTAAACAACGCTTCAATAGGTGGATGAATAAGTGCTTTGTCTTCAAGTATTGCCATCGTCATAGCAATCGCTATTCCGTCATCACCGCCAAGCGTTGTTCCCTTGGCATAAATCAAGTCGCCGTCTACTCGCAGGTCAAGACCGTCTTTCATAAAGTCAATCGGCGAATCGCCGTCTTTTTCGCACACCATGTCAAGGTGACCTTGCAGAATGATGGTTTCGTGATGCTCATATCCTGCCGATGCGGGCTTTTTTATAATAACATTGTTGTGTTCGTCTTTTATAACTTCAAGTCCAAGTCCCTTGGCAAAGTCTACGCAATAGCTGCTGATTTTATCCATGTTTCCGGAGCCGTGCGGTATTTTGGAAAGTTCTTCAAAGTAGTAGAAAACCCTTTCAGGTTTGATTTTTGCAAGTACACTCATTTTATCAACCTCAACAATTCTTTATAGTTATTAAACTGTGCAATGGTGCGTTTGTTTATTTCATCACGGTCATTGTCAGAATACTTATCATATATGGCAACAACGTCGATTTTAGCATTATTAGCTGCTTCAACACCGATAAGTGAGTCTTCAAATACAAGACATTCGTTGGCGGCAACATTGTGCTCACGTAAAATGCGTTCATATATTTCCGGGCAAGGCTTTATTTCTTTTGCATCTTCTCTCGTGTATATCGCGGTGAATATGTCATCAAGTACTGCTTTTTTCAGTATGTTTTGATTGCGTGTGCGGTATACATCCATGTTTCCACGTTTTGTCGTAGATGCAATAATCAGCGTAAAGCCGAGTTCTTTTAGCTTTCGGATAAATATATCTGCATTCGGCTTGAAGTCTACATCATTTACTGTAAGATCAAGCGCGATATCGTATCTTAGCTTCACAAGCTCTTCGGGGGAAAGAGAAGAGTTGTACTTTTTGCCTATGTGCTCACAGTATGCTTTGTAGGGGTCATCATGCGACTTAAACTCACGTAGCTTCGTGTCGCGTACAAGCTGAACATCAACGCCGTCAGCATTTCCTCCAAGTGACTTGATAAAACGGCGATCTACCTCGTTCCACATTCCAACAGAGTCGATCAGTGTGCCGTCCATATCGAAAATTATAATTTTTTTGCCTTTGAACATATAAGTTCTCCCGATTTGTTTTATACTATAAATATACCACATATAACAAAAATGTTCAATGAAAGTTTTATTTAAAAATTTTGAAAAAAGGTGTTGACAAAAACAAAATACCGTGCTATAATAACAAAGTCGCGTGAGACAAGCATCCACGCTGGTGTAGCTCAGCTGGTAGAGCAGCTGATTTGTAATCAGCAGGTCGGGGGTTCGAATCCGTCCACCAGCTCCACCTCTTTGAGGTACTAATTAAATAAGGGAGCGTTCCCGAGCGGCCAAAGGGGGCAGACTGTAAATCTGTTGTCACTGACTTCGGTGGTCCGAATCCACCCGCTCCCACCAAACAAAAAGCACCCGTCAGGGTGTTTTTTGTTTGCTTTTGAGGAACTTGGTTTAAAATGTGCATTTCTCTTGCAATAAAAAAACTTTTCTGTTATAATCTCTTTAACCATTCCCACGAGGTGGGGCGTGTAAATCAATTTGGAGATGAATATAATGAGCGCAAGAAAAGGTAATCTGATGACGGTCAGAGAGGACGTCCGAGTTCTCGACGCAACTATCAGAGACGGCGGCCTTTGCAACAACTTTGAGTTTACAGATGAATTTGTAAAGGCATTGTATGAAACAAATGTTAAATCCGGCGTTGACTATATGGAGTTCGGCTATAAGGCAAGCAAGGATTTGTTTGATAAATCAGCTTTTGGCAAGTGGAAGTTCTGTGATGAGGAAGATATACGCGCTATAGTAGGAGATAATAATACAAATCTTAAAATAGCGGTAATGGCAGACGTTGGCAGATGTGATTATAAGACTGACTTTCTTCCTAAGAGCGAGAGTGTGATTGATATGGTTCGCGTTGCGTGCTATATTCATCAGATTCCCGCCGCTATAGATATGATTGAGCATTTTCACAGCCTTGGTTATGAAACTACATGTAATATTATGGCTATTTCTCAATCTGGTACAGAACAGATTACGCAGGCGCTTGAAATGCTTTGCGAATCAAATGTTGATGTCATTTATCTCGTAGACAGCTACGGCTCACTCTATCCCGAGAATACGTCTGAGCTTGCAAAGCTTTATCTTAAGACCGTCGAAGAAACCGGCAAAAAGATAGGCTTCCATGCTCACAATAATCAGAATCTTGCTTTTGCGAATACTATTGAAACTCTTTCTTATGGCGTTTCTTATCTTGATGTTACCGTTCAGGGTATGGGACGTGGAGCAGGTAACTGTGCAATGGAACTTTTGTTAGGCTTTTTGAAGAATCCTAAGTATAAGCTTTTCACGCTTCTTAAGTTTATTGAAAACTATATGCTTCCGCTTAAAGAAAGCGGAGTTGTGTGGGGATATGATGTTCAGTATATGCTTACTGGACAGATGAACCGCCACCCAAGAGAAGCTATCAACTTTACAAATGCTAAGCGCAAGGATTATCTTGAATTCTACCATGCGCTTCACGAAAACGAAGGTTAAATAAAAAGGGCTTGCATATGCAAGCCCTTTCTGTTGCTAAATATTTATGTTTGTGCTACAATACTGTAAAAGGGAGGTGCTACATTGGAACACATAATTGAATTTCTTATGGAAATGCTGTTCAGCAGCTCCAATGATAAGCCTCAGCGTATGCCCAACGGCATTGAATATAAAGAAGAATTTACATTGCGCAGCCCGAAAAGTCAGATATACGGTTATCTTTTTTTCACAGTTGTATGCATTGCTGTAGTTGCGCTTGGCTTTTTGCTAAACAACGATGTAATTGCATGGATATTCATTATTCCATCGGTGTTTATGCCGATATTAGTATGCTTCATTGCTGCAAACGCGTATGTTGATGAAGAAAAAATTGTTTTTCGCCGTTGCATATTTACTTGGAAAAAGACTGTAAAGTGGGCGGATGTAACCCATATTAAACATATTGAGTATACTGATAGTTCCACGGTGGTACTGGCACTTTATAATAAGCGAAAATTCCTTTTTGAAGTGTGTACGCCAACTGATAATATGTGGTATATGATAAAAATGGCAGAACGCAAAGGAATTCCGATAATTAAAGAAACTGATACAACACTCAGGGAATTGTATAGACCAAAAGGAGAGAAAGAATGAATTTTTCGGAGATTGCACAGACACGCCAATCCTGTCGGAATTATGACAGTTCTAAAGAAGTGGAGCAAGAAAAGCTTGATGCCATCCTCGCATCTGCGCGCCTTGCACCGTCTGCATGTAACGGTCAACCGTATCTTCTCACAGTGTGTCGAGGAGAAACGGCCAAAGAGGTTGCAAAGGCAACTATGGGCATGGGGATGAATAAGTTTGCAATTGACGCTCCTGTTCAGATAGTTATATCCGAAATGCCGTATACGAAAACAGCGGCACTTGGTGCCAAGGTCAAGGGTAATGACTACCGCTCTATGGATATCGGTATTGTTGCGGCATATATTACTGCAGAAGCGACAGCGCAAGGCCTTGGAAGCTGTATGCTTGGCTGGCTTGACGATGCTAAAATACGAAAAATATGCGGCATTGAATATCCTGCTCGACTTGTAATCACTATAGGATATGCTAAAGAAGATGACAAACTGCGCGACAAAAAGCGAAAAGCTATAGATGAGCTTGTTGTGCAAAAATGAATGAAATTTCAAAAATCTATTGACATTATTTATAATTCTTGCTAAAATACTTTCATAATATTTTAAACGCGTTTGAGCGGAAAGAGTAGCTTTGAGAAAAGCCTGCAGAGAGTTGTCGGTTGGTGCAAGACAATGGTAATATCAGAGTGAAGTTCATTCCTGCGAGCGGTGTGTTGAACTTATAGTAGATACAACGGGTACGACC
>JAFQDK010000034.1 GCA_017399305.1 Clostridia bacterium
AACATCTTCCGGCTTAAGGCAGTACCCTTGTGATTCCCATTCTACAAGATTTGTAGAGGAATAAACACGGTATCCGTAATTGCCTCCGCTTGTAACATACAAATAGTATGTACCGTCGGTATCCTTGAATACAAACGGGTCCGCACCATTCGCAACAGGGTTAATAAAGGTTTCTTCTGCCGCGAATGCAATGCAGGTAAAGATGCATAGACAAACCAGGGCAAGCAAAATGCTTAATACTCTTTTTTTCATCATTCTTTTTCTCCTCACTGTCTTGCAGTTATTTCACCCGAAGGAGTAAATAACGCATAGGTTGTAGTATTGGAATACTTTATCTTTGTGCCTGCAATTACAGGGAAATACTCTATCGCCGCGCTTGTATCAGCGCCGTAAACCGCAACGTACAAAGGTGAATCTGCGGTCACGGCAGTTGTTGAGTGCGATATATTTCGTATCGCCTAGTTCTTTTTTATCAGTAATAAGCATGCCACACCTCCGCATCTCAGTAATTTTAGTTTATCAATTGTTTTTTCAATTAACAATAACAGAATTGTTATTTTTTTAAGTGCGCAATAACAGAATTGTCAAAAGTATAAAATAAAAAAACGATTACCCTATTTTGCACTCCCTCCCCTCTTTTGAGCATTAAATTTTGCACCCCCTTTTAGCGCAAAAAGGGCAATTTGCACCCCCTACCCCTCAAAAAAGGGCGTTTTGCACCCCCTGTTTTTTTCTATCATTTTGTGAGTGCAGACACAGATTCGTTTTACAACAAAAAGCAAGGCTTTTGCACCTTGCTTTTTGTTGTTATTTGTTTCTCCGTTTATTTAACGGTCACTTTTTTCATCATACGAACAACATTGAGCAGATTCATTTTCGTAATGCCGTAGAAACTCGGAGATTTTTGCGCTACCATATCATCCGACATTCCGTTGACTACATATTTAGCCGCCACGAGAACATCCATAACATTAACCGTACCGTCTCCGTTCAGGTCTTCGGCTATAGCGATATCCCTTGAAAAACCTTCTGCCAAATTAACCGTAACCGTTCCGGTATTGTTCATTATGTTATACGACTCGGACTCCAAGGCACCTCCGAGATAACTATACTCGCGTATAGGCTCATCCGACCAAGATGCTGCGTTCAAGGTTATACTTCCCGTAAGATAGTTCTGTCCGCACGCACCGTTTCGCACGGATGCGGCAATATTAACGTTTGGTCCTACGTTCAAAATCATATTTCCGCCGTAAGTGCCGTAAATTGCATATTCATATCCGCTGAAAAGGAAGTTACCGCCAAGGAAATAGTTAAAGTTTCCTCCGTTTACCGTGATAACGCAGTCTCTGTCGGAGCTGATAGACTCACGGCTGTTATAATACGCTTCGCTCTTATCCAGACCAAGCGCAACCATACCCGCCGCAAAAAGTGCATCTTCACATTTGAAAGTTTCGGTAAAAGTTACGTTGTGATATCCGCATGCAATTTGGAGTGCGCCGCCCGATGAAGTATATATGCCGATATTGTCAAAGATTGCATCATTCTTAATATGAAGATGTTTTGCGTTAATGTTAAGCGTGGCACCGCTTCCCTCCCCGACAATAGTAAGATTTTTAACGTTTATCGGTGTTGGGAATCCGCAATTTGCGGCATCTGCCTTGGTATAATCATACGTTCCGATGATATGTATCACGGAATTGTCCTTTGCCTTTGCAAATGCAATTGAAATATTATTCGTGGGGTTGGATTCGGTAGCCTCCATATTGTTTGTGCCGTCCGCACTTACGTAAATATGCTCCTGTTCAAAGCCGTCAAGGATGCAAACACCGTTTACAATCGCATCGTAGATAGTGTCTGCGTAAAGCACGTAGCCTTCGGCATGCGGATGCAAGTTGTCAGAGCAAAGAACCTTACCCGCAAGCGACTCGTCAAGCAAAAGTGCATACAAATCGACATAGGTTACACCCTTGCCGAGTGCTTCACAAGCCATTTTCTGCAATGCTCGAATATTTGAAACCGCCGCAACGTCGTTTGAAACTCGGTAAAGCGGACTTGTAACAAATACCGTGTCGGTACTTTCAAGATTTTCGTAACCGTCAACAAAATCATAAAACTCTTCGTAAAAACGGTCCTGCATACCGTATGCATAAGTGGTAAGATTTGCATCGTTTGTTCCAAGACCTATAATTACGTAATCGGGGTCGCTTTCCTCCATGGAAAGTGTATATGCGAGTCCTTGTATAAACTGCTTGCCGTGAAAATCCATTACTCTTGCACCACTACATCCGTAATTGGATATGACAACCGAGCTGTCGGAGGCATACATCTTTTGATAAAGCACTGCGGGGTATGAAGCGAGTTCGTAGTTGTCCACTCCGTCAATTCTTCCGCGTACACCCTGCGTAATAGAGTCGCCAATGCACGCAATGCGGAGGGGCTCTTCATAACTCTGTGCCTCACCGTTCACATTGTCAAAGCGGCGAACGCTCACCGTCTTGTCCGAAGGATACGTAATCGTTGCAATGCTTTCACTGCCTTCATATCCCTTGACCTGCGTTGCATCAAAAATCATATTTTCCGCAAGCGTTGCTCCCTCTGCAACGGTAACGGTATAGTTTCCACGCAAAAGTTGACAGTAGGAAGCGGAAAGTTGCGCCGCAGAAAGTTCAAATCCGTTCAAAACACCGCCGTTTATGTTGATAACAATATCTCCGTCAGCAGCATAAAACTTTTTATCGGAATTTGTGTATTGCGAGCATCCGCTTGTCTGTATCGCCGTTGCACCGATGTAACCTTGTGCATAAATGGGGGTATTGAACGTACCGCCGTTTACAGTGAGTGTTGCATCGTCCGCAAGAATGCTCATTCCCGAAATACTGAACGCTTTGTCAATCTTGAGCGCAGTATCCTTGTCATAGGCTACTCCCTCACCAAACGTACCGCCGTTGATTGTAACCGTGATAGGTGCGGCAATCGAGCCTAGCAATGAATTGTGCGTTGCACGATAGTTTCCACCCATAAAGTTGCGGAATGTACCGCTGTTTACCACTATATCGTACGGGAGTTCGGTACAAAGAAGTTTGTTTTGTTCATAATAATAACTTGCATCAGTAGTTACTGCGCCATTTGTAGTTGAGTCAACGTTATAAAACCCGCCGTAGAAATCAAGAGTTCCGTCTACCGAGAAGTTTTCGGTAAAGGTTACCGAATTGAAGCCGCCGTAAATAACGCCGCCCTCACAGGATACGGGTACATCAAGTGTAATAACGTTACCGTTTGTATTCTTCTCAAAAATCAAAGAACCGCTCAAAATGAGTTTTGCACCATTTGCGGAAGTAATAGTAAGGTCACCCGTCTGCTCGGGAATAACCGTACCGTCTGCAACCGTGATATCATTCTTTAAAACGATAATACCGCCTTTACCGTCCAGAATCATAAGCGCAGATTCGAGCGAAGTAGTTGCCGGCACACTGCCATCCGGATTGGGAACGATATTATTATTGATAAGAACCTTAAGGCTTGACGAGGAGGTAACAAGTTCACCTGCAATAATATCCGCCTCGGTTATCTTCGCCATGAGAATTTCGCCGTTCACACCTCGACCATGGTCATAAATAATGTAAATGTTTCCGTCATCATCCTCTACCGCATCGGGATAAGTTGTACTACTGCGCTCATCAATTACAAGCTTATGACTCCAGGTTTTGCCATCATCGGTGGAAAGTGCCGCAGTCATATGCGTACGCTTTGTGCCATCGTCTGGCGGATCGTTGAATACGAGGAGCTGATTGCCCGAAGAAAGTCTTGTGATATAAAATCTCGAGGCTACGTTTGAAATATCGGCATCGGTTGCGCCGGTCCAAGTTTCACCGCCGTCGTAGGAATAGCTTTCCTCAATGCCAAGTCCCGTACGTATAAGCATACGGAGCGAGCCGTCTGTCTGCTCGATAATCATATTTTCGTCGCAGTTGCGCTCACCCTCATAGCTCGGCACGCTTCCGAGATATTCCCAATTCAAGCCCTTATCTTTAGAGATATAAACGTTGGAATTCGTTTCCTTTTCCATTTCGGGAACGGTATTTGCATACGCCCAAATTGCCGTAGGCAAGAGCCAATCGCCGTTTGAAAGCACAATTGGGTCATTCATGGTGATACCGTTTGCAACACGCTTCGGCTCGCTCCAAGTAGGATTTTCACTTTCGGGATTATCTGTATACATCATCCAAGTGCCGTATACGCCGTCCTTGTGGAAATAGCTCTGTGTCCAGAACATCCACATACGTCCGTCAGGGTCCATCCAAAGGTTAGGGTCAAAGCATCGCACGGGGAATTCGTGATCAATGGCAAGTACGGGACCCGACCAAGTTTTGCCGTCATCGTCGCTTGTATAAAGAAGAACAAAGTTGTATGCGCCCTCTCCTTCGCCACCAGAGTACCAGGTTGCCCAGAGTCTGCCGCTCTCTTCGTCTTTGGTGATGCTCGGTATGCCCTGCCAAAGTCTGTTTCCGTCAATATACTCGCCCTCGGTAGGATTGTAAATAACGGTGGGAGCATTAAGCGAAATACTATTTTCAAGATAAGCATAGTTTTCGTCAGTTTCGGCGATAACCATACCCCATCTGCCAAACGAAACCGTTTCGCCCACTTCAACCTCTTTTGCAAGCAAAACAAGCGACTCCGAAATAGTGGTAGACATTATTTTTGCATCGATGGATGCGACTGCCGCAAATCCGTCTGCCACAAGTTTGTCTGCTTGAGAGGTAGTATTTCCGCTTACGGAGGTTACTATGTAAAGATATCCGCTCTTCGTAACCGTAAACGTACCGCCAAGGTCAACGCTTGTGGCAAGGTAGCTTTGCCCTAAAAGATACTCCGGCATACTCTCCGCAAAAACGTGCTTTGTGGTGTCGGCAAAAATTCTTTCGCCAACGGCAATCTTTCTCGGCTTTTCGTGTTTGGGCATTACGGTTGCAAGAGCGTTAAGTTCAAACTCTTCCTTGCCTTCGTTTGCAAGCAAGAGTCCCCAATATCCGTAATTTATTGTGTCGCCTTTCTTAACTTCTTTTGCCATCACCGCAACCTCATACTTAAGTGTTGACCAAAGAAGCCCCTTGCCTATCGTGGCAATTTTGGTAAAGCCATCTTCAACAAGTGCCGCCTCCTGAGCATTGCTTGTTCCGTCAACCTGAGTAAGCACGTATACGTAGCCGTCTTCGGTAACGGTAGCAAGCACGTCGGAGGATATTCCGGTTTTAAGATATGAAAGTCCGCAAAGGCAATCGGGGATTTCGCCGAACGCATAGTCACGGTTTGTGAAAATAGAGTTCCCTTTTGTCACGGTAGAAAAACTACCGTTGGTAGAGGATGCCGATGCGAGAGGATTTATCGCAAAATCTGCAATAAGAAGTCCCCATTTACCATAAGAAAACGTGTCGCCCTTTTTTACTTCTTTAGCCATTACCGCAACTTCTACTTTATGTGCTTCCCAAAGAGTATTTGTGGGAATTGTATCAATTTTAGTAAAGCCGTCTGCAAAAAGTGAAGTCTCGGTTGTACCTGCAACTTCTGCGAGAACATACACATATCCGTCTGTCGCCGCAGTAACGGTAACCGTGTCTGCAAGAGCTGTCTGCAAATACGGTTTACCTATAAGATACGAAGGGATGCTTTCACCAAAGGTATACGTACGATTTGTGAAAATCTTATCCCCTACGTCCACCGTCTGAAAACTGCCGGTCGAAGCGGTAACGCTTGCAAGGCTGTCAAGCGTAATCTCGCTTTCCTCTGCTGAAACGAAAAGAACCAGCATAGTGAGGAACATTAAAACTGCAAAAAACAATGAAAGTCGTTTTTTCATATCAGTTCTCCTTTTTATGAATTTTTCTATACTCGGTCGGCGAAACATTTTCAAGCTTTGCAAAAATCTCGGCAAAGTAAGCCGCGGTGCAAAAACCGCATTTTTGCGCTATTGATTTTACCGTTTCATCGGTATTTATTAAAAGTTGCTTTGCCTTGGTTATACGGAGCGAATTGCAGTATTCGGTGACAGTAATGCCTGTAACTGCTTTAAACATATGACAAAGGTAGTACACGCTTATACGCAAGCTCTCCGCAAGTTCAGAAATTTGAAAATCTTCAGAAATATGCTCTTCAATATAGCTCTTGATGGCATCGATTATCGGATTTTCATTTGACGCCCGCTTCGGTGCCTCACGAATAATCGAAATCATCTGCGAAAGAAGTGCCGCATCGTTTTTGCCCGACTCTTCAAACTTCTTTATCAGCGATTCTACTTTTTTAAGGTCAATATCGTAAACGCTTGTGCAGTTAAACGGGAAAAGGGCAAACGCTTCCTCTACAACGTCTCCGCCTTGCGAAATAAGCTTCTCCGCAAGTTCCTCGGAGGAAAGTTCTTTTTTTGCAAACGGGTCACTTTCTCCGTCGGCAAGTTTACCGAGCTTTGATACCACACGTTTTAGATAACTGTCCTCGCTTATCAAAGCACCGTTTATAATATCCTCTTCGGTTATCTTTGCAACAAGAATTTCTCTCGCCGCCTTATACGCTTCTTCAAGCGTTCCGCGATTGCCTCTTTCTCTATCGTAAACAACATAAATATTTCCGTCAGTCTCGCTTACGTCGGGATATGAAATGCCGCTTCTCTCATCGAGCATTACGGAATACGGGAAAGTCTTGCCTTCATCATCGGACAAAAGCGCCGTGAGGTTGTTTCTGCCCGTGAAGTTTACGTGGTTGATAAGCAATACCCTGCCCGATTCAAGTCGCCCGATATAAAAACGTGAACAAGGACCTTTAAGTCCGCTGTCTTCGCCACGGCTCCAGGTAACTCCGCGGTCATAAGAATAAGAAACCGCTATTCCGTATCTTGTACGGACATACATCGCAAGCACGCCGTTTTTAAGTTCGAGCACCATATGCTCGTCGCAACGGCGATCTTTTACAGCTGAGCCGCCGATACACGTAAAGCTTTCTCCGTTATCTGAGGTTTTATATACGTAGGATTTAGGTTCATCAGTATCTTTCAGTCCCGATGCACGAAGTTTTTCATGAACGTCGCTCGGCCATATCGCAATGGGAAAAAGCCATTCTCCGCTCGAAAGCACGGTAGGCTTATTCATCATAATGCCCCTTCCGATATAGAACTCCTCGCCCCACTTAAGAGTGTCGGCATTAGGGTTGTCACATATAACTCCGTAAACTTCTTCGCCCGGCATTACGTTCCATACAATCCAAAGACGTCCGAGTGGATCAATCCAAAGTACGGGGTCAAAACAGCGAAACTTTCCCGTCTTTTCTATAGCCGCAACAAGTTCAAAATTTTTTTCATCGTCGCTTCTGTATAGCAGAACGTAGTTTCCGTAGGTTTCTCCGGTCGCACCCGAATAAAATGTAATAAACGTGCGCCCTTCTTTTGTATGTTCTATTCCCGGAATCCCCTGCCAAACACGGTGCCCGTCCGAAAATCTCTCAAGTTCATTTTTATCCGTAATAAGCATACCGCACCTCCGCGTCTTAGTAATTTTAGTTTATCAATTGTTTTTTCAATTAACAATAACAGAATTGTTATTTTTTTAAGTGCGCAATAACAGAATTGTCAAAAGTATAAAATAAAAAAACGATTACCCTATTTTGCACCCCCTCCCCTCTTTTAAGCCGTAAATTTTGCACCCCCTGTTTTTTCTATCAAAATATGCGTTCTTACACATGTAAAAAAGCACCCAATGGGTGCTTTTTTGCTTGGGCGAATGATGCTTGATTTGGTTCTGCGCTAAAAGCCGCGAGGCTTTTAAATAGGGCTTGCAAAGCAAGACCTTGCAGGTCATCAAATCCTGTCATTCCGACCAATACTCATTAAGGTTGGTTCAATAGAAACAGGCAAAATGGCAGATTTTATCGTCTGTGATGAAAAAAATAATATTATCTCGGTGTATATCAAAGGGAAAAACATTAATTAAAACAAAAAGCAGGTCGATTGACCTGCTTTTGTTTTGGCTCCCCCTGCTGGGCTCGAACCAGCGACATCATGATTAACAGTCATGCGCTCTACCGACTGAGCTAAGGAGGATTATGGCGGCTGCGGCTTTTGCTCCGCTTCCGCATTTTTGCTTTCCAACCTGTCGCTCTGCTCGGTAAATTTCTGTCAATCTACTTACCCTTCGTGTAACAAGGGACATCATGATTAACAGTCATGCGCTCTACCGACTGAGCTAAGGAGGACTAGGCTCGTCATTTACCGAAGTATAACTCCGATATATCGAATAGATACTTTGCGGCTTGAGGATTTGTAGGATGAGCGCAAAAATAGTCATATCTTGCCTTTTTCAGTTCTTCTAATACCCTATCATATTGCTGCACTTTATCCCTCTTTTTTGCCTTAAAACCAAAGCTTCACTTTGACAATTTACGCCAGTATTACTTATATAATAAAACTTTATGTGTACCAAAAAACGGACTAATCTTCAACAGTCTCCATGATATCCTCAAGGTGACAGTTCATTGCTTCACAAATCCGCAGTAGAACATCTGTGGTAATATTGTCGCCTTTTCCCAGCTTTGCAAGTGAAGCAGAACTGATTCCGGCTTTTTCTTTCAGGTCACTCTTTTTCATGTTCTTGTCAATCAGCATTTTCCAGAGTTTGTTATAGCTGATACGCATATTGTGTGTCCTCCTTTAATGATTTTCCATCATCATATCGTAGTGTTGCTTTTGTTCCATCAAGGTAAATATCATACGGAAGGTTTCCTTCGTTTGCTCCACATCCACGCAATCATCCACAAAATTTATGCCATCGTTGAGACCAACGGAATTGGCGCTGATATAGGAGAGCATCGCATGAGCCATTTGGTACGGGGTGTAATCTTCTTTCCCTGTTTCGTCTACCTTAATGAATTTATCCTTATTGTCTGTCAGAATGCGGCTACGGAGCGTAACTCCGTCATAACCACAAAGCTGAAGGAAATAATACTCCAGAATGCGTCGTATAACATTCATAAGAGGAATGGGAGCATTCAGCACCTTGTATTCCTCCCACAGTGCGGCATAGGAATTCTGAACAGGATTGTAATTCATAGCCTCTGTCAGAACATCTGGGTTCGGTTTGGTGCAGCACTTGATGGTGGATCTATTTTCCACCTTGCTTATCAAATAGAAATTAACATACTGGTAATTCCGTACCCGATTGTATGTAATTTCGCGGTGAAAATAGGCGTTGTGGGTCAGAATAAAAATCTGCTTGATGTGGTTGCTTTTAGCAACGGGATCACCGCCGATAGCATTGTTCTCACAGACCTCAACCATTTCGCGAACCAAGGCACTCACAATAAACAGGGCGCTGCTATCCATACTGGAAACCGGGTCATCAATAACAACGATTCTGTCCCGCTGGATTCCATCCGCAGACTCACTGCCCTTGACCTGGTGATAAAAATACAGAAACGCAATAAAGTTTCGTTCACCCTCACTGAGGTTTTCGGCTATGCTACCATTCGGACGGACAACTTCATATACATGAGGAGTATGCTCCTTTTCACGAATACTGAAGCCCTGAAACCCGGAGTCTCGAAGCAGTAAATTGACGCTATCAATGGTTGCCCTTGTATTCACATATTCTTTATTTAACTCTGCAATCTCACCGTCAAGTTTAGAAACGAGATATGCCTGCTCACCAATAATATCGTTTGCAGCTGTTGCCTCTGCCGCCAGGGCTGCGTCACTTGCTCGGTATCTGCTGACCACATCTGAAAGCACATAGGCAATATGCTCCCAAACGGCGGTCTTGCACTCAGCCTGCTTTTTGGGTTTTTGGCTGATAACCGCATTATTCTCACGAATCAGTTTATTGAATGCTGCAATTATATCGGAAAGCTCCTGTAGCATAGGTGCTACATCTTCGAGTTCTACCACCGATGCAGGATCAGACATCTTCTCCGTGATTTTCTGAAGGTTTGCGGAAATAACGCCTTTAATTGCAGCGAGTTTATCCTTGTATCCTGTGGTATCAGTTCCGGGCAACAACTCTGCAGGAATGTTCTGTAGCGGAACAATCAGAGCGTTGGCGGCATTTCTATAATCGGCAAAGAAACGGTTGAGGCAATCAATTGCATCCTGATACTGGGTATCAAAGCAAGCACGTATATCGTCCTCAAATGTATCCGGCAACATCTGCTGACAATAAGGACACTTGCCATCACCGCTTTGATGGTATTGTGCGTGTCCTTGCTGCACCCAGGTGGTCGCATTCATTGCTTTAATAAACTGAGCAAACGGAGTATCCGCACTACTCACAATCTTCTGTGCTAAAATTCCATTACCAGCTAGGGTGTCCAACACAGACACATCTGCAATAGTAGCGAACTCATCGTATTTCTTGGCATCATCAGAATACGCCGCAGTATAGAGGCGGTGCAATGCATCCAGGTCGTGTTCAGCAGGGGCCTTTATTTCCAGAACAGCCTCTGCAAAGGTCTTTTTCGTTTTTCTTCTCTCTTGAGTTCTATCAAATGCCTGCCGAATATTAGCTGTTTTATCCCAGCATTCTTTTTGAAACAAGTCAAGTGCCTGTCTTCGAGCATC
Source organism: Clostridia bacterium (assembly GCA_017399305.1). GTDB lineage: Bacteria > Bacillota > Clostridia > Oscillospirales > CAG-272 > UMGS902. The sequence continues at coordinate 10,595 of JAFQDK010000034.1, forward strand.
CAACTTTTTGCCCAATTCCACATGGGCCTTTTCGCCAGTTTCCACAGCAGCCTTCCGAGCGGCGGTCTTTTCGTCTACCTGCCGCTGAATCGCAATATTAACTGCATTCACAGTAAACACACCGGGCAACTGGTAATAATTTTGAAAATTGGCGTTGATGTACTCTTGATTGTAAACATGAACAACATAGTCTGTTGATGTTTTTCCTTCTTTCCAGGTAACCCCGGCACCGGCTTTGATCGCTCTGGCAACCGTTGATTTTCCAGTACCGTTATTTCCAAAGAAGAAATTTATAAGGGTTGGCGTAATAGATACTCCACACCCTTCGTATGAAGCATCACTAAGAGCCAACTGGATAATTTCAGATGGGATTTTTTCTCTCACAGTGATTTCACCTCTTTATACAAACCCAAAAAGGGAAATTCCTGCGTCCTTCAACTCCTCAAAAAGATTGATACGCTTAATAGCCCAATGGGTATGATTCAATTCTGATATTGCTTTCGTCATATTCAGCATTCCGAGTTCAAAACCTATACTGCTGATTTGTTGCATCGGAACCGGCCAGATCATACGCCACCGAATTTTGATGCCGTTATCCTGCACTCGAATATCCTCAACAAAGCCCAAATATGCCTGTTGCTCATCAGAAGGCTTGGCGTAGTAGCCATCCGCCTCCTGCATGAAGAGCGCCGGAAATGTTTTCAGTTCTTCTATACTTTCTGCCGTGAGCCGACCGTACTTGTTTCTCACATCTTCTGCTGTCCAGTAAGATGCAAGCGCCCGATCTGGGGTACAAAGGAAGTGATCCTGTTCAAAAGTTTCACCACCCATAACAAACAAATGATAGTACTCATTGCTGACTGTCTGTGAAGACGCTTTCATGCCGCCCACGCTGGTTCGTTGCATGATGGGAAGAACGGTCACATTTTGGCTCATGTGCGTTACAGTATCAATATGTACGCTTTTATCGCCATACTGATTAACGGTTGTCTGCACCGGAACGGCCAATTCACCTGGCATAGCCGGTTGTAATTCCTTTTTCTCCATCATACCACCTCTCACAGTTTGAAAGTATCCACATGATCAATGTGGACACAGTTCGCGCCGTATTGGTTTACAACGGTAGCTTTTTCGATAATCTGTACCTTCGTTTCCGGGCATTCGGGTTCTTCAGCGGCACCGGATGACTCGGCACCATCCACGACCTCCGCGTCTGCAGTATCTGCTCCACTCATATCAACAGCAATTGCCTGCATTGCTTTTCCCCAGGCATCGGCCATCGCTCTTCCCGAAGCAAGTATCTTTTCAGAGAAAACATCATAAGACGTTTTGCCAGCACTACCATTAGCGTCCTTCGGGGCGCTTTTTCTTTTTGTCCCGGCTGCAGTTTTCAAAATAGTAAGGAACAGATCTGCAAGTTCTCTTCCTGCGTTGAAGTTGTCGATTTCAGGCAGGTATTCCCGAAAACTATCACAAAGGCTTGAAACAGTCTCATCGGAAAAATCATGAATGTAGGTCACGAAGTTTTCGGTTTCGATATACGGGCTGATTTTCTTTGCAATTCTGGAGATGCCTGTCTGACCATTAAAATAAGAACGGTAAGTAACCTCGGACTGCTCATCCAACACGCTCTGACCATCTTCCGTAACGATGACATCAAAGAGTGTTTTCACAAAAGCCCCCTGGCTGCTTGACCCCCCAATGATCGGATGCAGTATTTGCACAAAGTCCTTAAATTCCATGTTTTTCATCTCCTTGCCGAAACCTATCAAAGCCTATCAACGGCTATCTGATCCTATCAACCCGATTTTCTATAATGATTACAGAAGCTGACACAAAAACAGCTTCTACGACAGGGCAAGCCCCTGCGACAATAACTGTAACATATATTGTAACAGATATTTGTGAACTTTTCTACCCCTTTCGCTAATTCTCTTTCTGCGTTCGCAAATTTGTTGTCGCAATCGTAAACTTACCCTTTCACACCGACTGGTAACGCATCACTTGATCACTGATGGCTCAACGGTATCTGGCGGACAAGTGAATACTGTAGCTGCCTTTTGAGCGGGTTTGCTGCAATCCGAAACGGAGAACTCCGTTAGGACTGCAGTCGGTTTCTTATACCCATTTTCGGCAGCACCCAGAGTCCTCCGTTTCGAGAAATCGAACATCGGAGGACTTTTTTATGACAAGCAGAGACAACCAGTACCAACGTAAGGCTCGGTACAACCCCAATCGCGAGACATATGTAGACGGGAACGGCAACTATGTCTATCTCATCTGGGACGAGGAACTCCAGGATTACCGCCATGAGGTCATCGTAGTCGGTGATGGCGGCATTACCCCCGAACTCCGTGCCATGCTCGATGAGATGGATGCTGAAGAGGAGCGCCGCCTGGATGCAGATGACCACCACATCGACAAGGTCTTTGAAATTAAGAAGAAAGACCACGGTGCTGACAAAAGCGGTCACACCAAGCATCCGATGGACCTCATTCCCCAGCGCAAACAACGTACTTTCCAGGATGCCCTTCGTGAAGACCCCCGCATCAGTCAACTGCTCCTCGCAATGGAAAAGTTGACACCGGAGCAGGTTGACCTGGTCTATGCCATCTATGGTGAGATGCAGTTCGGTGCTGATGTAGCCCGTGAACAAGGGGTATCCCGCCAGGCCATTAACAACCGCCTCAAGAAGATCCACACCCGCCTTGCCAAGCTGATGGCGGAGATGGACGAGGCTTAAGTACATCGCACCTCCCGGAGGGGGTTGACATTTTTCCATGTAAATGGAGGCGGGTCGCACAGCGAAACCCCAGCCGCCTTCGGGAGGTGAAAACGATGTACGAGACCGACAACAAGATGATGACCCACGAAGAGGAACTGGTTGATATCCTCCTGGACTTCATCATCGTATCTGCAAACCTGGCAAAGAGTATCAACCGCACCATGAAACAGAAGCAAATCAAGGAAGGAGGCAACGGCAATGAGCAGAATCAACAAATTGGAACTGGTTGCCGAAGAAGAGGTGTCAGGGATGGCAGTTAAACACGCTCTGCTCTCCGCTTCCTCTTCACACCGATGGCTAAACTGCCCACCTTCTGCAAGGCTCGGCGAAGGCTACGCAGATAAGAGTAGCGACTTTGCAGCCGAAGGCACCGATGCACATACGCTATGCGAATACAGGCTCAAACAGGCACTCGACATCGAATGCGAAAACCCCATCGAAAACCTCACCTGGTACAACGAGGAGATGGAGGAATGTGCATCCGGCTATGCGGTGTATGCACTTGAAGTTTTAGCCGAAGTAAAACGCACATGCAATAATCCCGTAGTGCTTATCGAGCAGAGACTTGACTACTCGAAGTACGTTAAGGACGGCTTTGGAACCGGCGACCTTGTAATCATTGGAGACGGAATTCTACACATCATCGATTACAAGCACGGGTGCGGTGTACTTGTAGAAGCAGAATCCAATCCTCAGATGATGCTCTATGCACTCGGTGCCCTCAGCCTGTATGACGGCATCTACGATATTGACACCGTTAGCATGACAATCTACCAACCCCGCCGTGCTAACATCAGCACCTGCACGATGCCCAAGGATACCCTTTATGCCTGGGCAGATGAAGTGCTTATCCCCACCGCAGAACTTGCTTTCAGCGGAAAAGGCGAGTTCAACTGTGGTGAGTGGTGTCAATTCTGTAAAGCAAAAGTAGACTGCCGCGAACGTGCAAATTTCAACATGGAACTTGCCAAATATGAGTTTGCCGAACCGCCACTACTTGCTGATGAGGAAATTGAAGAAATCCTCGGAAAGCTTGATGGTCTGGTTTCCTGGGCAAACGACATCAAAGACTACGCTCTTTCTGCCGCGGTCAGCGGTAAAGAATGGTCAGGTTGGAAAGTAGTCGAAGGTAGGTCTATCCGCAAATACACCAACCCAAACGAAGTCGCTGCACTTGTAGGTGCAGAAGGCTACGACCCGTATGAGCACAAGTTGCTCGGTATTACCGAGATGCAGAAACTCCTCGGTAAAGCAAAATTTGAAAAGCTCCTTGGTGGTTACATAGAAAAACCGCAAGGAAAACCTACGCTCGTGCCGGAAAGCGATAAAAGACCGGCAATGAATACTGCAAAAAATGATTTTAAGGAGGACAACTAATATGTCTAATTACGCTAACCCTATGAAGGTCATCACTGGCAAGGATACCCGCTGGTCTTACGCAAATGTATGGGAACCCAAGTCCATCAACGGCAGCACTCCCAAGTACTCTGTATCTCTCATCATTCCGAAGTCCGATACCGAGACCGTGGCAAAAATCAAGGCGGCTATTGAAGCTGCTTACCGTGAGGGCGAAGTAAAGCTCCGTGGTAATGGTAAATCCGTACCCGCCCTCTCCGTTATCAAGAACCCTCTCCGTGATGGTGATACCGAAAGACCCGATGACCCCGCATATGCAGGTTGCTATTTCGTCAATGCAAACTCTGCAACTGCTCCCGGCATCGTGGATGCAGATCGTAATGTGATTCTGACTCGCTCCGAGGTATACTCCGGCGTATATGGTCGCGCAAGCATTACATTCTACGCATTCAACTCCAACGGCAATCGTGGCATTGCTTGCGGACTTAACCATCTCCAGAAGATTCGTGATGGTGAACCCCTCGGCGGCAAGGCATCCGCAGAGTCCGACTTCGCTACAGCAGAAGAAGACGGATTCCTCGAATGAGAACCATCAGCATAGACATCGAAACCTACAGCAGCATAGACCTCACCAAGTGTGGGGTCTACCGCTACTGCGAATCGCCGGACTTTGAAGTTCTGCTTTTCGGATATGCAGTAGACGGTGGTCCCGTTACTGTTGTAGATCTCGCCTGTGGTGAAACCATCCCGAAGGATATCATTTCGGCACTCGAAGACGAGAGCATCATCAAATATGCTTTTAATGCAAACTTTGAGAGAATATGCCTCTCTCGTTTTCTTGGCAAAAACACAGGTGAATATATTGACCCCCGCTCTTGGCGATGCACGATGGTATGGGCTGCGTATATGGGTCTTCCACTCTCCCTTAAAGGCGTGGGTGCAATATTAAAAACCGACAAGCAGAAACTTGATGAAGGCAAGAACCTCATCCGATACTTTTGTAAGCCTTGTGCTCCAACAAAAACCAACAAAGGACGTACACGTAATCTTCCCGAACACGCACCCGAAAAATGGGAAGAGTTCAAAGCATATAACCTGCGTGATGTAGAAACCGAAATGGCTATACAGCAAAGGCTTGTAAAATACCCTGTCCCGGACTTTGTCTGGGAGGAATATCGCATAGACCAGGAAATTAATGACCGTGGTGTTTTCTTGGATATGGAACTTGTTAGGAATGCCATCAAGATAGATGCTCTGTCTAAAACACATCTCACATCGGCTATACGAAAAATCACCGCCTTGGATAATCCCAACAGTATCCCCCAGATGAAGTCCTGGCTTTCCGACAACGGTCTCGAAATTGACAGTCTGGACAAGAAGTCGGTTGCAGACCTCGTAAAGAACGGTCCCGACAGATTCACCGAACTTTTTCTACTCCGACAGCAACTTGCAAAATCCTCGGTGAAGAAATATCAAGCGATGCAAAACGCAGTCTGTAAAGACGGTAGAGCCAGAGGAATGTTTCAGTTCTATGGTGCAAACAGAACCGGGAGATGGGCAGGCCGTCTCATTCAATTGCAGAATCTCCCGCAGAACCATCTTGACAACCTTGAATTTGCGAGGGAGCTTGTCCGCCGAAACTGGTATGCGACTCTCCGAGAAAAATATGAAGATGTGCCGGACACGCTCTCGCAGTTAATCCGCACAGCTTTTACTGCCTGCGGAGATAAAACCCTATTTGTAGCAGACTTCTCCGCTATCGAAGCTCGTGTCATTGCTTGGATGGCAGGCGAGGAATGGCGGCAGAAGGTATTTTCCGAAGGTAAGGATATCTACTGTGCTTCCGCATCGCAGATGTTCCATGTTCCCGTTGAAAAGCACGGAATTAACGGTCATCTGAGGCAGAAAGGCAAAATCGCTGAACTTGCTCTTGGATACGGCGGTTCTGTGGGCGCTCTTAAAACTATGGGTGCTTTGGATATGGGACTCGAAGAGGAAGAACTTCAGCCCCTTGTTAATGCGTGGAGAGATGCGAATCCCAAAATCGTCCGCCTTTGGCGGGATGTGGATCGAGCGGTAAAAAATGTTGTGCGCAACAAAACCGCCGATGAAACACACGGCATCCGCTTCATATACCAGGGAGCAATGCTCTTTATAATTCTCCCCTCCGGCAGAAGGCTTGCATATGTAAAACCTCGTATCGGAGAAAACCGCTTCGGCGGTGAAAGCATCACATATGAAGGTGTTGGAGCAACAAAAAAATGGGAGAGGCTTGAGAGCTATGGTCCCAAGTTTGTAGAAAACATCGTACAGGCAATAGCAAGAGACATCCTCTGCTATGCAATGTCCACCCTTCAGCATTGCTCCATTATTATGCACATACACGATGAAATCGTGATTGAAGGCAATAGAAATATGTCTCTTGAAGCCATCTGTGAACAGATGGGCAGAACCCCTCCCTGGGCAAAGGGACTTTTACTCCGTGCAGACGGATATACAACAGATTTTTACAAGAAAGATTGAGGAAAAAACATGGGAATCAGTATGTATAACGAGGAGAATATCATTGACCCCACTCCTTGTATTGCAATTGCAAACATTGAAAACAAGAGAAAAAGAGAAATCGCCGAACTGAAAAAACATCGTCCTTTGGTGTACATATGTTCGCCATTTGCGGGCGATGTCCGGGCAAATGTAAAAGCCGCAAGAAAATACTGTCGTTTCGCAGTCCTTGAAGGGAAAATCCCCTTTGCTCCGCATTTACTCTTTACGCAGTTTCTCAACGACAAGAAACCTTTTGAACGTGAACTCGGCATGGTCTTCGGAAACATTATGATGGGCAAATGCACAGAGGTATGGGTTTTCGGCGAAACCATATCTCCCGGTATGCATTCCGAAATAGAATATGCAAAAGAAAGACACTACCGCATCAGATTCTTTAATAAAAAATTAGAGGAGGTAAACCCAAATGCGTGATTTGAACATTGCTTACGGCAATAGTTGCTTTGCAAAAAACTGGTCAAATAAAACCACAAGCTGGACAGACTTGTGTGCAAGACTTGCCACCACCATCCGAACAACGGAAACCGTAGAAGAATACCCCAAGATGAAAAAGGCAGACCGCGACCGTGCAAAAGATAAAGGCGGTTTCGTAGGTGGTTTGCTTAAGGACAATCGAAGAAAAAGAGAGACCGTTATCTGTCGCTCTATGCTTACGCTTGATGCCGACCATGCAAAACCCGGCTTCATCTCCGACTTCATTTCCGAGTCTAAGTATGCAGCTTGTATCTACACAACGCACGGTCATACACCCGAAGCACCGAGATGCAGAATTGTTGTTCCCCTTACAAGGGACATCTCTCCTGATGAATACTCTGCTGTCGCCAGATACTTCGCAGCCGAACTCGGCATTGACCAGTTTGACGAATGCTCCTACCGACCTCATCAGCTTATGTACTGGCCTACTACTCCTGCAAACGGAGAGTATATCTGCAAGTGCATAGACGGCAAATGGCTTGACCCCGATGTATTTCTTTCAGCATACCCGCACTGGCGAGACTGCTCTCTTCTTCCGACTTCCTCCCGCGAAAGTTCTATTCGGACAGCAGCACAGAAAAAACAGGAAGACCCCCTTACAAAAAAAGGGGTTGTCGGAGCTTTTTGTCGCACCTACGGCATCGCCGATGTAATTGAAAAATATCTCTCCGATGTATATGCTCCTTCGGCTATGGACGGAAGATACGACTACATTCCGGCAGACTCCTCTGCGGGTGTGGTTGTTTACGATGACAAGTTTGCTTACTCGCATCACGCAACCGACCCTGCTTGCGGTAAGGAGCTGAATGCATTCGACCTCGTCCGCATTCACCTCTTCGGCGATGATGATGAGAAAAAGTCATTCAAGCAGATGACCGACCTTGCACTTGCGGATACTGCGGTGAAAACGACACTCGCAAAAGAGAGAGCCGAAACTGCAGGAAGCGACTTTGAAGAAGGAGCTGATTGGCAGACCGCTCTCGCTCTCGACAAGACCGGCGGTGTTAAGGACACCCTTGACAACGTGGTACTTATTCTCCGCAATGACGAGGGTCTCAAGCATCTTGCTTTCAACTGCCATCGTGATGGCATTGATGCACGTGGAGATTTGCCGTGGGAGCAGTTAAAGGAAGGATGGAATGATTCCGACTATGCAGCCCTCAAGGTGTACCTTTCTAAAAAATACGGACTGTACTCCCCCACAAAGACAAAGGATGCTATCCTCGCTGTCGCTGCGGAGAGAGCATATCACCCCATCAAAGAATTCCTTGAAGGACTCCCCGATTGGGATGGTACTCCTCGTTTAGACACCCTGTTTATTGATTACTTCGGTGCTGAAGATACGACCTATACCCGTGCGGTAAGCAGGAAGTCACTTGTGGCAGCCGTTTCCAGAATATATTGCCCCGGTACGAAGTTTGACAGCGTACCCATCCTTAATGGTCCCCAGGGCATCGGCAAAAGCACCTTCTTTGCGAAACTCGCAGGTGAATGGTTCTCGGACAGCCTTACGCTTACGGATATGAAAGATAAAGCAGGAGCAGAAAAAATCCAAGGCTACTGGATTCTCGAACTCGGCGAGCTTGCGGGCATGCGTAAAACCGATGTTGAAGTTGTAAAATCCTTTATCTCCCGTGTGGACGATAAGTATCGTGCTTCCTATGGAGTAAATGTAGAAAGCCATCCGCGCCAGTGCATTATCGTAGGCTCTACAAATGCAGAGACAGGCTTTCTTCGTGATATTACAGGAAACCGCCGCTTCTGGCCTATCAAGGTTGAAGGTACGGGTCCGAAAAAGCCGTGGCAACTTACCAAGGAAGAAGTACAGCAGATCTGGGCAGAAGCAATTGTCGCATACAAGCGTGGCGAAAAGCTCTACCTTGAAGGCGATGAAGAGAATATTGCAAAAGCAGAACAGGCTTATGCTATGGAAACCGATGAGAGAGAAGGTTTGGTGCGTAAGTTCCTTGACACCCCTCTCCCGGCAAACTGGTCGGATATGGACTTGTTTGAAAGAAAGAATTTTTTGAGCGGTAACAGCCTCGGCGAAATTGGTGCAAATGGTACCATTCAAAGAGACACCGTGTGCAATATGGAAATTTGGTGCGAGTGCTTCGGCAAAGATGCCGCAAGTATGAAAAAAGCCGATTCCTACGAAATCGCTGCCATCATGCAGAAAATAGGCAACTGGACCAGATACGGACGAGAATCTCTGCCGATTTATGGTCGCCAGCGAGTCTATAAAAAAGCGAAATAGTCCTTTAGTCCCCTCGTCCTGTCACCTTGTTCAATGTGCTAACCCTTGTAAATAGGCAGTTTTCGATGGTGGCAGGATAAGCGGACAAGAATTAACCTATTTAGGTATTTATTAAAAAAACATAAAAGGAACTGGTCGCAAATGTATGTACACGCGCATATAGAAACCCAAAGTCCAAAACGTCCATTCGTCCAAAGGAGCATAAAAGTGACCGAAAAACAGTTAGAACAAAAACTCGTCAAGGCAGTAAAAAATATGGGTGGTTTAGCTCTCAAGTTTACAAGTCCGGGAAATGATGGAATGCCCGACCGCATTATCCTCTTTAAAAATGGAGTGGTAATGTTCGTAGAAGTGAAAGCTCCGGGTGAAAAACCAAGACCCTTACAGCTTGCACGGCACCGCTTGCTTCGCAGACTCGGCTTCCGTGTTTTCGTCCTTGACGATGAAAAACAGATTGGAGTGATTATCGATGCGATACAAACCGCATAACTATCAACGTTATGCAATCGAATATATAAAGACACATCCCATTGCAGCCGTATTTCTTGACATGGGTCTCGGAAAAACGAGCATCACGCTTACAGCCATAAACGACCTTATTAAAAGCGGTGATGTACATAAGCTGCTTGTGAGTGCACCGCTGAGAGTAGCAAGAGAAACATGGACTGCCGAACAACAAACACCTCG
>JAFQDK010000035.1 GCA_017399305.1 Clostridia bacterium
CAGTTTTCGATGGTGGCAGGATAAGCGGACAAGAATTAACCTATTTAGGTATTTATTAAAAAAACATAAAAGGAACTGGTCGCAAATGTATGTACACGCGCATATAGGAACCCAAAGTCCAAAACGTCCATTCGTCCAAAGGAGTAAAAAATGACTGAAAAACAGTTAGAACAAAAACTCGTCAAGGCAGTAAAAAATATGGGAGGTTTAGCTCTCAAGTTTACAAGTCCGGGAAATGATGGAATGCCCGACCGCATTCTTCTCTTTAAAAATGGAGTGGCAATGTTCGTAGAAGTGAAAGCACCGGGTGAAAAACCAAGACCCTTGCAGCTTGCACGACACCGCATGCTTCGCAAGCTCGGCTTCCGTGTTTTCATCCTTGACGATGAAAAACAGATTGGAGTGATTATCAATGCAATACAAACCGCATGACTACCAACGTTATGCAACCGAGTATATAAAGACACATCCCATTGCAGCCGTATTCCTTGACATGGGTCTTGGAAAAACGAGCATCACGCTTACAGCCATAAACGACCTCATTAAAAGCGGTGATGTACATAAGGTGCTTGTGATCGCACCGCTGCGAGTAGCAAGAGAAACTTGGACTGCCGAACAACGAAAATGGAACCATCTCAAAAAACTAACCTGCTCCGTTGCGGTTGGTAGCGAAGCCGATAGGTTATCCGCACTTAAAACAAAAGCCGACATTTACATCATTAATCGTGAAAATGTGCAATGGCTTGTGGAAGCAAGCTCCCTTCCGTTTGACTACGATATGATTGTAATAGACGAGCTTTCTTCTTTCAAGAACGGAAAAGCAAAACGCTTTAAGTCCCTTTTGAAGGTTCGCCCTTCCGTAAAACGCATTGTGGGTCTTACGGGTACACCCGCCGGGAACGGACTTATGGATTTGTGGGCAGAATTCCGTATTCTTGATATGGGCAAACGCCTCGGCAGATTTATTACCGCCTACCGCACAAATTACTTTGCCCCAGACAAATACAATGGGCAAATCGTATATACCTATAAGCCTTTACCGAATGCTGAAAAAGCAATCTACGATGCAATATCGGATATTACGATTTCTATGAAATCGCAGGATTACCTAAAAATGCCTGAACTCATAACTACAGCATATCCTGTAAACCTCAATAATTCCGAGAGGAACATCTACAAAAAACTAAAAGATGACCTCGTGTTAAGTTTCGGCAACGAAAAGGAAATCACCGCAGCCAATGCTGCCGTACTATGCGGTAAACTCACACAGCTTGCCAATGGTGCAATTTACTATGACAATGGCGAAAAACTGCACGTACACGACAGAAAACTTGATGCCCTTGAAGACATCATTGAATCCGCAAACGGCAAACCTATCCTTCTTGCTTATTGGTATCAACATGACCTTGAGAGGATTACCCAAAGGCTCAAAGAGATGCACATACCTTTCTCCCGTCTGGACACCCCTGAAAGCATCGCCAGATGGAATAGAGGTGAACTCCCGGTTGCATTAATACACCCGGCATCCGCAGGACACGGCTTGAACTTGCAGAGCGGTGGCAACACAATCGTATGGTTCGGTCTAACTTGGAGTCTTGAACTTTACAGCCAAACGAATGCACGACTATGGCGACAAGGACAATCTGCAGACACGGTTGTAATAATTCATATTGTAACTGCAGGTACGATAGATGAGCAGATACTTTCAGCTCTTGGGAGAAAAGACCAAACACAGAATGCCCTTATCGGTGCAGTAAAAGCAAATCTCGAAAAATAACGAAAAAAAGTGCCAACCCGAGGGATTATATTTTTCGGAGGTACAGATATGAGACCCTATGAAGCTCTCGCAAATGCAATTGTTGAAAAAGCAGCAGAAGATTACCGAACCGCCTTGAAATACTCATATATGCATCCCGGCGATAGGAAGTATTCCGAGGATGTCAGCAATATCGAAAAATTCTTCAATTCTCCATGGTATGCGCTACTTACGAATCTTGATGCAGATTTCCTTATGGAAAATATCAAAGTTAGGGTTCGCCGGGAGGTGCGAGTATGACGGCAAACGAATATATGTCGCAAGCATATCGCCTCGATCAGCGTATAGATGCAAAAATCGACCAAATCGCATCCTTGAATGAGCTTGCTACCAAGTGTACTGCAACATTAAGCGGTATGCCACATAGTCCCAATCGTGGAAACTCAACTATGGCAGATGCAGTATGCAAAATAGTCGATTTACAGAATGAAATACACGCAGATATGGAAAAACTCGTAGATTTGAAGCGTGAAATTGTAACTGTAATAAAAGCGGTTGAAAATCCCGAATATCAGGCGGTTTTAGAAAAGCGATATTTGTGCTTTCACACATGGGAGCAAATAGCCGTAGATATGGGCTATAATGTCCGCCACCTATACCGAATTCATGAAGAAGCCTTGAAAAAAGTGCAAATTCCTTCATCATGTCACTAAATGTCACTATAAGTCACCTCGCCTTTTGTGATATAGTATAATTGGAAAAACAGAATAGAGCGAACCTCTGTAGGAGCCCCTCTCCTATAGGGGTTTTATTTTGCCAAGAAAGGAGGAAGAACTGTGCCGAAGAAACCCAAGCGACCGTGTTCCCACCCCGGTTGTCCCCGCCTTACAGATGGGCGGTACTGTGAAGAGCACGGCAAAGCCGAAGCCAAACGCTACGAGAAGTACGACAGAGACCCTGCTGTACGCCGTAGGTATGGTCGAGCCTGGAAGCGCATCCGTGACAGGCACATAGCCGCACACCCTCTGTGCGAAGAGTGTAAGCGTAAAGGGAAGCTGATCGCAGCCGAAGAGGTGCATCACATCTTACCTTTATCACGTGGCGGTACTCACGCAAGCGATAACTTGATGTCGCTGTGCAAATCTTGTCATTCCGAGATTACTGCTCGTGACGGCGACCGTTGGAATAAAAGCGGAGGGAACCATGGCTAAAGAAAAAAACTGTGCGATTTGTGGTAAAAGTTTCACCCCCAAGAACCGAAAGCAGCAATGCTGTTCTTCGGAGTGTGCCAATAAAAAAGCGCATGAAAGCATGAAGAAATACTATCTTTGTCAGCATTGCGGTAAGCCTTTCTGGAAGCCCAACGCTTTTAGAATGAAATATTGCAGTACTGAATGTCAGCGTGCAGCATACGCATTATCACATCCCAAGAAAGAAAAGCCTATGCCTACGGTTTATAAACGAATCTGCCATTGGTGCGGTAAGGAGTTTGAGACAACGCTTAGAAACCAAATCTACTGCAACAGCACGTGTAGTTACCAAGGCAATCTAAAAAAGAAGCGAGAACAATGGACGGAAGCGTACGTACCTCGTACCTACACTTGCAAAGAATGCGGAACCGAATTTACGACAGAGTGCGGAAATATGCACTCTGTTTTTTGTTGCAATTCTTGTTCCGAAAAATATGAACGCCGCCACGAACATAACACTGCAAAACACAAGGAGTATATGAAAAAGCAGAAAAAGCAGCGTGAAACACAGCTTGCCCAATCTTTTATTGAAGCCGTTGATTACAGTGATATCTTTCAGCGCGACAACGGTATCTGTCAAATATGTGGTATGCCTGTGCATCCCACCAAAGGCATCGACAACAATTGGGACGGCACCATTGACCATATCGTTCCGCTCTCCATCGGTGGCGAACACTCCGTTGACAACTGTCAGTTAGCACATCGGATATGCAATTCTCTCAAAAGCCAAGAAACAAATAAATTCACTATCGACTGGAAGAAAAAAGCAACCGAGAATAATTACTGGCGCAAAAAACTTGAAAGTTATAAGACTTTGATGGAAGCATGAATGCCGTAGGGCGGTCAACATCCTAAAACAGAACATAAAAAATAACGGGCGTGGGCTTTCACGCACAAATTCGCATAAGTTTTCAGGGGAATAGACCAAAAGTTTAAGGAGGTGTGAAAAACATGGGACAAAGAGGACCCAAACCCGGCTCCGGTGGCAGACCGAAAAAACCGATTGCAGATAAGATTGCAAGCGGAAATCCAGGAAAAAGACCGCTGACTGTCATTGATTTCAAAGACAGCGCGGTAGACCTTGAAGGTCAACCTATGCCAAAACCGTCCGAGTTTCTCTCCGCAAAGCAAAAGGACGGCTCTACCCTTTGTGCTACCGAGATATACGAAAACGTATGGCAGTGGCTTTCCGATCGTGGATGTGCCACTATCATTTCTCCGCAGCTCATTGAACGTTTTGCTATGGCAAGTGCTCGATGGATTCAGTGTGAAACGCTGACAAGTGAACTCGGATTTTTGGCAAAGCACCCTACAACGGGTGCTGCAATACAGTCGCCTTATGTTGCGATTGCAAACACATATATGACGCAGGCTAATCGCCTGTGGTCGGAGATTTACCAGATAGTCCGTGAAAACTGCACCCGCGAATACGGCGGTGCAAATCCGCAGGACGATTTGATGGAGCGGTTGTTATCCGCTCGGAAAGGAAAACATAATGACTAATTTCAAAACCGCAGAAAGCGTCTGCAAAGGACATCCCGACAAGCTCTGTGATATTATCGCAGACCGCATCCTCGATGAATGCGTTTCTCTCGACCCCTGCTCTCGTGTTGCCTGTGAAGTAATGGCGACCAAGGGCAGGATTTTTGTTTGCGGAGAAATCACCTGCAACGGCAGTGTCAACATTCGCCGTATCGTCCGTGATACGCTCCGTGAAATCGGATACAACCCTTTGAAGTTTATCATCTTCGTATACGTGCATCGTCAAAGTCCCGACATCAAGGGTGGCGTTGACCGTGCGCTCGGTGTTAGAGGTACTCCCAACAAAGACATCTTTGCAACCACGGGTGCAGGCGACCAGGGCACCGTTTACGGATATGCCACAAGCGAAACTTGGCAGAAACTCCCCCTCCCCGTTGTCCTTGCAAACGGTATCTGCAAACGCCTTGACGAAGCTATGAACAACCACACCATCCGTGGCATCGGTCCCGACGGTAAGGCACAGGTTACCGTGGAGTATGAAGACGGCGAACCTAAACGAATCGCCAACATCATCGTATCGGTTCAGCATCATAAGAACAAAGACCTCAAGGAACTCCGCCGCGAAATCATCACCGAAGTTCTCTACCCTCTTTTTGACAGCACAGTGGTTGATAACGATACCGAAATCCTTATCAATCCCTCGGGCAGATTTGTCGAGGGCGGTCCCGCCGCTGATACGGGACTCACCGGTCGCAAGATTATGGTTGACACCTACGGTGGTCTCGCTGCTCACGGTGGCGGTGCTTTCAGCGGAAAGGATGCAACCAAGGTAGACCGCAGCGGTGCGTATATGGCGAGAGCTGTGGCTCGAAATGTTATCGGCGCACATCTTGCAGAGGAATGCCAGGTTGCAATCTCCTATGCAATCGGTAAAGCCGAGCCTACCGCCATCGAAGTGAATACCTTCGGTACAGGCATCGTAAGCGATGATATCATCCGCAAGGCAATCTCCGAGGTATTTGACCTTCGCCCCGCAGCAATCATCTCTCTGCTCCGTTTACGTACACCTCGTTTTGCGGATACCACAGCCTATGGTCATTTCAACGGCTACAAAGGCACCTGGGAAAGTCTCGACAAAACCGCAGAACTGAAGAAGGCGGTGGAAAAGTATGTTGATTGAAATCAAACACACCGCTGACCTGCTCCCGGCAGATTATAATCCCCGAAAAGACCTCAAACCCGGTGATGCCGAATACGAGAAGCTGAAACGCTCTCTTGAAACATTCGGCTATGTCGAACCTATCATTTGGAACAAGACAACAGGCAGA
>JAFQDK010000036.1 GCA_017399305.1 Clostridia bacterium
CAGGAGAAGAGATTGAAACATTTAAGGTTGGCTTTGACTATACCGAAAATATAGCAAGCGTATATGCAAAAATGGGTGCAAACGGCAGCGGCAATACAGAGGATGACCCTGCAAGTTTTGCAGATGCATTTGAATCTGCGGCAAAATTGGGTAGCACTGTTGTGCTTTTGAATAATATTACTGTCGATAGTTTTGTTGAGCCGTCTCACTCGGAAAAAGTACTTATTACAGGTAAATCTCTTACAGTAAACGGTACATACACTCTTTCCGGTGAAACCGAATTCAAGAATATTACATTAGGCGGAAGCGGCACTTTCAACGCAGATAATGGCGTTTTTGAAACTGCAAAGGATGTAAAGACTGACAAAAAACTGAACATCACAGGCTCTGCAATTCTTTGCGGTGGTTCCGTAGATAGAGTTACAAATGCAAAGAATGTCATTGTTGACGGCGCAAACGTAGAAGCGATTGTCGGCGGTAATGCCGCAGTAATCGAGATTAACGGCGGCAGCGTAAGTACTGTAAAATCAAGTGAAAACGGTAGCGAATCCTTTGATATCACCGTAAATGGCGGTAATGTTGAAAAGGTTATATTTAACAACGTTTCAAAGTCGCTTGTATTAAAGTTTCTCGGCGGCAAGGTCAGCGCTTTTGAGAGTGTCGGTACAAACATGCGCGGCAAGGCTACTCTCGGTGACGGTGTTACCGCAGAAACACTTGGCAGTGTAAAGGAACTCTTTGAAATTTCTACAGGCAAGGTTTATTTCATCCGTGACGGCGGCACGGGCAATGGCGGCACCTTTGCAAGTGCCGGCGGCTCGTTTGACGATGCATATAATGCCCTTGGCAAAGAGGGCGGTACTATAGTTGTTTGCGGAAGAGTTACAATTACTGCTGCTGTTCTTGGCTATAACCATAAGCATGAGGGAAAGGTTATTGTAACATCTCTTTATGACGGCGTTGACTATACAAAGGAAAACGGCGCTAAAATTGTAATGAAGAACAATTACCACTGCGGCGGTGAAACCGAGTTTAATAATATTTATATTACCTCTGAAGCTAAATACAAGGCAATTGCCGGTGAATACCACAAGCTTGTGCTTGGTGAGGGAATCGTATGTGACAGAGTTGACGGTCAGACATATCCGGTAATCCTTGGCGGCGGTATTGGCGATTCAAGCGGCAAAACCACCGATGTAACCATTCAAAGCGGTATGTGGGGAAGGATTCGAGGCGGTGCTTCAGGTAATGCAACCAATTGCACGGTAAACTTAAGAATTGAGGGCGGCGAGTTTTATGATGCTATGGTGCTGGGTAGCACCTCCGCTCACACAGGAGATATAAATGCAACTTTTACCGGTGGCACAATGTATGCCTCTGTGGTATGTGCAAACATTACAAAAGAGGAGCAGGTATTCAGCAGCAACGTAAATGTCCATATTGCAGGCGGTACATTCTATAACAAGCTCCTTTATTCTGCAAGTGCAAACGGTACATATAGCGGTGTTTACAATGTTAATATTACAGGCGGTGACTTTGCGCATCTTGTTGAGTTTACAGGCTCAAATAATGTTGACGGTGTCCCCTCATTTATCACGAGCACCGTTGACCTCAGTGAAATCGAAACAGGCACATATACGTTTACAAACTATGTGAGAGCAGACGGTGCAGACCCATGGCTCTTCTATCATGACGGTTTTTACTATTACACATCCACCACCGGAAAGCCGGGTATCGGACTTACAAAAACGGCAAACATTGGCGACCTTATCTACACTACCGGTAAAACTGTTTTTCTACCCGAAGAGGGCAAAGCATATTCCGCAAGTTGTTGGTCTCCGGAAATTCATCATTACACCGATGAAGAGGTTGGCGAGGGCAACGGCGGTTGGTATCTCTATTTTGCAGGTTCGGGTGGAGAGACCGAGGGAGATACAGGGCACAGGATGTTTGTTCTCAAGTGCCTTGACGGCGATAATCTTCTCGGACGTTGGGGCAATCCCATTACAGGCGAGGTCAATGTACCCGAAAAGGTATCTGTAGAGCTTGAGGGATTTAACGACAGATGGTCGGGCGGTCAGACAGACATCCGTATAAACGGTAAGGTTTATAACCTCTTTGTTGCGATTGAGGGTGAGCCCGGCAAGATTAATCAGAATATCAATATCGTCGAAATGACCAACCCTTGGACTATCAAGGGAAAGTCTACAATTCTCATCCGCCCTGAATACGATTGGGAAATCGGCAGACACACCACTCTTACAATTGTTGAGTGCGGCACGGCGGTTTACGGTGATGACGGCAGTATTTATATCGTGTATTCCGCTTGCGGTTACAATACTCCGGAATACAAGCTCGGTCAGCTTAAGTTTCTTGTCGGCGACCCGCTTGATGCAAAGAATTGGGTAAAGCATCCTGAGCCCATACTTTCCATGAACAATGAAATCTGCGGTATTGGCTCGGCTTCTTATGTAGATGATACTACAGGACAAGGCTGGATTTGCTACAACGCATATCTCGGAACAGATACAAACGGCGGCAGATACGCCTTTGTTGAGCCTTACCATGCAGATGAAAACGGCGTGGTGATCAGCGAGGGTACGGGACACCCATCATCCCCCGATAGAGTTTACACACAGGTAGTAAACCCCAATCCTGTAATCAACAAAATCAGCGGATTTACAAAGGTTGACTATCAAAAGAATCCTTTTGCGGCAAAGAGACAGTATACGGGCGCTTTCACTGATGTAGGCGACAGTCATTGGTTTAAGGCATATGTTGAAATCGCATACGAACGCGGACTTGCAAACGGTACAAGTGCTACTAAGTTTTCACCTGATGGCAAGTTTACTGTTGCACAGGCGCTGACCGCAGCAGCAAATATCCATACAGTTTATTACGGAAATACTGTTCATTCGGCAGTGAGCGGTGAAGCATGGTATGCTCCATATGTTGAATACTGTGTGCAGAATGGCATTATCACAGAGGGGCAGTTTGCAGACCTGAACGCTAATATCACAAGAGGCGATATGGCTATCGTGTTTTCAAACATTCTTCCCGACAGTGAGTATGAGCCTGTCAAAGAAGGCGCTGCTTTTGATGTGACAAGTGACATGACTTGCTATAGTGCAGTTTCCAAGCTCTATAAAGCAGGAATTGTAAGCGGCGATGCAGGAAAGGGAACTTATCGCCCACATGACGAAATTGTACGCAGTGAAGCGTGCGTAATATTTACCCGAATTGCACTTAAGAGCGAAAGAGTTAAGTAATTAAATAATAAAAACAGCACACCTTCTGGATTGCACAAATCGGTGCAGTCCATTATTGAACAAGTGCTGTTTTTATTAAAACGAAAGTCACGCTAATTCTATTAAAATTAGCGTGGCTTATTGCGTAGAGAGTGGGATTCGATAACCCACAACGCGTTGCAAGCGAAGCTTGATTCCTCGTTTAGCGATAAAGCGAGAGTTCTCACACACTCCACAACGAACGAAAAAACAGACGGTAAATACCGTCTGTTTTTTTGTGTAAGAACGCATAAATTGATAGAAAAAATAGGGGGTGCAAATCGCCCCTTTTTTTGACGGGAGGGGGTGCAAATTGCTCTTTTTTGTTAAAAGGGGGTGCAAAATGCACTTTTTTCTCTCAAAGGGGGTGCAAAATTTGCGGTTCAAAAGCGGGGAATCGTTTTTTTATTGATTTATGATTAGTGTGTTGATTTACTATAAATAGAAAAGGAATATGGAATTTCTTGATTTACAAACTAAAAGATGATATACTGTAAAATGAAAAGCATACTATAATTAGTAGGTTTTGTTATTCGCTGGAGAAAAGCAGAAATTATTAAAATTGTTTTTATTTACTCAATAAAATTACAATACTGTAGCAGTAACATATGTCAAGCTAAAAAAATTATTTAGTTTATATTGTAGCTTGAACTGTGCAGAAATCTTGCACTTTCCATACAATCTCAATTCTCTTATTAGGATAAACATACACTTTATCAATGAGCCTGTCAGCCAAGCTCTGTGATAAGGTGTTTTCTTTTTTTATATCCTTTGCCAACTTCTTCAGTTCAGAGTTGGACTTTGCCGTTATATTGTTTCCTTCAATTTGCTTACAGCATCGTTCAAGCTGCTGTTGTGCATAAGCAATTTTTTCATCAAAGGTCTTTTTCATAACTTGATATTCTACAGTAGTAATTTCTTTTCCCATAAGCTTTTCGTAAAGGCTTTGTTTTTCTCTTTTATATGTGTCAAGCTGTGCCTGTATTTCTACTTGCTGTTCAGCCTGTATAGTAGATGCCGAAACAGTACCTATGCTTGAAGTGTTGAAGATAACCTCTGCTTGTTTTGATATAATATCATAAATTACTGTATGCAGTTCTTCTTCCAAAATTCCCAAGTAATCGCAGATATAGAATACACCCGGTAAGGATGGCAAAGACTTTCCCGACTCAATATTGTTAATATAGCCGGGGTTCTGTCCAATCGCTAAACTCATTTCCCGTGCGGATACATTTTTCTTTTCTCGCA
>JAFQDK010000037.1 GCA_017399305.1 Clostridia bacterium
GGAAGAACCTGCGAACTGCGCATCAGAGTGCATACGACCCATAGTATCGGTCATGCCGTAGGAAGCAGGGCCTGCTGCCATATTGTCGGGGTGGAGGGTACGGCCTGTACCGCCGCCGGAAGCAACAGAGAAATAGTTAACACCGTTCTCGTTACACCACTTCTTGTAGGTACCTGCAACGGGGTGCTGGAAACGAGTGGGGTTGGTGGAGTTACCGGTGATGGAAACGCCAACGTTTTCTTTTCTCATGATAGCAACGCCTTCGGGAACGTTGTCGGAACCGTAGCACTTAACCTTTGCACGAGGACCGTCAGAGAAAGGAACTTCTCTTACAACAGAAACTTCCTCGGTAGCGGGGTCAAACTTGGTTTCAACATAGGTGAAGCCGTTGATTCTGGAAATGATGTATGCAGCATCCTTGCCGAGACCGTTAAGGATAACGCGGAGATCCTTGGAACGAACCTTGTTAGCATTGAGCGCGATCTTGATTGCGCCCTCTGCAGCAGCGAAGGACTCGTGACCTGCGAGGAAGCAGAAGCACTCTGTCTCTTCGGAGAGAAGCATCTTGCCGAGGTTGCCGTGGCCGAGACCAACCTTGCGGTTTTCAGCAACGGAGCCGGGGATACAGAAGCTCTGGAGACCGATGCCGATAGCAGCAGCAGCGTCAGCAGCCTTGGTGCAGCCCTTCTTGATTGCGATAGCAGCGCCTACAGTGTAAGCCCACTTAGCGTTCTCAAATGCGATAGGCTGAGTTTCTTCAACGATCTTATAGGGGTCGATACCCTTTGCAGCGCAAATTTCCTTACATTCATCAATGGAGGAAATTCCGTATTCTTTAAGAACTGCGAGGATCTTAGCCTCACGTCTTTCATAACCTTCAAAATGTGCCATTACGTTTTCCCTCCTTTAATTATTCGTGTCTCGGGTCGATATACTTAACCGCATCTGCGAAACGGCCGTATGTACCCATAGACTGCTTGTATGCTTCGTTAGGTTCTACACCCTTCTTGATGAGGTCGGTCATCTTGCCGAGGGATACGAACTCATAACCGATAACTTCGTTGTTAGCATCGAGTGCCATTCTGGTGCAGTAGCCCTCGGTCATTTCGAGGTAACGAACACCCTTAGCCTTTGTACCGTACATGGTACCAACCATGGAGCGAGCGCCCTTACCGAGGTCTTCCATACCTGCGCCGATTACGAGACCGCCTTCAGAGAAAGCAGACTGGGTACGGCCGTATACGATCTGGAGGAAGAGCTCACGCATAGCGGTGTTGATAGCGTCACAAACGAGGTCGGTGTTGAGAGCCTCGAGAAGAGTCTTGCCGGGGAGGATCTCAGCAGCCATAGCTGCGGAGTGGGTCATACCCGAACAACCGATAGTCTCAACGAGTGCTTCCTCGATGATACCGTTCTTAACATTGAGGGAGAGCTTACAGCCGCCCTGCTGGGGTGCACACCAGCCGATACCGTGGGTATAGCCGGAAATGTCAGTGATCTGCTTAGACTGAATCCACTGACCCTCTTCCGGAATGGGAGCGGGACCGTGATCACAGCCCTTGGTAACACAGCCCATGTGCGCAACTTCTTGGCTCATGGCGTATTCACAAGAAAATTCTTTGCTCATGATTTATTCTCCTTATGATAAAATTATAAACTTTTTATAAGCGGCGTGACCGCATCGGCGTAAAGTTTGCCGATAAACGCCCTGCCGTTTTCGTTGGGATGCACGCCGTCCGCCGAGTAGTAAAGCGGGGATGGCTGTGACTTGAGTGCTTCGGCGAAATGCCTGTCCAGAGGAATATACACATCGGCGTACTCGTCTGCAAGTCGCTCGATGACAGGGAGAACACGGGCAAGGTCGGCACGCATTCCCGCTCTTGGCTCAGCATCGAGCAAATAAGGGGAAAGCATGACAATCTTGGCATGCGTTTCTCTGCGTATGTATTCAAGAATCGACCGATAATTCAGCTCAAGCTGTGCGTCGGTCGTAGCAATACGGGCGGCACCGTAGCGATGCCAGATGTCGTTGATTCCAATCAAAATCGAAATCACATCGGGATCAAAGGCAATTCCGTCCGCATAGATGCGGTCGAACAACTGATCAGTGCGGTTTCCTCCAATGCCGAAGTTGAGGAACTCGAATTCGACGTCTGGAAGTGCCGCTGTCATATGCTCGGCGGCAAATTTCGGATATCCGGGACCGAGATCGTGGTAATTCCGCTTATCTCTGCCTGCATCGGTAATGCTGTCCCCCTGAAAGACCATCCTGATTTTTTTCATAACTTATTTAACAATTTCGCCGTAGAATTCGCCAAATGCTGCAGCAGCATTTGCCTCATCGGTGTCGATGTGCATTGCGAGTGCGAAAGAGGGGTTAACGCGAACTACAACGTCGCCGAAAATGGTGCTTCTGCCGTTTGAATCGAGCTTAACACTTACGACTTCCTTATCGCTAACACCGAACTTTTCAGCATCTGCGGGGGTCATATGAATGTGTCTCTTTGCAACGATAACGCCTTCGGTAAGTTCAACCTCACCTGCAGGACCAACGAGCTTACAAGCTGCACTACCTGCAACGTCGCCGCTCTCTCTTACAGGAGCGCTTACGCCGAGGGTACGAGCATCAGTGAAAGAAAGCTCAACCTGTGTAGCATTTCTTGCAGGACCGAGGATAATTACGTTAGCGATGGGCTTCTTAGGACCAACGAGAGTAACTCTCTCTTCGCATGCGTACTGACCGGGCTGGCTGAGGTCCTTTTTATGGGTGAGGGTGTAGCCCTTACCAAAAAGGGTCTCGATGTCTGCCGCGCTGAGGTGCACGTGTCTTGCGGAGGTTTCAACTAAAAACTTCTCTGCCATGATTGTTCTCCTTAATATATAAAGTTTTTAACATAGTCATACATGTTAATTGTATCACAAACTTTTCCTTTTGTAAATGTATAATTATGAATATTTTTGTGCAAACTTTTAATATATTTTATGAAAACTAACGATGCGAGGGAGATTATGTCAGAAGAAAATAAGAATCAAGACGAAAAAACTGACGGTTCGGTCACGGCAAATGGAATACACTGTCTTTCTATCATAGGTCAAATTGAAGGTCACTATGTACTTGACCAAACGCAAAAGGCGACCAAATATGAACACATAATTCCAATAATCTGTGCCGTGGAGGAAAGCAAAGAAATCAAAGGTCTTTTACTCTTGCTTAACACAATGGGCGGCGATGTCGAGGCGGGACTTGCAATAGCGGAACTTGTCGCTTCAATGAAAAAACCTGTCGTCACACTGGTGCTTGGCGGCGGTCACTCAATCGGCGTGCCGCTTGCGGTATGCGGTAAAAAAAGCTTCATAGTACCAAGTGCCACAATGACGCTTCACCCCGTGAGAACGACAGGCACAATAATCGGCGTGCCGCAGACCTTCTATTATTTTGACAAAATGCAGGACAGAATAGTAAACTTTATCTGTTCACATTCAAATGTTGATGAACAGAATTTCAGAAATATGATGAACAATACAAGTGAACTTGCAAATGACGTAGGCACTATCATAGACGGTAACGAAGCTGTAAAATGCGGTCTTATAGACGAAGTTGGCGGGCTTAGTGATGCAATAGCCGCACTGAAAGAAATGATGAATTAATCTGCTACGCTAAAAAAGGCTTGCCGAGGCAAGCCTTTTTTATGTTTTATTTGAACAGTTCGTCTGTAAAATATGCGTTTGTATCTGCGTATCTGCCGTACTTATCCTTTACGGTAATGCGTACATAAATATCCTCTTCAAGCACCTCAAAGCATGCTTTTGTAAGGATCTTTCCTTTTTCGCGCGCTACATAGCGCACTTTTCTTGTACCGGTGGTCAAAACTATTTTTTCGCATGCGGCAGTGGTAACATAAAGCTTGCCGTCCTCGAAATAGAGCTCTTTGATTTCGGGTCCCTGCGATGCATAGAAGTTACCTGCAACAAGCGCATCGGTAATAGTCTTATACTCAAGGTTGTCAGCCTTTATCATAGTAAACGCACCGAAAGAGTCACTGCGAGGAGAATCAAGTGGTGCTCCGTTGTGATTGTCGTCAGTTCCTATGCAGTAAATGCGCTTTCCCATGCGAAGCATATCATCATAAATAGTTGCATTGTATTCGGAAAAGCCCGTCTTGAAACAGCCATAGTTGCATATCTCCATTGCATGCATGCCTTCATATCCCTCATAGTCACTGCGGTTTTCAAGCGACCATACAGGGTGATTATATGTAACGAAGAATCCGTTTTCGCGGCCTGCATTCATCATGATGTTAACGCACTCATGAGTATGCGATCTCTCAAAATCGGGCATGTTTTCATCGAACTGTACAAGGTGGCGATGCTCTGCACCGTGCCCTACCATATACTTTTCTCTATGCCAGCAAACCTGCTTTAAATTATCGGGGTCAAGCGCGATAAGGCACATATGGCAGGTCTTGCGAAATTTGAACGACGAAACGGTTGTATCGGTTGCTTCCATCTCATAGCCGTGAAGCGCAAGGAAGCCTTCATCGTTAAGCTCATCATGCGCTATCATAACATCGTGGTCGGTATACGCAACAATAGAGTAGCCGTGGGATTTGTATGCATCCTTGATTTCAGCAGGAGTGAGTTTACCGTCTGAATACGTGGAATGACAATGCAAGTTAGCTTTGTAGAACTGACCGTTTTCAGGAAGAAGATACTTTTTCATGACATTTACCTCTTTATTTTTACAAATTTACTTATCACTATTGAGCCGAGCAATGATGCTATTGCCCATGAAATGAACATTGAATCATAACCAAAGCTCTTTATCATAACACCGTAAATCAGTGCGCCAACAGCTGCACCGAGATATGTTACAAAATCAACGATGCCGCTGACGGAAGAAACATTTCCCTCATGGCGATATCGATGCGGATAAATCGAAAGAAATGATGTGTTTATCATTGAAACCGCTGCATATATAGCTGTAAGACATGCAACGCTGTAAAATGCAGAAGGTCTGAATGCAACAAGCATCACAGAAAAGACGATACAAAGCATAAATCCTAATAGCGACACCGCGTGCTCATTTTCTTTAAAAAGCTTATAGAACACCTGGTGCACTGCTCTGCCGACAAATCCAAACGCAGGAATAAGCAAAAGGTAATATGCGGATTCTCTAAGGTCTATAGCATATGTATCAATGACATAAACGGTCATCCACAGACTTATATTCTCTTTCATTATGCCATGGAGAAACGCAGGAATACTGATAATACAAAGTTCTTTTCTCCTTAGAAGTTCAAGCATCGAAAGATGCTTTTCCTCTCCGCCACATGGCTTTACATCGTGTGTGGTAATCGCCACTGCCAACCCAAGTATAAGCGTAATTACACCGGGTATGATAAAAGCGTATTTCACATCAAAGTGTGTGATTAACCATGTGCAAAACAGGATTGATATAATATTGCCTACCGCAACAGAAGTCGATAGAAATGCAGTGCGTTTTTTTGCTGTGGACTCATCGTATATCTGTGACATTACGGAAAGCATTGAGCCCCAGAGCATTGACTGTGCGTATGCATTGACTGTCCAAAGGAGAAGTATTCCGATAAAAGGCGGAAAAAATCCGATAATAATATTGCTGAGCGCACAAAGTGCAAGTCCGCCGCTTATCATTGCCCACGGCGGCGCTTTATCGCTTATCGCGCCGTTAAAAAGTCTGCCGCTTGCAAACATCGCCGAGAATACACCGCCGAGTATGCCTATCTGCACAGTATCGACTATCCCAAGCGAAACGAGCTCCGGATTTGCCATTGTAAGATTGACTCGCGCGATATATATTGCTGAGTATGCAAGGTATGATATTAAATATATTAATTTGCGTTTCATGGGTTTTCCTTGGTAACATATCTTCCGCGGTTTACAAACTCACGGGTTTTGCTTGCTCTATCTACCGCCTCATCATAATGACGTGCAGAAAGAGAAATTATTATAGTATCAAGCACGCTTATTTGCGCGATTCTTGATGAAATTGCTTCAATCGGGTACTGTATTTCGTCTGTAGAAATAACGATAGGATAATCGCATATCTTTGTAATGCGGCTATCAGGATAACCGGTGATGCAAGCAGTTACTGCTCCCATCTCCTTGGCAAGAATGAGTGCATCTATCGTTGCGGTTGTCTGTCCACTGTTAGAAACACCGAATGCAACGTCCCCTTCTTTGATATTTAGCGTTGACACTTTCATTGATGGTACATCGGTAAAGCAGATTGCAGTATATCCTATCTGTGTAAGACGATACTGAAAATCAGTTGCAATGACCGCAGATGTTCCTATACCGTAGATATACACTACATTGGAATTATCAATAACATCCACTATTTTTTCAACAACAGAAATACTTATCTCCTCGGCTGTGTCATGCAAAGTTTTTACATTTGCGGAAAAAACCTTTTCAAGAATATTCTGCACATTGTCGCTCTCATCAATATAAGGCACAAAATTAAGCTGCTTATTCTTTGAAAGCTCCATTGCAAGCGAAAGCTTAAGTTCAGAATATCCGTCAAACCCAAGAGTTTTACAGCAGCGGATTATTGCCGATTTCACCACACCTGCATTCTCTGCAAACTCTGCAATAGACATATGAATGACATTGCCGGAATCTGCTATAATATAATCTGCTATTCTTTTTTCAACATGAGTAAGAGCATCATATTTCTGCTTGATAGTTGTCAGGCAGGATCTGTTTTTCATCTAAAGTTCCTTTATAATAGAATTTTGTTCTATTGTACCATTTTATAAATATAAAGTCAATGGAATAGGGATATAAATTAATGATTATATAATCACTTTAAAATGCAAGCATTTTAAAGTGTAGAGGGGCGTACATTCGCATGTCGCTCACCGCGACCGCCCCTTTAAGGAGTAAAAAAGCCTGCTCTCGCAGGCTTTTTATTATTAATTTGCAGCACATTTCATAATGCGTACAACATCAAGAAGTGTTACTTTACCGTCACCGTTCATATCAGCTTTGTTAAGTTCTACGTCATTTACTGCAGCAACCAATGCTGTCATAATGTCGGTAATGCCAACGGAATAGTCAAAGTCAACGTCACCGACCATCTCGTTCCATGTCATTGTAAACTGATTGTCTTTAAGGAAATACTGGTCGCGCACTGTAGAATAATGCTCAACCTCAACGGTTTTTCCATCCTTTGAGAAGTAAAGCATAGTTACCATGCCAAGAGCGCCACGATTTTTCTCCTCGGTCTGTGCATCCACAAGCATCTGTGTTACAGTATTGCCGTGTACACCGTTTTCCTTGCGTGTAACAACATATGCACACGGGTCATGTCCGCTCATTACAAGGATGATATTTTCATGCTGTTTTACGAACTCTTCCCACATCTCATCGCCATCATTGTTAGCAGGATCTGAATTTGAAGGAGGAACAACATCACCCTTATCAAGAGTAGTGCCATCGCGGAACATGTATGCATGAGTTGTAACAATTACCTTGTGGTCAGGATATTTCTCACATACAGAAGAAGCCCATGCAAGCTCTTCATCTGTTGGGCCGTAATCGAGAGTAATAGATACAAACTTTTCTTCGCCTACAGTAAAAGTACGGTAGGTATTTTCGAGTTCATCCGCTCTCATTCTCTGCTCTGCTGTAATTTCTGTAGCATATTTTGAATCTGCCATTGCCACATTGAATTGGAGCTTAGTAGTATCAGTGGTAGTCTGGCTATCGTGGTTTCCTCTTACAACACTATAAGGAATACCTGCATCTGAAAGTTTGTCAAATCCGGCAATTGCCTCGTCCCACTCGCGAATCAAAGACTTGTTTGTAATGTCGCCAAGTCCGAACACAAATTGAATATTCTTCGACTCTTTATTTTCAATTATCCAATCATAAAGTGTCTGGAAATGTTCAGGATAGAAATCGTTAAGACACTGTGTATCACCGACTACTGCAAATGAATATGCATAATCGGTTTCTATTTCTTCTTCATCAAGCCATACTCTGTCATATACCGCATTGTTGTTGCCTGCAAGGTCAGTTACAACATCAGGGCGATCGGTGTAGGTATAGTCAGAAAGGTCATAGTGAAGAATAAGATCATCTGTACCATAGGAAACCGCGTCAGCCGCAATTTCGGCATCGGTACGAATACCAGAATACACGGCTACGCTCTTAAGATTGCCCTTAAAATACTGAGCATTGCCACTTCTTCCGTCGCCGCCAAGTACAAAGTTATCAAAAATTACGGGGCCGCCGCCGACATTCTTATCAGTGACTGTATCAACAAGTTCGCCGTTCAAATAGCCCTTTATTACGCCTGCTTCAAAATCGTGAGTTACTGCAATTTTTACCCATTCACCGCAATATGCATCTACGTTGAAATATGCAGCATAGTCATCGCCGTTTGCATCAATCCAGTAATAGCGGAGTCTGCCGTCTGTGTGAAGTTCAAAGTTGACACAACTCTTGGCAGAGCCGGGATAGTTACCGATAATTACGCCGCCTCTTGAATCAGACGCAAATGTAGATGGAAAATAAACTTCAGCCTCAAATGTATGGGGTACAGCCGCGAGAGTGCCGAGTTCGTAGGTACCGTTGGTATTATCAAAGGTCATGCCTTCAGTTACTTCTCTATACTCTTCGTTGAGAGAACTGTCAGCGGTATTGGAATATCCGAGATGATTTGCATTTGCGCTGTAATCTTTAAGTCTTTCTTTGCCGCTTACAGTAAAATCATACGCACAGACAAGCGCGTCATCGGTATAATCGGTAGCTGCATAGTCTGCTGCTATCTGCTCTGCGGTGCGGCTTTCCGAATAAACAGAAACTGCACCGAGAGTTGCGTTCTTAAGATACTGTGTATTTCCTGTACGGAAGTCGCCGCCTACCCTGAACTGTGAAAGTCCGCTCACATCAAAATCTGCCAAGGTAAGTTCAATGGTTTGCTTGAGTTCACCGTTGATATAACACTTTGCCTCAGTAGCGGTGGAAACTACAGCAACATGTGTCCATGTTCCTGTACGGAGGTCAACATCTGTAAAGTTTGCATTTACACTCTTATTGGTTCCTGCTCTCCAGTAGAGATAAGGAGTACCGTTGGTGCGAATCTCAAGGTCAAGCATAGTATTGTCATAAGTGCCGGAAACATAGTTGCCGAAAATAATACCAAGTCTTGTGTCGGGTGCATCTTTGTCAACCTTTACCCACGCTTCAATGGTACGAGGTGCTTCGGTAAGTGCCGAAGTAGTTGTGTAGTTGTCATCTGCAGTGAAAGCAAGACCGCCGGTGGGAGTTGTTGCAAAAGCAGGCAATACCACCATTGTCAAAAGCATTGACACTACGAGTAAAAGAGAAAAAAGTTTTTTCATTATAAAACTCTCCTAAGCAGTATTTAGTTTCTATTTATCATTATACATTTAGAACTTTGTTCTGTCAATGGGGGAAATAAAAAAATGCATCCGCATGGATGCATTTTTTTTAACTTATACTTTCATCGCACTACGGCCGCCATCAATCGGAATGTTTACACCGGTGATAGAACCAGCCTGTTCGGACGCAAGATATGAAATGAGATTTACAACCTCAATAGGTTCTGCGGCTCTACCAATGAGAGTCTTCATCTTTGCCATTGCCTCACGGGTGAGAACCGGTCCGGGAGATACACATACTGCGCGGATACCGTGCTGAGCACCGTACTGCGCCATGGACTTAACCAAACCTGTCATAAGACCGCTCTTTGAAACACTGTAATCACAGGACATTCCGCCGCCGCCCTCAGCACCGACAATTGAGCCAAGATAAATGAGCACACCGCTCTTCTGTTCAATCATCTGACCGATGACACTTCTGGTGAAGTAAAGAGGTCCTTTAAGGTTAACGTCAATACCCCAGTCAAGAACATCAACAGGATAATCCTTGAACTGTTCTTTAACCTGCTTGATACGGCAAGAAGCACCGCCAGCAAAGTTTACGAGAATATCAATAGAACCAAATGTTTCCATTGTCTTATTCTTTGCGGCTTCAATCTGTGCAAAATCGCGAACGTCTACCTGAACTGCGATTGCTTTGCCACCTTTTGCGCGAATGCCTTCTGCTGCTGCCTCTGCTGCTTCGATATTTACATCACAGAGAACAACATTTGCGCCCATCTCAGCGAAGCATTCACTCTGGAGTTTACCCATTCCGGAACCTGCGCCGGTGATAATGGCTGTCTTGCCTGTAAAATCAAACATCATCTTCTGAAATTCCATTTTTGTATCTCCTTTTTGGAATTAAATTGGTTTATTTCTTTTTCTTAGCAACTACAACTGCTACTACAGCTACAACTACTACAACAGCTACTACGATAAGAATAACGGGAAGTGCGCTACTGCCCTCCTCGACAACGGTTGCAGGAGCTGTAGTGGTAACAGGAGCTTCAGTAGTTTCAGGTGCCTTGGTTTCTTCGGGTTCTTCCTCGGTTTCTTCAGGCTCCTCAGTAGTTTCAGGTGCTTCGGTAGTTTCAGGTGCGGTAGTCTCAGGAACTACTACATCAGCAGGTACAGTGATCTCACCAACTTCAACACCTGCAGGTACGGGGCAAGCGGTGCCCATGGTCCATGCCGCAGCGAAATCAAGACCAGTATAGATATCCTTGTTTGCAGCATCTGCAGAAGCAAGTGCTACATTATTATCGGTAAGGCAGAAAGGAGTAGAAAGACCGATTGCCATAGGATAGTAGAGATAATAGCTGTTTTTAACCTCACATACCGAGGTGCCGTCTACCTTACCTACAAGACCGCCGATATTCTCGGTACCGGTAATAGTAGCAACATTTACACAGCTTTCAACATTTGCGCCAACCTGACGTCCGAGGATACCGCCACCACAGGTTTCAGCAACAACATTACCCGCGTTAAGACAATCACGGATAGCAGTAACAGTGTTTGCAAGGCACTTGCTATCTGTATAAGCAATGATACCGCCTGCATAGAAGGAACCGGTAACCTCAGCAAGGTTTACACAGTTTACAACAGTGGTAGCAGTGTCAATACAAGCGTCGCCACGGCTGATATAGCCAACGATACCTGCTGCAATACGGGTGCTGTTGATAACACCGGTATTTACACAGTTTGCGATAGTAAGTGCTGCAGAAGGACCAGTGGTGATCTCACATCTACCTGCGATACCTGCAGAGTAAGGAATGTTTGAACCGCTGGGATGCTCGTTTTCACCGGTAACAACGCCTTCGTTGCGGCAATTCTTGATCTCTATAAGACCTTCTTCGCTTCTTACATAACCTACAACACCGCCAAGACGGTTACGGTCAGCAGATTTGGAAGTAACATCAACATAGTTCACACAGTTATCAACAACTGTTGTTGCAGAAGTCTTAACATAAATTCTGCCGAATACACCGCCGCAGTTACCAACGGTGGGGTTCATTGCGCCATAGTTTGCACAGCCTGTTGCAGTGATGGGATTCTCACCAAAGTTATAGATGATACCTGCAACACCACCGAGGTTTCCGGGGCCTTTTACATCTGCATAGTTTACAAGATTTTCAAGAGTGGAGCCGGACATTGCAATAGCAACGATACCTGCAGTACCGGGATAACGGCCTTCTTCATCAAGCTTGGTTTCAGCATTGAGTTCTGCGTTATCTGCACCAAAAACGTTTTCAACAGTACCGTAAACGGTAAGGTTTTTAACAGTGCCGCTTACAACACCAAAAAGACCAACAGTGCCGTTGCCAACAATGTTCATGCCTTTGATGGTGTGGTTTGCACCGTCAAATGTACCGCTGTATGGTGTCGCATAATCACCAATAGCGCTCTGAGTCTTGCCGCTAAGGTCGATATCAGCGGTAAGGGTAATGTTGTCTGCCCACATGCCCGAGTCGTTCATAACAGCTACAAGCTCGTCAGCGGTGCCAACTGTAATGTCGGCAGCGAATGCGCTAACGCAGAGAGCCATCGCAAGGATAACTACTGCGAAAGCAGAAAGGAAATGCTTTTTCATTTTTAAGTCCCTCCAAAGATTTGATTTTATTTAATTCGCTCAGAATCAAGTGCAATTCTGGTAAAGATTACACATGCTTCGCTGCGAACTATTTCGTCATTGGGTCTGAAGTTACCTGTGCCTGCGTCACCGCCTACAATACCGGCGGCAAAAAGTTTTGTAACTGCACTGTGGCACGCCATATCTTCGGTAACATCAGAATTTGAACCTTCTCTTACAGCCTCATACTCACTGTCGGGAAGAATGCTTGCAAATACCATTGCCATCTCGCCGCGAGTGATGTTGCGGTCATAACTGTCAAACATGCCGTAACCAATGATGCCGTTATCAATACAATATGTAACATAAGGAGCGTACCAGGCCTCGCCGGGATATGCGGCACGAACTTCCTTTGAATAGTATACCTTATGAATATTTGCAGCAGCAGTGAGCGCCTGTGCTACTGTAAACTTATTATCCGGTGAAAACTTGGATGTGGAAGTACCGTTTGCAAGATTATACTCATACGCATTCTTAACAAATGAGTAGAACCACTTGTCCTCGGTAACATCTGTAAACTGTCCCTCGTAGGTGCGCGATGCAACAAACGGAGAAACAGGCTTGTCGTCACCATTTACATTTCCGGATGTGCTCTCGCCTGTGAGCATCTTGAGTGTAGGACCATTTTCACCAATCGTCCAGATGTTGTCGAAATCAAGATACTTAAATGTGCTCTGAACCTTAGCAACATCAGCCGAAACAGCCTCCATACCGAGTTCGATGCACATTGTGCCTGTCTTGCCAACTGCTTTTGCATTTACAGTATCTACATAGTAGCATTCATCGGTCTCGCAATAAATCGCGCCCTCAGCAGGTCCAACAAGTGCACCCGAAGTTGTACCTGTAGTTGTTCCTGCAGAAAAGCACTCTTCTACAAAGAAACCGTACTGACGTCCACAAATACCGCCGGCAAAATCGCCGCCTGTTACGGTACCATAGTTTGCACAATTGTAAGCGCCGGAATAAGCTGACGAAACACTCTTGTTCTCGGTATAACCAACGATACCGCCAACATAACGAGGAGCCTTTACATCACCGGTGTTGATACACTCGGAAATATCGGTCACATTGTCGGTGCACACTTCTCCACGCTGAATATATGTAACAATACCACCTGCATATTTGCCGCTTGTTACATCACCGGTATTGGAGCATTTAAGCACACGGACACCGGAAGAAGGATCGCTGACCGCCTCAATTCTGCCGATGATACCACCTGCATAAGGATAATCATTAGACTTTGCAGCCGCATCAACATTGTTTGCTGAAATATTTGCCTCGTTTGTGCAATCCTCAAACACTACAACGCCTGCCTCAGAGCGGACATAACCTGCGATACCGCCGAGACGGTTACGGTTGTCAACATCGAGAGTTTGCGCGGTATGGTTTACACAATCCTTAATAGTTACAGCAGGATATGCAGAGCTTGATACATACACTCTACCAAATACGCCGCCACAGTTTCCTGCAGTGGAGTAGATAGTACCATAGTTTTCACAGCCACTTATACTAACAGCCGCATAGCTGAAGTTGTAGATAACGCCTGCAACGCCGCCGCAGTTTCCGGGACCGTCAACCTCGGCACGGTTGATACAGTTTTCAAGAGTGGCTCCCGAAAGAACCACACCTGCAACACCGCCTGCGCCTGGATACTTGCCCTCAATCTTTGTTTCTGCACTGGATGCCTCGAAAGTGTTTACCACATATCCTTCAACAGTAACATTCTTAACCGTGCCTTCGATTACGCCGAAAAGGCCTACCGTGCCGCTTGTTCGAATGTTAAGTCCCTTTACGGTGTGTCCGTCGCCGTCAAAACTTCCGCCAAAAGGAAGTGTATAGTTTCCGATTGGGCGCTGTGAATGACCGGTAAGATCAATATCTGCACCAAGTTTATAACTGCCTGCCCATTTTGACGAGTCCTGCATGAGTGCCGCAAGTTCTTCTGCGGTGGAAATAACCACTGCATCAGAGGCAAATACGGATACACAGAAAAGCGTCGCAAGCACAACAATTGAAAGTGCTAAAGTTAATGCTTTTTTCATTATCAGTCTCCTTATTTAATTCTTTCCGAGGGGGCCGCGATTCTTGTGAAGATTACACATGCTTCACTTCTGACAATCTCGTCATTAGGACGATAATTGCCTGTACCTGCATCGCCGCCGACAATACCGGCCTCATAAAGCTTCTTCACTGCCGCATATGAAGCACTTCCCTGTGCAACATCTGCAGGGACCCCGCTTCTTGTAGCGGTATACTGTTCATCGGGAAGAATATTTGCGAACACAACTGCCATTTCACCACGAGTTATGTTCTTTGAATAATCGTTGAACTGTCCATTTGAGATAATTCCGTTTTGAACGCAATAATCAACATAAGGAATGTACCAGCTTTCGCCTGCATTGGCTGCACGCACACTCTTGTCAAAATATGCAGTATGAATGTTAGCCGCTGCGGTAAGAGCCTGCGCCACGGTAAACTTGCTATCGGGTGAGAACTTGGTCTGTGAGGTTCCGTTTGCAAGTGCATACTCATATGCCATCTTTACATACTTGTGGAACCACTTATCTGCAGTAACATCTGTAAACTGCTCACTATATGTACGAGTTGGTACAAGACCGCCGGAAAGTTCTGAATTTGTAAATCCGCTGATCTTATTTCTTACGGGCATTGGGTTTGCCTGAACTGTATAAACAGTATCAAGACTATTCGGCATGCCACTGCCGTTTC
Source organism: Clostridia bacterium (assembly GCA_017399305.1). Taxonomy (GTDB): domain Bacteria; phylum Bacillota; class Clostridia; order Oscillospirales; family CAG-272; genus UMGS902. The sequence goes on from JAFQDK010000037.1 coordinate 14,791, forward strand.
CGATAACAACACCGTTTGCGTCAACAGTCATCGGTTCAAAGTGAGACCAACGACGGTCGGATGCATCAGGTCCAAGGTAACCGTGATATGATGCCCACTTGGTTCCAAACGGGTCGGTAATGTAAGAAGCGTGGCCGCATCCGTTAACCTCGGGTGAACGGGCAAAAATAGGCTTGCCGTACTTTTCCCAGTTCTTTGCATCAAGCGGATCACCGCCCTTGAACTTGAGATAACTGAGCTGATAATAAACAGTCCAATAACCGCTACCTGTATACATGAGATAGTATTCGCCGTTGTCGCCGTAAACTGCCGCAGCGCCTTCAACTACCTTAGGATACCAGTTGCCATTTTTATCCTGTCCGTAACCGCCCATTTCCCACTCCTCTGTAGGAACACAAATGGTTGTGGGAACGCCAATCATTGTCCAAGGATTCTTGAAATCACAAATATTTACTGTCTGGTGGAAGTTTGATGTACCACGATCTGCTTCGCCGATATATGTGATATAGGTCTTGCCGTTGATCTTGCTGACGGACATACCGCCACAAAGACTTTCTTCGTTAATCGTGGGAGCATCGGGGAATACAATCTTGCGTGGCTTGTTTACTTCACCTGTAACAGGATCGCCCCAGCGACCAAGCAGATTGTCGCCATCAAGACATTTTACTACATGCATACGCTGGTTTGCGGTAGTGCCGTCATCAAACGAGATGAACATATACCAACCTTCATTCTCTGCACCAACATCCTCTGCAGTAAAATACCAGATTTCGGGAGACCAGAGGTTCATACCGCCGGTTTCCTCAAGAATGGTATATGCCGCGGTAGTTTTAATATCCGCGATATTGGCAGCCTTGATAATACCGATAGTGGTTGAACCGGTACATGTGTAATAATAGAAGCCGTCCTTCTCATTGTAAAGAAGGTTGGGGTCAGCATTGTTATAACGAATCGGGTTTGAGAAAGATGTTGTTCCTGTTTCCTTCTCATCAAGATCAATGTTATTGCCGACATTCAATGTGCTTAACATATCACCGTCAAAATCTTCTGCACCGCGAATATCAGTGAGATGCATAAACTCGCCGCCGTCAAGATTAAGAGTGTATGTTCCGTGAAGCACTGTGTTAAGGCTCTTTGCCGGGGCAATCGCCGCTTGAAAATCACCGCCGGTAACATTAAGAGTAATATCATACTTCAGATCGTATCCGGATGCATCTTCTTCATAGATAGCATATACGCCTGCAAGGAAAGTACCGCCGGAAATGTTAGCAACGATAGTACCTGAGGTATTGCCGCGTGATGCAAAGGAAACATAGCTGTGGAAAGTACCACCGCTGATATTTACATTGTGAACAAGACCGCTTGCAAGAAGTCTTGTAGAATTATATCCGCCACGGAAACTGCTCCAATCACCGCTCTTTACAGTTACACTTGTGGTCTGTGATGCAAGCAGATTGTTGTGTCCGCCAACGATACCGGGATATGTGGTATTGCTGTTTGTAAGTACAGTTGCAACATCCTCACCGATAGTAAGTGGGCTTCCCTTTGCATAAATTACAGCAGTTGCCGCAGCATTGATATTAATGTTATCAATCACTGTTTCTCCACCAAGCGTAATATTAGCCGCAAGGGTAAGTGCCGCACCGTTTTCGCGATAATCATTGATATGGTCGTAAGAAGTAATTGTTACCTTATTGGTATGAGTTCTTACGGTATACGCACTGCCAACTGTATAAACACCGCTTACAACAATCGTACCATCCTCACCGCCAAGGGCTACAATAGCTGCATTGAGGTCGCCGAGTGCATTTGTTGCGCTGGAACCGTCTCCGCTTGCGCCGTCTGCCAAATATACAAGGTTTGCGTCAATCTTTTCGCCAAACTTATCCTCTATACCTGCGATGATATCCTTGTCTGCCGCTTCGCCGTACATAAGTGCGCCATTTGTAAGCTGTCCGCTGATATTGAACTTTTCAATATCTCCGCCCTCAATGTCACAAAGCACCTCTGCGCTGAGTGCGCCAAGTTCAACATTTGCGATATGACCGCCGCGCAAACGAAGCACCAGCTTATCACGTACGCTGTTTGCCGCTATCAGAATGTTATTTACAGTACCTGCCGAAACAAGCACCTCGGAGCTTGCAATCGAGCCGGCACCGGAAATCATCTGTATCTTACCTACTGCACCGCCGAGTACAGTAACATTGTGTGTTCCATTACCTCTGACACCTGCGGTAATAGCTTCTATACTTCCCGCTCTTACAGTAATGCTTGAAGATGTGCCACAACCGGCAAGGCTGAAGCCTGTAAAGTTTGTAACTACACCTTCGCCAATGGTAAGCGAGCCGTCCTTTGACACAAGAGCAAGCACACCGCTTGAAGCGAGACGGATATTCTCAAATGTTATGTTGCCTTCAAATGTATATGTGCCAGGATTGAACTGGATATCGCCAAGATCAACGCCTGCAATACGAATGCTCTCAGATGGCTTCTTATACTCAACAGAATTACCGAAAGGAACACTGCCGATAACATACACTGTACCGCCGTTTTCGCAAAGAATATTATATCCCTCTGCAAGAGTGCCGACAGGCTTATCTGCGGTAGAGCCATCGCCCGTGCCACCTGCTTTTACATATACCTTTGCAAGGTTTTCATAAGCATCAAATGTTTCTTTAAAACGTTCAATTTGAGTTGGGCCGAAGAGTGTTGCATCGCAGAAAATTGCCTTTAGCATACGGGTCTTTTCTGCATTCTTCTTCAAGGTGTCATTTGCATATTCCACTGCGGCTGTACCAACTCTGCCGCCATAGAGATATACTTTTACCTCGCCCATTGTATTGTTTACACTGAGCTTACCTACAACACCGCCATTGACAGTTACTTTTGCATTACCAAGCATCTGACGTGTAACATCACCTGCGGTGTAGACAGCAGAAACAGTACCGCCGTTGATGACGATATCTGTATTGCCGGCATAATGGTTTACAAGTGAGCCACCATATATCTCGGTAACGGTACCATCATTAAGCGTAATGTGTGATGTGCCTGTATAGGTCATAGTTCCGGCACCCTTATTACGCGTAAATCCGCACACCTTATACAGAGTGCCGCTGTTAATGGTGATATGTGAATCAAGATCAGCCGGCAAGTCTACACTTTCAGGACCGTGATATCCGCCTACAACAAATGCATATTTTGCGCCATTGGTAACAGTAAGTCCGGTATCAAATGTTATAGCATGGAAATTTGCCGTAAAGATAACAAAGTTTGTCATCGATATGGTCATGTCGCGAAATGTAGTCGGTCCTGACAAACGAAGATATGTAATCTTTGTGACAGGAAAGCTCAGCGTTGATTTATAATCGGTAGCGCCGTCTTTACCTGTTATCACAATCTCACCGGTGTGAGCAGGCTGAACATAATCTGCGCTGATAACATAGTCATTCATCAACACGATAGTGCCTCCGTCAGCAACGGAATTGATTGCTTTATCAAGCGTTGCAAATGCGGCTGAAGGAGCTGTGCCTATATATGAGTCATTGCCGAACTCCGCATCAAGATAAACAGTTTTACCTGCCGCCTGCACAGATACTGCAAGCATTGCACACAGCACAGCAAGGACTGCAAAGCATGTCAGCAGTTTACGGGAAAAAGATTTTCTCGTCATATACTTTTATCCTTTCAGAATATTAGTCAAGGTTAAACGAAATGTTGGGGACGCAGTCGAAATTTTCAACGATCTGCTTCATAGAACGAAGCAAAGGCTGGTCACGGGAAGAAAGCGCATCATACTGCTGAACGCAAAGCCACATACATACGCCAAAGTAAGGGCCAAGTACACGGTGCATCTTGCACCAAGGTCCATTTGAGAGGAAAAGGAACGGAATCTTAAGCTCCTTTTTCAAAAGCTTTATGGTATTGAGATTATTCCAAAGCTGCTCCTCGTTGTCAGTACCGGTAACAAACTTTGCAATATCAACACCGCGGCTCTGCTGCTCAAGCGCAAGCTCCAAGACCTGCTCAGGCTCCATATACTTGAAGATATGCGAGGACATAAGAACCTCAGCACCAGCTTCATGGAACTTTTCAATCTGTGCCTTCTGCTTGTCAATGGCAATGGGATTGTGTGTCATTTCGCCAGGGGTGGGATCAAATGTATCACCTGTAAGGTCAACAAGAGTTGCGCCGCACTTGATAGCAAGCATAAGCTCATCCATACGAGCCTCTTCGGTCATTTCTTTATTATAAGCACCTCTGTAGTTGGTAATATAGAGAGGCTTGTTGCCCATATAAGCTGTAAGCTTTTTAAGAATATCTTCTGTTCTAAATTCAGGACGAAGACGCTCCATCTGCATACCGAATGCATCTGCACCATCATAAATCGCATTGCGGATATTGTTAACTGCCTGTGTAGGGGTTTCAACGATAATCATATCTACAAGTGGCGGTCTGTCGTAGTTCAAAAATGAAAGTTTCTTGCTCATTGCTTTTACCTCACAAAACTATTTTTCCTTAGATATTGTTTTACATAATAATGATATCATTTTGTGTATATCATTGGCAATGCATAAATTGATACATCTTTGTATAAAATGATACTCTTTTTGCTGTTTTTCTGTTTTTTCCTTGATTTTGTTTAACAAAAATGATATACTCGTAAAAAAGATATCGAAAAGGAGAGCCTCGATGGAAAGTATCGCAAGAATAACTCCTGTATTATTTGTAGGTGCGCTTACGATAAAGAATCCTGAATTTAAGCTGCGCGAACAAAATGACCGAAAATCTTACGGTATTTGCTTTGCGCGTTCCGGTAAAATGATATATTACCACAATGGCAAAGAATACATCTCTGACAGAAATCACGTGCTGTTATTGCCCAAAGGCGCAACATATACCCAATCGTGCGTTAAAGAAGGAGAGTTTCCGCTTATACAGTATCAGGCTCTTGACGGCACTGCGCCAAATGAATTTATCAGCATAGAAATAAGTGATGTAGAAAACTATCTTGGCGAATACCGCAAGCTGGAAAAGCTATGGCTTATCAAACCTAAAAACGGGCATCTCAGCGCCTTGCGCACTATCTACGAAATTTTCAACCGCCTATACAAAAACGAGCTTGCCGCCGAGCAGGACAAAACATACGATATCATCTACCCTGCTGTGAAATTTCTGGAGGACAATTTCACCGATCCTAACCTTTCCAATCAGATGCTTGCAGAAAAAGCTGCAGTAAGCGAAGTATATTTTCGCCGTGTGTTTAAAACTCAGTACGGTACTTCACCTAAACAATACATACAGAATCTGCGTATACGCAATGCCGAAAACCTACTACGAAATGAATACCTTTCGGTAACATCAATTGCAGAAATGACGGGCTTTTCAAGTGTGTATCACTTCTCACGCTCTTTTAAAAAAGCCACAGGATATACACCTACTGAATACGTAAAGCTCTTTGGTGGCGCAGGACAATAGAAAAACGGCTGTAAAAAACAGCCGTTTTTGTTTATTTATTTTTCTTTTCCTCTGCTTCTTTGAGCTTTGTATGACGACGCATTTTAACTTCATGCGGGATGGGCTTGATATCGCCTGCGGCGGTAAGAGCCATTCTTGTCATTACAGGACCGAAGATTTCATAAATAAGCACTGCAAAGAGTGTGATATTACGGATAAGCAAGCCTTCGCCGTCTGCAAGTCCATTTGCGGCAATTGTGCACATACCAAGTGCAACACCTGCCTGTGGGAACAGGGTTATACCAAGATACTTGCATATTTCGGGCGAACACTTAGTCGCCTTTGCACTTGCAAATGCACCGATATACTTACCAAGGCAACGGAAGATGATATAAACAATACCGATAACCACTATTGCCCAGTTTGCAAATACGCTGAGTTCAAGCTCTGCACCGCTGATAACAAAGAAGAGTGCAAACAGAGGAGACGTCCACTTATCTGCGCCTGCCATGAGGTCATGTGAAAGAGGACATATGTTGCAGAATACTGTACCGAGCATCATACATACAAGCAAAGATGAGAAACTGATATGTACAGGACCTACATGAAAATCAATCATAGAAAGTGATGCGGTAAGGAATACAAATGCGATAGTAAGATTAAGACGGTTTGTATTTGAATTGAAGAGCTTTTCAAACTGAGTGAGCACCCAACCCATTATAGCTCCAAGAATAAGGGAGCAAACGATCTCAACAATAGGGTTTACAAGAATAGAGATCATGTCAACCTGACCGCTGATAAGCGTTTTTGCAACACCAAATGACACTGCAAAAGCGATAAGACCTACAGCATCATCAAGTGCAACTATCGGGAGAAGCAGTTTTGTAAGAGGACCGTCTGCCTTATACTGACGGACAACCATGAGAGTTGCCGCAGGGGCTGTTGCTGTTGCGATAGCACCGAGAGTAATCGCCTGTGAAGTGGAAAGCACATCAGGCATGATCATATGCACAACATAAAGTGCAATATCTACGAGAAATGCTGCTACAAGCGCTTGGAAAATACCAATAATGAGCGCCTGCTTACCGGTTTTCTTAAGTTCTTCAAGTCTGAACTCATTACCGATGGAAAATGCGATGAAGCCAAGTGCAACCTCTGAGATGAGTGCAAGACCGGACACCGCCTCATGTGTGGGAAAACCGAGGCCGTCAATACCGAGAGCACCGAGGCAATAAGGGCCGATAAGTACACCGGCAATAAGATATGCTGTTACTGCGGGAAGTTTCAAAGGCTTAAACGCACGTGTCATTAAAAGACCGCCAAGCAACGCGATTGAAACCGAAAGTAAAGTATTCAAAATATTCGCTTCCTTTTATTATTTTTTACCTACATAGCATACCACCAAAGAAAACGAAAATCAAGAGTTTTTTAGTAAAAAAAAGGACTATTACAAGTCCTTTTTTGTCAATTTTTGAATCAAGTCCTGCATCAGGCGATCACGCCAGATATGATACACATACCGCGCGGTATAAGTTTTTCCATTTTGCTCATAGGAATGGTCGTAGCCCGGCAAAGGTAATTCAACCACTTTTGACCGCATAAAGCAATCATTCTCATTTAAAAGCCATGCAACGGCAGTGACATCCCAAATAACACGTGTCCACGGTTTACCCGAAGCATAGCTTTCAGCAGCGGCTACGGTATTCTCGGCAAGATAGGTGCTGAGTGCATTTTTGCCGACAAGCCAATGCTCAAGCTCATAGCGCGATACCGTAAAAGAACTGACAACTCCCATACATGGCAGAAGCACAAAAGGAACTCCACTGCTTATCACAACTCGTGCTGCGGCAATATCCTGCTTAAGATTAAACTCCTTTGTGTCACAATAATGCAAGGCGTTTGAACCAAGCCACACTACAACAGTATTCTCTGCAACCTTAGGCTCAATAAGTATCGCAGACGCAATATTGGTTATAGCACCAATGGCAACAACATACAACGGGTTTTCAGGTGAATATTTAAATGCTCTTTTCGCAAGATCCTTGGCGGCGTCCGAAATAACGGGGGTGTTCTCGCCCGTCAAAAAGCTGCCCGAACCGCGGAACACTTCACAGCTATCCGAAAGCAGATCAAGAACTTTCAATATCTCATTATAACTTTTCTCCATGCCATCGGACGCGCTATCCGACTTTTCGTTGAGAAAAGGCGCGGCATAAATCGCTTTTGTGCAAAGTTTATCCGAATTCTTCAAAAGATAGGCTATTGCAAACTGGTCGTCTATCTCATTATATGCGTCTGTATCAAGCACAACATCAATTGGATATGTCGGTGCGGAGATATTCTTTAACTTTTGTTCTTTAGTCATTTTATTCAAGCGTTTCAAAGGTCAGTTCAAGCGGCATGTAACCGCCGAGCATTTCATAAGCGCTTTCGGCGGAGATAGGCGACATTTTCTCAACTTCATCTGTCTTCGTGCTGAAATAAAACTGCGCTTCTTCTGCTTCTTCTGCATATTCATAAACAAAATACTGCAACGGCACTACCTCGTCGCCTTTCAACAAATGAACCACATCTTCTCCGGCTGCCGCGTTGTATGAGCCCTCGCTTATAATATATCCTTCCTCGCAAAGAAAATATCTATTGCGCTCTGCTCCGGAAAGTAGCGAAACAAGCTTGCCGTCAGCTATTGTGAAAACATTAAGCGCAGAATCATCGCCGCCATTTACGATAAGCTCATCAACACCGTTTTCATCGAGATCAAACACGGCATATCCGATATCGGAAAGTTCAAGATTAGCAACAAGATAGCTTATGCCCACGCTATCATACTGCTCGGGAGTCCACTTGTTTTCAATGCCTGTTTTATACATTTCAAGTATTTCGGTGTACTCTTTCGGAATCGGTATCTCGGCAGGCGCGGCTGAAACGGTAGCTTCCGCTATCTCGGCGGTCGTATTTGCAACAGTCTCTGGCATCGCAGTCTCTCCGACAGTTGTATGCACCTCGACACTTTCAATCTTTGCAGTGACATCCGACGTTTCTACGGTTTTAAAAAACACGCAAGAAGATGCAAAAACCGTCATAAAAAGCGAAAGAACTATTGCCATTACTTTTATCGTTTTCATCAATACTTCCTCCATTCATTAATGATTATCATAACTATATATAAATTATACCATTATCTTGCGCTACCGTCAATAAAAAAGCAAACTTTGAAAATCAAAGTTTGCTTTTTTCAGCTCTCCATGCGAGTAGTTTTTTTATTTGTTTTTCTGCATCAGCGCGACCTGTATCGTAAACGCGCTGTATCTTTTCAGGATCCGCCTCAAGGCGGCCGATATCAAGTGAGTTTTCAGGGCGGATAACAAATACATCGCCATTCTTTTCCATACTTATAATTTTCTCAACGGTTTTGTTGTATTCTGTATGGCGGTCAAGAAGCGCTTTGACAAACTTTGGATACTTGCGATAGACAAGTTTTGCAAGCAAAGTCTGCTCTTTTTTCTTGCGATAATCAATAGGACGTGTAAGCACAACAACGTTACTTTCATATCCCATATCACAAAATGCCTTTACCGGTATGCTGTCAGTACATCCGCCATCAAGATATTTTTTACCGTTTATTTCAACTATGCGGGAAAAATATGGCAAAGATGCCGATGCACGAAGGCAGTCTATCTCTTCTTTCATATCAGTTATGCGAATATACTCTGCCATGCCTGTATCAAGATCGGTGCATACCACATAAAACGGTATCCCGTTTTCATCAAACGCGGCGTAGTCATACGGATCAAGTTTTTCGGGGAGCTCATGATAACAAAATTCAGCCTCGACAACATCACCGGTTTTTATCCAGCTTTTCATGCTCATAAAGCGAGGATTCTTGCAGTATTTCTTATAATATCGGATGCTTCTACCATTTTGATTTGAGAGAAACGAGCAACCGTGAATGGCACCTGCTGATACTCCGATAACACCATCAAAGCTTATACCGTGCTCCATGAACACATCAAGTACACCTGCAGTGTATATACCGCGTACACCGCCACCCTCAAGTACAAGTCCTGTTTTCATTATTACTCCTTAAAATACGCCTGCGAGGCTTAACAAAAATGAAGAGATAAATACCGACCCCGTTGACACAATTGTCGTCCAGACCACAAGTTGCCCCGCAAGATTGCTGTCGCCACCCATCTCCTGTGCCATAGGCACACTGGATACTGCAACGGGCGTTGCAAACAGTGCAATGAATGCTGCGAAATGTGCTCCGTTAAAATATGAGCGGAACAACACATACGCCATGCCAAGGCCAAATATGGGAACGACAACTGTACGCATAAGCGTTCCTATGATTATCTCTTTGCGAAGCGAGGATATCATAGAAAATTCGAACTGCGCACCAAGCCCTAATAGCGCAAGAGGTGTTGCAATTTTTGAAAGATACCCCAAAACATCGAAAAGCACTTTGATATCCGAAAGTCTGAACGATATTCCCTCTTTTACAAAAAGCGCACGGATGCACAGTGTCACAACTCCTGCAACAACGCTTTGTATCATCGGATTTTTGGCTATGTTTAAAAAAACCTTTCTTATGCTCGGTTTTTTACCATCATAACGGAATATCGAAAGGCTGATTACCGCAAATACATTAAAGATAGGTATAACCACCGCCGAAAGTAGTGTGGCAATCATTACGCCTGCATCGCCAAAAAGAGAGCTAGCGAGAGAAATACCTATTAATGCATAGTTTGAACGAAAAGAAGCCTGAAGTAAAACTCCTCGACGTTCATTTTTATTTGTGGCAATCATTACAACAAAGAATGCGAGAGCAAATATCACAAGCAAAGCAACAACGGCATATGCAATAAAGCCAAGCTGTATTTCCCCAAGGTCTTCAATATTATAAACATTTAGAAACAACAATGAAGGAATAAATACATGAAATACAAGCTTGTTCGAAGCTTTTACAAACTCCGCGCTCATAAATTTTATTCTTTTCAAAATATATCCAACGGTAACCATAAGTATAATGGGGGCAACCGCATTTACCGCAAATAAAAATGATTCCATAATTCTCTCTTATAACAATGAATATTTTTTTCTGTATTCAGTGGGGGTCATGCCTGTGACATCCTTAAACACACGTCGGAAATATGCGGCTGAACGGTAGCCGAGCTCAACGCTTATTTCCTCAACAGTTTTATACCCGCTCTTTATATACTCAAGCGCACGAAGTATACGAAGCTCATTTTTATAAGCCACAGGTGTTGTGTGCATCTCATCGCGGAACAGATGATACAGACGCGACTCACTGACAAAACACTCCTTGGCAAGATCGGATGTGGAATATTCTTCATTAAAATGTTCATCAATGTAGTTCAGCGCCTTTATTACACACGGGCTGCAATCCGGTGCCTTTGCCACCTTAAGAAGCGGAAGTATCTCCACAAACATTTCATAGAACTTTCCTATAGCGGTAAGACGCGAAATCTCATCACCGTTGTCCAAAAGCGAGTGAAGCTCTGCAGTGATTTCTCCAAAATCCAAAGCCGGAAGTCCCGCTATTTTTTGCAGTCCAAACTTATGGTCAAAACGCGATCCGTCTTTATCCGCACGAAAAGAGGCGTGCACACAATAGTAAAGCACGTCAGGATCGCCTTTACTTTTTGAAGTATAGCGTGTTCCCTCGGGAATATATATCATATCGCCTGCGTGAAGCTCAACACTTGTAAATGCAGTAGAAAAAACGCAACTGCCGCGCTTCATATACCCGATATTTGTCTGCTGCTTGCCGCGAAGAGTATCAAAAGTAGCACCGCCGTGGTACTGCACCTTTTGCACACCGAAATCCGACAGACAAAACTCCTTAGCTTTAATTTTTGCGGGCATGCGTTTCACCTCACTTTTCTTTATATTGTAGCATCGAACAAAAAGAATGTCAAACAAAAAGCACCCATATGGGTGCTTTTGATTTTATTCTCCGAGAAGATCCCAGTTGAAGAGGTTGCCAAGCGGAGGATTCTTGCTCTGTGCGAGGTCAGAATAAACCTTTGTACAATCAGCAGGATTGAACTCCTCATTCCAAAGAGGTTTAACATTGATGTTGCCCTTTGCAATGTGGCGGAGAAGTGTGCGGTGGTCACTGTGAGGAACCCAATAACCTGGGATATTATCACCGTTGGGACGAACGCTTGTATGTGCGCCGAGAAGCTGGATGCCGGGTACATGTACGAGCTTGTAGAAGTCAATCGGAACATCAGAAACTCTGGTACAACCGGTGAGTGCGATTCTGCCGCGGCGAGCCATAAGTCCAAGAGCAGTAACAAGTGCCTGTGCGGAACCTGTAACCTCAACTGCACAGTTGAAGCCACGGCCTTCAGTTGCTTCCATCACCTTTTCCTTGAGGTCCGGATCGTCGGGGCGGAAAGCATAATCTGCGCCACACTCTTTAGCTATAGCAAGTCTTTCTTCGTTAAAGTCGATAGCAACAACAGGAGTAGCACCCATGCATCTGAGTGCCTGGAGAGCAAACTGACCAAGAAGTCCGCAACCAACTACAAGTGCGCTTTCACCAATCTCACACTTAGTCATACGTGCGCCCTCGAGTCCGAAGCCGCCAATGATTACAAGCGCTGCATCTCTCATATCAACGCCGTTGGGGATTTTGCAAAGCATGTGACGCTTGCATACAGAATAGAGTCTGTGACCGCCTGCAAAATAGCAGAGAACACGGTCGCCAACCGCAAAGCCCTTAACTGCAGAACCAACCTCGGTAACAATACCTACAGCATTATATCCGAAGCTACGGGGATATCTACGTACGGTGTTGGGAAGGTCATTGAAGTTTGCAAGCTCGGTTCCTGCGCTGATAGCAGAAAACTGGCTCTTAACTAAAACCTCATCCGGCTGAATTGCAGGGAGCTCGATATCACAAAGCTCTACAACGCCGGGCGCCATCAAAAACATTGCCTTATTAGTCATGGTAAGCCTCCAAAATAACAATAAATATTTCACTGTATAAAATATAAACATTTTTCTGCTATTTTTCAATAGAATAATCTGCACAAAAACGCAACTATTCTGCTATTTTAATAGTTTGTCGGTGTAAAATCGTGCATTTTTCTGCACTTTGCAAATACTTTTCTGCCACTCAGCTATTGACAAAGCAATTCGTGGTAGTTAGAATATATAGAAACACCACGCAAAAGAGGCAAAGACATGAAAAAGAACAACATTACATCTATTTTAGTTTTATTTGTAACCGCGATAGTCTGGGGATTTGCTTTCCCTTTTCAGAACATCGCATCAGAATACATAACCACATTCTGGTTTAACGGTATCAGATTTTTGATAGGCGCGATATCACTTGTCCCGGTTGTCCTGATTTTTGAAAGAGAGAAACTCACGGGCAAGCAGTGGAAAAAACTTATCGTTTCCAGCTCATTGTGCGGTATACTGCTTTTTGCCGCATCTGCTCTTCAGCAGGTTGGCATCAGTATGTCGGGCAGTTCTGCAAAAACGGCTTTCATCACAGGGCTTTATATGGTATTTGTTCCGTTTTGCGGAATATTCATGAAAAAACATATACGCCCCGAAGCGTGGATAGGCGCAGCTGTAGCTGTCATCGGACTTTATTTTGTCTGCTTTACAAACGGATTTGAAAACGTCAACATCGGTGATATGATAACGCTGATAGGCGCATTTGTATGGACAGCACACATCGTTTGCATTGATATGTTTGCAAGCGACTGCCCATCGCTTAAATTCTCACTGTTCCAGTTCATTGCATGCGGAATCTTCAACATTGCTGTTGCTCCGTTTTCCGAAGGTGCGCTCGCACTTGACAGTACCGCGGTTGCAAACCTGATAATTCCCATACTCTACTGCGGTATCGGCTCTGTAGGTGTTGCATACACCTGTCAGGTAATAGGTCAGCGCGGTACCGAACCTGCGCTTGCATCCATTATTCTTTGTACCGAATCTATCTTCGCAGCAATTGGCGAGATGCCGATATACTATCTGATGGCTGCACTCGGATTTGGGGACAGCATCACAAAGCCCTCTCCCCTGCCGGTATTGGGTTATATGGGTTGTGGTCTGATCTTTATAGGCATACTGCTGGCGCAAGCAAAATTTTTCAAAACAAAGAAATAGCAAAAATGCATCCGCAATTGCGGATGCATTTTTTATTCGTATCTAAGTGCTTCGATAGGATCAAGCTTTGCAGCTTTATTTGCAGGATAGTAGCCAAAGAAAATTCCAATTGCCATACTGAATCCTACAGCGAGCGCAATATGCCCTGCACTGGGAAAAGCAATTACGCCTAAAAGACTTGCGCCAAAGTATCCAAGCAAGGTTCCGCATATGATGCCGATAACACCACCGATAAGGCAGATAATCACGCTCTCGGTAACAAACTGCATTCGTATGTCGCCGTTGGTGGCACCTATAGCCTTTCGCGTTCCGATTTCGCGTGTGCGCTCGGTCACCGAAACAAGCATTATATTCATAACGCCGATGCCGCCGACAAGCAATGATATACCGGCAATTACAGCTATTGCAATATTTACCGTCCCCATCATAGTATCAACGGTAGAAAGCATACTTTCCATACTTATTGCCGATATCTGAAAGCTTGGATTCTCGGCATAGTATTTGTTGAGATAATTCTTTGCTACAGTTGCAAAATTTGCGCTGTCAATCTCAGGATTTGCAACAACTGTTATTGATGAATAACCATCATCAGCATTGCTGAGTTTCTTTGCGGTGGAAAGCGGAATATAAACATCCGTCTGCAAATCGACATCTGCCGCCATTGACAGATTCATCATTGTTTGCTCATATTTATAAACGCCTACAATGCGGAATGTATATATTTCAAAAGTGCTGTACACTGATACTTCCTGTCCAAGGGCAAGTTGTGTATCGCCGCCAAACATATTGTTGACAAACTTATCCGACACAACCGCAATCATCATATTATCATTGATATCTGCCGAGGTTATTCCTCTGCCCCTGATAATCTCGATATCATTTGCCACAAGATATTCATCATTTATGCCGCTGACAGAAACATTGGCATACAAGTCACCGTCCTTCGCCTTGCCTGACGCAAGATGCGATGAAAGGCTGACATAATCTATCGACGATGCATATCTCTGACGCAAATCGGCTATCATCTCATCAGAAATAAGATCGCTTTCTGTATAACTGCGAGCACCGCCATCATGCTCTGTAGTTTTTGTCTGCAACGAAATATAGATATTAGTTGCACCAAGCGTACTCATCTGATCATTTATACTGCCTGTAAGACCGTCGCCAAGTGTAAGTATGCCTATTACAGAAGCTATACCGATTATTATGCCGAGCATTGTAAGAAAAGCACGCATTTTTCCGGCGCGTATTCCTTCCCACGCAAGACGAATATTCTCACCAAAGTTCATTCCGGCACCTCCTCTGTGAGATGCCCATCACGCATTGTAAATATGCGGTCGGTCTCTGCGGCAAGCTCAGGATTGTGAGTAATGAGAACTATCGTTTTTCCCTGCTCTTTATTCAGCTTGTGAAACAGATCCATGACAAGTCTGCCCGTCTTTGAATCAAGCGCACCTGTCGGCTCATCTGCAAGGATTATCGACGGATCATTTGCCATGGCGCGCGCAATAGATACTCGCTGCTTCTGTCCGCCGGACAGCTCATTTGGCATATGCTTTGCACGCTCGGTCATTTCAACAAGCGCAAGCAATTCCTTGGCACGCTCGTTTCGGGCACGCTTTGACACACCGGCGTACATCATAGGCAATTCCACATTAAGTAGTGCACTTGTACGCGGTATCAGATTGAAGTTTTGGAACACAAATCCGATTTTGCGGTTGCGTATTGCAGAAAGGTCATCGTCGTCTGCATCCTCTATAAGCTCACCGTCAAGCATATACTCACCCGCGGTGGCGCGATCAAGCACACCGATAATATTCATCAGTGTTGATTTGCCACTGCCGGATGCTCCTACGATAGAAACGAACTCACCCTCATTGACTGCGAGGTCTATACCGTGAAGAATCTCAAGCTCATTCGGCTCACCGATATAAAAGCTTTTTCGGATTCCTTTCATTTCAATTATCTTTTTCGCCATGTGTATTAACCTCTACCCATGGGGCCCATAGCCATCATATCCGACATATTGAATGCCGATGCGTTGATATCAACATCCGAAAGTGCAAGCGGCTTATCTATAAAGTTTACATAGTTTTCTGCATTGTCAATAACGCGGTCACCTTCACTTACACCTGTCACCGCTACATAAATTCCGTCAGACGTGCCACATTCAACGTAAGTACGGGAAAGGATGATTTTACCGTCCTTGTCGTCTGTAGCAGTGAGGACAAAGTCGCCCTCAGCGTCCGTGACAATAGCACTTGAAGGAATCGAAAGTGCCCCCTCTGCCGACTCAACTACATATTCTATTTTTGCACTGACACCGATACGTAGCTTATCGCTCTTATCGGTTATGCGAATCACAGTTTCGAACTCGGCATCATTGGTAGAAAGCACAGAGCCACTTGAGTCTTTTGTGGCGGCCGGTGCGATAGATTCTACAACTCCTTTGAACACCTCATCACCTGATGCGTCTGTTTTTATATTGACGCTCATTCCAACCGCAACTTTTCCAAGGTCATAAGCTTTAACAGTTGATGTAACGACCAGATTTTCTGTATCTTCAACAACAAACATCACCCCGTTTGGAACTTCATCCTCTACGGCATATATCGCAGTAACAGTTCCTTTGATAGGCGAGGTAACGGTAGTCTTAGCAAGATCTTCATAGAGATTTGCAAGCTGATAATCTGCAAGTGAAGTATCAGCGTTGTTCTTGGCATTTTCATACGCGATACGGTAATTCTCAAGCTGGTCGTCGGTAGATGTTTCTGCATTGGCAAGCGCATTTTTTGCGTCATCCAGCGCGCGCTTTGCGGCGCTCAATGCAGTTTCGTACGCTTCAAGCTGATCATCTGAGCCGTCCTTTGCGTCATCGTATGCATCCTGTGCATCCTTCAGGGCTTTTTCATACGCCTCAAGTTGATCGTCCACTGCATCAAGTGCATCATCATACGCATCCTGTGCATTTTCAAGTGCGTTGGTATATGCTTCAAGCTGGTCGTCCACCGCTTCAAGTGCATCGTCATATGCATCCTGTGCATTTTCAAGTGCGTTGGTATATGCTTCAAGCTGATCGTCTACCGCTTCAAGCGCATCGTCATATGCATCCTGTGCATTTTCAAGTGCGTTGGTATATGCTTCAAGCTGATCGTCCACTGCTTCAAGCGCATCGTCATACGCATCCTGTGCGTTTATCATAGCGGTTTCATAAGCTTCAAGCTGTGCGTCAACTTTTTCTTTGGTCGCGGTATATGAATCCTTGGCATCTGCAAGTGCTTTTTCATATCCGTCAAGAGTATCATTCAAGCTTTCAAGAATTGAATCATAGTTTTCCTGCGCATTTTTATAAGCAGTTTCATATGTCTTAAGATTCATATCTGCAGTATCATATGCCGCATCATATGCATCATCGGCTGCATAATACTGCTCTTGCAAAGTATCCGTAAGTTTTCTTTTTGCTGTTATCTCATTTTTCTTTTTAGTAATTTGGCTCTTAAGCTTAGTTATCTGTACTGTATCCTGCTCCTCTTCGGGCTTTGACTCCTCTGCCGCAAGATCTGCCTCAAGGTCTTCAAGCTCTGCCTCGAGCGCTTTTAATTCCTTTGACGACTGTTTATATGCAGCATATGTACTCTCAACTGCCGCAGCAGCATTTACAAGTTCTGCCGTTTCATCATCGTCCATCATTTCTTTATAGTCTTCATAGTTTTCAAGCGCGGTATCAAGCGATCTTTTTGCCGAAGAAAGCTTAAGATTTGTGCCGTTGTCAATCTCATATTTCAAATCATCATACTTCTTCTGTGCATCATCTATCGCGCGCTGTGCTGTATTTAACTCAACTATATTTCCGTTTTCGATATCCGCTTTATAATCATTATAATCTTCTGTGGCATTTTCGAGATTACGCTTTGCCGAATTTAATGCCGTAATCTGTTCACTATCGTTTTTCGCGAGGTAATCATCATAATTCTTCTGCGCCTGATCAAGATTGCGCTTTGCTGAATTCAGTGCGGTTATCTGCTCATTATCACTTTTTTCAATGTAATCGTTATAGTTTTTCTGCGCCTGGTCAAGATTGCGCTTTGCAGAATTCAATGCGGTTATCTGCTCACTGTCACTTTTTGCAATGTATTCATCATAATTTTTCTGCGCTTGGTCAAGGTTACGCTTTGCCGTGTTTAGCGCAGTAATTTGCGCGCTGTCGTTTTTCGCAAGGTAATCGTCATAGTTCTTCTGCGCCAAATCAAGATTGCGCTTTGCTGTATTCAATGCAGAAATATCATTGCTATTACTCTTAGCAAGATAATCGTCATAGTCCTCTTTGGCGTTGTTGTAATTATCAAGTGCGTTTTCATACGCGGACTTGGCATTTTGCAAAGTGGAATTGGTGCCTTTATTCATACCCGAAAGATATGATTCATAATTAAGCTTTGCAGTTGCTAAATTCAGCGCCGCAGATGTTTCGGATGTAGTCATTGAAAACTCTTTTTCCTTTATCATGCGGTCGAGCGTTTCGGTATCGTACACGCAAAGAACATCGCCCTCGTTTATGACATCTCCAAGCGAAACATTTATCTCGTCGATCTTATATGTCAGCTTTGAATATATCTTTGCCGTTGTATCCTCGTGGCTTTCGATAAGTCCGGTTGCGCTTATTGTTTTTTCAACATTTTTAGGAACTACCGTGAAAACATCTCCGCTATATACAACATTTCCCTTGCCCGTTTTGGGTGCAAAAAGACGCGGCAATATAAGCAGTGCTACAAGCACTACTGCAACAGCCGCGATGATAATACTTTTTTTCAGTTTTTTCTTAGTTTTCGCCATCCTGATATCCACTCTTTCTATATTATGCCAATATTAAAGCACTCTTATGTGACAACTATATGAACTTCTAAGGGAATTTTAAGGTTTTGATTTAAATACATCCCATGATTCACCAAACGGTGATGCAGAAAACGTCATGCTTTTTCCGTTTGGATGCGGAAATGTAAGAGAATGAGAAAAAAGCGCAATTGATTTTCCGATATCGGAAGCACCGTATTTTCTGTCGCCGACAAGCGGCATTTTTCTTGACGAAAACTGAACACGAATCTGATGAGAACGCCCTGTATGCAGTTTCACACGCACAAGCGACTTTTCGTCAACGGTTTCAAGTGTTTCATATGAAAGTTCAGCCAAACGTACACCTTTGCGTTCACGCTTTACAACATAGCTTTTGTTCTTTTTCGAGTCTTTGAAAAGAAGATCGGAAAAAACTCCGCATGGTTCTTGCGGTGCGCCGTGTACAACTGCAAGATACACCTTTTCAAGCGCATTTTCTGTCACAGCGCGCGAAAGAATCGCTGCTGCTTTTTTTGTAAGTGCATACACCATTACGCCCGAAACATCGCGGTCAAGTCTATGTATTGGATACACATCTGTAGCACCGATACCCTCGCGGATAAGGGCACAAACGCTCCCCTCTCCGTCCTCACTTATCACGCCACATGGCTTTATTATCACTGCAATATCGCTGTCGCTGTATAAAACTTTAAACATTCTTTTCTCCGCACATTACATACTTTTTACATGATTTAAAAGTATAGCATAAGCAAAGATACGTGTCAATTTGTTATTTTGAACATTTTGCCAAAAACACAAAGTTTTGATTACTTTGCCCTCAAAAATTTGAATTGACTAAAATCTTCTTATTTATTATAATAGCAACGTTGTTAAAAATTAATCAAGGAGATGTAATCATGTTAGCTATCATCGCGTTTCTTCCGATCCTGGCAACACTCATTCTCATGCTTGCCTTCAACTGGCCTGCAAAATGGTGTCTTTTGATCTCGTGGGTAATGTCCTGTGCACTTGCGTTCTTCCTTTGGGATGTTGACGCGCTTGCAATTGCCGCAAGCTCAATTCTCGGATTCTTATCGTCGCTTGATGTACTTATCATCGTTTTGGGCGCGATACTGGTCATGAACACACTAAAGGCTTCCGGTGCAACCGCAGCTATTAACCGCGGATTTATAAACATCAATCCCGACAAGCGCGTTCAGGCTGTTATCATCGGCTTTGCATTCTGCTCATTCATTGAGTCAGCAGCCGGTTTCGGTACTCCTGCTGCTCTTGCAGGTCCTCTTATGGTCAGCCTCGGCTTTCCTCCTATGGCAGCTGCCGTTATTGCTCTTATCTGTGACAGCGTTGCAGTTTCGTTCGGCGCGGTTGGTACTCCTGTAAATATGTCTCTCAGCCTTCTCCCTGCAGAAGTTACTACAGAGGCATTCACTGCAGAGTTCGCTTTCTGGACTGCTGTTCCTCACGCAGTTGTAGGTACATTCCTCCCTCTTCTTGTTCTTCTTATTACCACCAAGGTATTTGGCAAGGAAAAATCTTTCAAGCCTGCACTTGAAGCAGCTCCTTTTGCACTCTTTGCAGGTCTGACCTTCTCTGTTCCCATGCTCCTCATCGCAATGACTATGGGCCACGATTTTGCTTCGCTTATAGCGGCGCTTATCTCTATCGGTGCTACCGTTGTTGCCGCAAAGTTCGGATTCCTCTGCCCCAAGAACACATGGGATTTCGGTGACAAGAAAGACTGGAACCCTGACTGGCTTGCGACTCAAAAGGTTGCGCCCCCCAAGGAATCCAGCATGTCACTTATCAAGGCATGGCTCCCTTATCTGCTCATCGCTGTAGTTCTCGTTGTTACAAGAATTCCTCAGCTTGGCATCAAAGGAATCCTCAATGACAATCCTCTGCCCGCATTTGTCGTTTCTGTTAAGAATATTCTTGGTTTTGACGCACTTGACTATTCTCTCAAGTGGGCATACCTCCCCGGCACATTCTTCATCATCATTGCGCTTATCACAACGCTGATTCACGGAATGAAAAAAAGCGAAATAATCACCGCATGGAAAGAGACATTTGCACAGATTTCCGGTGCGGCACTTGCTATCGTTTTTGGTCTTGCACTTGTTAAAGTAATGAGCTATGACCCCGATGGTGCAAACGGTCCTATGATCAGCATGATGACCGAAATGGCTCAGGGACTTTCATCCTTGATGAATGCCTTTACTTTCATCTTTATTTCGCCTTTTATCGGTGTTTTAGGCTCGTTTGTTTCCGGCTCCAACACCGTATCGAACACTCTGTTCACCAATCTCCAGTACGAAACTGCAGTAGCAGTTGGTCTGCCCGGTGTTTTTGCTGTTGCAATGCAGACAGTAGGCGGTGCTATCGGTAATAACACTTGTATCAACAACGCGGTTGCGGCATCTGCTACCCTTGGTATTTCCGGCAAGGAAGGCAAGCTCATCAAGGTAAACTTCCTTCCCATGCTTATCTACACACTTGCGGTTATCGCGGTATTCCTTGTGGCACATTTTGTGCTTAGAATTGTTCCGGTTGTAGCATAATGGCAGTAAAACAACCTCCGCTCTGCGAAAACTGCGAATACTACGACTACGACGAAGAATACGAAATGTATATCTGCACACAAAGCATGGACGAAGATGAAATGTCGCGCTTCATGCACGCAGGTTATCGTCAGTGTCCGTATTTTAAGTTTTACGACGAATATAAGAGTGTTCAAAAACAAAACTAAAAAGAAGCCAAGTTCTTTTGAACTTGGCTTCTTTATTTTTATTTTACTAACTTATCGGTTTCGGATGCGTATTTTTCAAGCTTTTCTGTAAGAGCCTTTGGGCTATCGGAGCTTGCAAGATAGTAAATCTTGATTTTAGGTTCTGTACCAGAAGGACGGACAACAGCAACGTCACCGTTTTCAAGACCGTAGTAAAGAACATCTGACTTGGGAAGCCCTGTTCCCTCTACCTTACCGTCAGCATAAGTAATTGTTTCGGCAAGATAGTCACCGACAAAGCTTACGGCATTACCGCAAATTGCCTTTGGTGCATTCTCACGGAGGTTCTTCATTGTATTGGTGCGACGCTCGATACCGTCAAGGCCTTCCATATATACATCCATGGACTTTTCGCCATAGTAACCGTACTTGGCATAAACATTCTGAAGTGCATCATAGAGAGTCATATTCTTAGCCTTGTAATAAGCAGCCATCTCTACTGCAAGCATTGCCGCACAGACAGCATCCTTATCACGTGCATATGTGCCTTTAAGGTATCCATAGCTCTCTTCAAATCCGAGCATGAACGTTCCGTGACCCTCTGCCTCGTGATTCTTGATAACCTCGCCGATAAACTTAAATCCTGTCAGCACGTTGTAAAGCTTAACGCCGTTTGCCTTACAAATAGCAGCCGCAAGCTCAGTGGAAACTATCGTCTTAACTGCATATGCATCAGCTGGGATTCCCTCACCCTCTTTAAGTGCTGTGAAAATATAGTCGAGCAACAGTGCCGCCATCTGGTTACCTGTAATGGTAACAAAAGAACCGTCAACAGTACGTGTCATAGCGCCCATACGGTCACTGTCAGGGTCGGTTGCAACAATGATATCACTGCCAACCTCGTTTGCAAGCTTGATGCCAAGAGCAAATGCATCGGGAAGCTCGGGATTGGGCTTTTTAACCGTTGGGAAATTGCCGTCAAGCACCATCTGCTCATCAACGGTATAAAGCTTAGTTACGCCGCTCTTGATAAGGGCTTCGGGCACAAGCTTATAGCCGGCGCCATGAAGAGGAGTATAAACAACTGCAAAGTCGTTTGCAACATTCTTGACAGCATCAAGTTTTACGCGCTGTGCAAGCACATTCTCCATGTAAACCTTGTCAATTTCTTCGCCGACGACAATGATTTTTCCAGCCTTAACAGCCTCGTCAAAATCATCCTTCTTGACGCCCTCAAAGATATCAATTTCTTTAGTCTTTGCAGAAACTACGGTTGCATGCTGAGGTGGAAGCTGTGCCCCGTCCTCCCAATATGCCTTATATCCGTTATACTCTTTCGGATTATGAGAAGCGGTAATATTAATACCCGCGATACATCCAAGATGACGAATCGCAAAAGAAAGCTCGGGCGTAGGGCGAACACCATCAAAAACATACGCCTTGATACCGTTAGCACTGAGAACGCTTGCTGCAGTTCTGGAGAAAAGCTCAGAGTTATTACGGCTGTCATATGCAATAACAACGCCGCGCTCTTCTGCATTGCCGCCCTCAAGCTTAATCATCTCTGCCATACCCTGAGTAGCATGGGCAACAGTATATACATTCATTTTATTAATGCCGGCGCCCATAGTTCCTCTGAGTCCGCCTGTGCCAAACTCAAGATAACCAAGGAAGCGAAGCTCTTTTTCTGCTTCATCAGATTCGATAGCAAGAAGTTCTTTTTTGCTATCCTCATCAAGATAGGGGCTATCAACCCACTTTTTAAACTCTGCTGCGTAGTTCATTAGATATTCTCCTTTAGTGCATTTGCAAGCTGGGCAGGACACGATGTGCCTCTGCCGCCGCAATCAATACCGTCAAGACGCTTAATTACCTCTTGAACGGGCATTCCTTTTACAAGTGAGGCAACGCCCTGTGTGTTGCCATTGCATCCACCGAAAAATCTGACATCGGTAACGATATCATCCTCAACGGTAACATGTATCATGCGGCTACAAACGCCGCGCGTTTTATAATCAAACTCTTTAGTCATTTTATTCTCCATAAACACCGATAAGTGTATAGTCGGCACGCATTGTTGACAGAAACAGCAAAAAAGCAAACAGCTCTTCACCGCTTCCGTAAAATGTGCAGATATGCGCATATCCGTCGGTATAGACAAAAGGCACTGAAACAGTTTTTATCATTTCAACCCCGAGAACGTCGGCACCGACATTGATGCGCGACCATAGTTCTCTATCACGACCGGAAAGACGCAAATCTATATATTGCTTGCCCGTGTTTTCAATTATACCATGAAAACCATGGCAAAGCAATGCAAATTTTGTGCTTAATTCATCACTTTCTACACTGCATACTCTCGCTATAAACAATTCATACCGCTCGATAAGCCTGTATACGGTGAGCAACGCGCCCTCACGGCTGTTTTCTATCGGCAAAATACAATAGTCGCAATTGTCAGCAGCAACATCCTCGCACGCATCAGTAAACGACCGAACATACGATGCAGACAGACGCTGATCTTTTTTCTTGAATACAGCAAAAGCGTTTGCAAGTACATTAGCCTCTGCGAATGCAACTTTGCCACCGAGCTTTATGTCACTGTGTTCAGCAAAAAGTGCCGGGGTGGGTTTAAGCCGCGCTGTAGATTTCAATGCAGAAGTGACTTTGCCGCAAAAGTCAGCGAGATACGCCGCACTTTCAGCCGCGAGCTTAACTGTGCATAGTGCACGGTTTTCTTCAAGCACCCCATCCAGCACTCCGTTTGCCATAATATTTGGCAAATACGGATCGAGCGGCATATCGCTTGTGAAAAATCCCTTGCTACGCGCATCCTTCGCCGCCGCTGTGGCTACAAAAGACGCCGCCTCACTGATATTAAGACTCATACGTTCTCCGAGGGAAACCTCTTTTTCATAATATCGCGCAATATTATCGGCGGCACTTTTTATATTCTCAAAGTGCAGTCTCATGACAGCTTGGAAAGAACCTCATAACTTGCGGCAAGGAAGTCACGCATCTCATTTTCATCAAAACGGCGCTGACTGAGCACTGCCAGTGAATAAATCTGTTTTGCAAGCAATGCGCTGTTTTCGCCATCATCTTCTGAAAGTTTTTTGATAAGCGGATTTTCAACATTGACAACAAGAGAATTCTCAGCAGTGAATCCTCCGCCGATATTCATGCCGTTCATGGAATACAGCTTCATCATATCTTCCATACGGCGGCTTTCCTCGCTAAAAGAAAGAATAGCAGGAATGGTTGTATCACTTAACTTTTCACACTTGACAACAAGCTTTTCGTTGCCTGCGGCTTCGCGGAAAAGCTTTTCGAGCTTCTCAGAATGCTCTGCCTCGCCCTCCCCCTTAAGTGCATCAACTATATCAGAGTCAACACGCTTGAACTTGACATTCTCATTAACATTCTCAAGCATCTGCACAAACTGAGTATCTATCATCTGTGTGAACTTTACAACCTTGATGTTCTTTGCCTCAAGCATGGAAATATACTGCGCCTGAAGTTCAACATCGTTAGCGTAGTAAACTGTATTTTCATTGGTTTCTTTTGCCGCTTCAAGATACTCAGCAAGAGTAACGTGACTGCCGTGTACAACTTCCATGAGCAAAGAATCTTTGGCTTTATCATAGAACTTGCGATCACAAAGTGCGGCATATTCACAGAATGTTCTGATATCGCCCCACATCTTTTCAAAGTTCTCGCGATCATTCTTAAACAGCGAATTTACTTTGTCGGCAACCTTTTTAACAATGTGTGCGGAGATTTTATCCACATATCCGTTTGTCTGCAGATAGCTACGCGACACATTAAGCGGAAGTTCGGGACAATCCAGTACTCCGCGAAGCATAAGCAGATATTCGGGAATAACTTCTTTAATGTTATCGGCAACGAACACCTGATTGTAATAAAGCTTTACCTGCCCCTCAAGGCTTGCAAACTCATGTGTAAGCTTGGGGAAATACAGTATTCCCTTAAAATTGAGGGGATAATCTGCTTTGATATGCAACCAGAAAAGAGGATCGTTAAAATCGCCGAATACTTTATGATAAAAAGCTTTATACTCTTCATCTGTACACTCAGACGGATTCTTCTGCCAGAGCGGAAGTGTGTCATTGATGGGCTTTTCCTCTTCTTTTTCTTCGCCCTCTTTTACCTCGGCGTCCTCGTCTACAAAGTAAATCTCGATAGGCATGAATGAGCAATATTTTTCAAGCACACCCTTAAGTTTGAATGCATCGAGATACTCTTCACCCTCGCCGTTGATATGCATAACGATATCTGTTCCACGGTCTTCTTTATCATAGGGCGTTGTCATCTCATATGAGCCCTCATCATTGCATTCCCACTTCACGGCATCGCCGCCGCGGTATGAACGGCTGATAACATCAACCTTATCTGCAACCATAAATGCAGAATAGAATCCGAGACCGAAGTGACCGATTATACCGTCTGTCGCACCCTCGCTCTCGCCCTCATATTTCTGAATAAACTCAAGCGCGCCGGAAAGTGCAATATTGCCGATATACTTTTTAACTTCATCGGCATCCATACCAAGACCGTTATCAGAAACGGTAATGGTACGCGCTTTTTTACTGACGCTGACGGTAATCTTACCATCAAATTCAAGGTCGCGAACCTCACCAAGTGAGATAAGTCGCTGAAGCTTTGTTATAGCATCGGAAGCATTTGACACAATCTCGCGGAGAAAAATCTCCTTATCCGAATAAAGCCAACGCTTGATTATGGGGAATATATGTTCTGTTTCGACGGATATTCCGCCTTTTTCATTCTTGATTTTTTCTGACATTTAAATGAATTCCTTTCGCTGATAAATGTATAATAAAATATTATATATTAAATTAAATAAAAAAACAATAACAATACCTAAAAATTCACATAACAAAAACCACCCATAGGTGGTTTTTTGTTTATATAGAGATCTCGATTTCATCTTCGGGGGTTGCAGCTTTGCCGAACACGGGCATATCACCGTCCCATGTGAAAGGTTGTGCGCGTACACCTCTGGTTGACCAACCGCCCTCTACACCAAGCATAGCATGATAAACGATAAAGTCAGTACCGTCAAGCGCTTTCACAAAAGAGCAATGACCTGTACCGTGTGCTCCCTCGTTTTCGGAGAATACGGGGTGGTTACTCTTTATCCAGTTTTTAGGATCCATAATATCGCCGCCGCGGTATGTAAGAATACCAAGGCAGTAATGACGTGTGCGGCTGTGAGATGCAGAATAAACAATATGGATAGTTCCATCTTTGTAAAGAATCTGAGGTCCTTCATTTACGCAAGGATGTATTCTGCCGTTGCCTGCAGGTCCGCTACCATGCTTTTCCCAATCGTAATCGGGTCTTGAAAGAAGTACACGCTTGCCCTCAATCTCGGTGGGGGATTTCATCTTTGCAATAAAGATACACTGGTCATGAGGGATAAACGCAGTTGCGCCTTCTTCCCAGCCTGACCATACATAATAAAGATCATCGCCTTTTTTAAGCACGGTACCGTCGATTGCGAGGCAATCGGTGGAGTCTGTAATCTTGCCGACCATTTCATAATCGCCGTCGGGTCTGCCATTCTTGGATTTGAGAACAAACATGCGATGCTTTGTCATGTCACCGTCATCACACGCAACATGAAGATACCACTCGCCGTTTATCTCGTGAATTTCCGGTGCCCAAAGATGCTTTGAATACTCTTTTCCTTCTTCGGGGAGCCAAACGCATCTGCCATTCTGATGAATATGATGAATGTTATCCGCCTCACATACAGCGACACAGCCATCTTTTACTGAGTAAGAATAATAATACTTCCCATTCCAAAATGTTACAAACGGGTCTGCACCTGCCGGAAGTATTGGGTTCTTGAATTTTTCGGTCATTGTTTTTCTCCTTGTTATCGGATTTTTTAACATTATACCTTATGTATTTTTAAAAAACAATACAAATATAGCCGCACACTTTACATTGTGCGGCTATATTTAATTTAAAAAACTTCTGGCATAATCAGCGCAAAACAGTATCCTGCGATAAATGATGCAGCATTTGCAATGAATGCATAAAGCACAAGCTTGTTTTTCGGTGCGTGTTTTTCATACTTCAGATAAAGCATCGTCTCTGTCAACCAAACTGCAATTTCCAAAATAAAATAGCAGAACAAAAATGCAAGAAGTCCGCCCTTGAAGCTGATAAGATTAAGCACAAGGTTTAACAAAATCTGAGTTGTTATATTTACCTTTGCGATAAATTTAAGTGTGTTTGCTTTTTCTCGTTTGAAGAAAAGCAAGGCTATACCTATTTCAATACTGATCGTAAGCAAGATGCGTATTGCCAAGGTAAAAAACTCCGCCGCATAATTATAGCTCTTCTTTACTGACAACGCACCATTTCCCACTCTCACGGTATAATAACTGTCAAAAGCATAGCGTTCAAGCACTTCACTGCTATAATATGTATCGCTTTCAGGAAAGTAAAGCAGAATTTTGAATGGGTCTGGCGGCAGATATTTCCATGTGAAGCTGTTTTCTTCGTCAAGTATCCACGCCTGTTGCAAAAAATAATAACCATCGGCATCCTCGTATTTTACAAATGCGTTCCACACATTATAGTCAAGCGAATAATATGGTTGCACTTTATTCTCGGCATGCTGTGCTTCGTCAGCTTCGCCATTCCATGCAGAGTGAGGCCCGTATGAGTCAGTTGTGGAAAGCAATGTACCATAGCATATTTCATCTGTGCCGTCTAATGTGACATTGACAGAGGGCTTGGGTCCCATGTCAGCACTTGCAGTTACCGTGAGCAAAGCAATTGTCAAAAGCAGACACAGGAAAAGTTTATTATTTTTCATAGTCTTTTTTTATTTAACAACATAGTTTTCTCTTCTTGCAAGCTCCTTGCCCTGCTCGGAGATTATCCAGTTATATAAAATCCTCTCCGGGCTATCGGCCGCTGCATCCTTGCGTATTACAACATAGAAGTCATTGACATAAGGATACTCGCCACTTGCAATACTCTCATTCGTAGGAGCTATTCCATCAACAGAGAGCAATTTGCTTGTATCAAGTTTATCATCCTCCATGTTAGTGAGATAATAATAAACCGTATAACCGAGCGCATCTGCGGAGTTTTCATAATCGGCGACAGCCGTTAGCAAGCCTATCATCGATCCTATCTTAATATCATTAGGCGCCTCCATAAGCTCGTCGCCGAGATTGACAAGTTTGTCAAACAGCGTTTGACTGCCGCTGTCTTTATTGCGCTGATACGGAATAATATCGTGATCGGTGCCACCGACCTCGCTCCAGTTTGTGATATTACCCTTGTATATCTCTTCTATTTGTGTTTGAGTAAGGTTCTTAACTTCATTTTCAAGGCTGCATATAAACACAAGTGCATCTGCTCCAATGGCTGTCATTTCAAGCTCTACACCCTTTTCTTTGCAGTATGCCTTGGCATCATCACCCATCTCGTATGCAAGAATAATATCAAATGTACCGTCAACAAGTGCTTCATAATTATCTGTTGTCGAGCCTTCAAAGGTAATCATTGAAGCCGCTTTTTCGCGATCAATGCCAAGTACGGTTGCAGTGACAGCCTCTCCAAGCGGCAGATTTGCAAGACTGCCGCCCATCTTTGGATAATTGTCCAAGGTGAAATCAAATTGCTGCGGCTGAGTTGTCTCATCCGAAGCTTTTTCTGTACAGCCACAAATGCATACAAGCATTATAAAAGCCATTAATATCAATATCTTTTTCATAGTATTCCTCCTTATTCCTCGTTATAAAGCCTGAGAACGATATTCATATCGCTGTCATATACAGCAGATGTATTCTGAGTGCAAACGCTGAAATAGTCCTCGCCGTCAAAATTATAGTGCATTATCTGTTCACAGTTCTCAAACAGCATTTTCTTTGCGGTGGTATCGTAGAGGCAAACCTTGTGACCGGTTGCCAGATGAGTTGAATAATCAATGCTATACATATATATGATAACATATCTGTCATCTTTGCCAAAAAATGACGCATAGCCACTATCACCGGTTTGAACAGTATATATAACCTCGTTTGCAACAGTATCATATATACAGATGCTCTCGCGATCTGACGGATTGTATGTAATGAATCTGTTATCCTGTGAAACCTCCATAAAACTGCCGTAATCTTCAATAACCGCCACCGTCTCGCCGTATGAATCAAAGAAGATCGCTTTTTCACTTGACTTTTCTTTATACAAAAACAGATTGTCACAGCCTATCGTTTCATTTGGCGAAACATCAAAATCAAGACTTTTAAACTCTGTATTATCTGAAAAACGCTTCCAAGTTGAATTATTCAAAGTATCGGTACAGCAGTATACTATCTCATCCTCCCGCGGCAGATATATCGAAACACTGTCAGCACCATCAATGCTACCAAGATAGTTTCCGCGAGTGTCATAAACATCGCGTTCCTTTTCGCGATTCAGATAGCGCGCGATAAAAACTTTTGTATTGTTACTCCAGCTTTTGTTCAGGTTTATGTGCTGATAGTTTTTATCTGTGAGACGATTGCCGTTTGTGTCTATAAGATAGCTCCCGCCGCTATGATCTGTAACGCAAGCCACGCCGTGCTCTGTGAAATCTCCGACACTTTCGTATGGACCGAGTACCTCATTACCGTCAATGTCTATATAATATGATACGGATCCGCTTTCGGTCCAGGTCGTTGTACCGATAAGCCCCTGTGAATAAAGCCCAAGGCCGCTGACGCCCTCTATTTCACATATCTTCTCGCCGCTGTAATTATATAGCTCGCACTTCTCCGAGCCATCTTCGACAGAATAAACCGAAACAGAGATCACTCCGCCTCCCAAAGCGGTCGCCCATGAGTTTGGCCCAAGTGTGAGACACCACTCGCCGCTACCCGGGATTATCAGAGTCTCTTCTGCATAATACTCATCGGGGGCATCTTCTCTTTGAGCGATACTTCTTGACAGGGTATAATATCCGAATCCGTCATCTGTCTCACGGTAGGATATAAAATGGTTTATATTTGATGCATCCATAACTATTCTGCCATCAAGCGTACAAAATCCATATGCTGCATATTCTTCACCTATCGGATTCTCTCCATCGGTAAAATACGTTTTATAACTGCCTATATATGGGATTATCGCTCCGTATTCATCACTCGGAATAAAATCGGGAGTGTACACATCATAAAAGCGTTGCTGCTTTTGCTTTCCTGAAAACTCTCCGATTTCGGGAAGCTCACCGCCTATTGTGAATATATACGGTGCATCAGTTACTTTTTGCGGTTCGCTTTTGCAATCACAAGATGCCAGAACAAGCATTAAAACCATTGCCGTAATTATTATTCTTTTCATAGCAGTTCATCCCCCTTTATATTAATTATACCTTAACCACAAGGTATTTTCCATATACTTTAAGTAAAATTAATAATAAAATAAAAAACCGCCCGATGGGCGGTTTTTGTTATTTTGTGAGCATTGCCATACCAATGTCGCCGTTCCAGAATACGGTTGCACCAAGTGCTTCTGCAACTGCACGCACAGGTAAATATGTACGATTGCTTGCGGGGTCGATATATGCCGGCGAATCAAGTGGAACTTCTTTTCCGTTTACAAGCGCATTTGTAGCACCAATAGTAATGCTGACCACGCTTCCGTCTGCACCGGTAAGAGTTGCGGTACTTGTTGCACCGTTCCAACCAACAGTTGCACCGAAAGCTTCAGCAACAAATCTCACGGGAAGCATTGTTCGGCTATTCTTTATAACAGGAGATGCATCAAGCACCTTTGCCACGTTATTTACATGACCGACATTCTTGCCGATAGTAAGAGTTACTCTTGTACCACCTATATTATCAAATCCGGAAATCTTAAATCCAAGCGGCATTGTATTAAGCGGCATTGTAAACACTGTAGAAAGCGGTGACGGGTGATTATCCACACCGATAGTAACACCGGTTTTATCTACCGAGTACGGCTCCATAAATGCATATCTGCCGGTGCTTGTATCCTTGCCAAGATAGCCGTGATACATGATATATCTTTGCTTGCCATCGGGAGTTGTGCAAATCGAGGGGCCGCCGACGCCGTTGACCTCAGCATTCTTATAGAATATTGAAGTAGGTGCCTTTTGCCAGCTTGACGCATCAAGCAAATTGCCGCCGAGATATGTCATCTGACCAAGCTTGTACTCGGTTGTCCAATAACCACTACAAGCATATACAACAAACAGTTCATCGTTATCACTGACTATCGGTGTAATGCCCTCAATAACGGCAGGATACCACTTCTTTTCATTCTCGGCATAGCCATAACCGCCTCGCTCCCAATCGTATTCAGGAGCAACGAGTTCAAGAACTTCACCTGTAGCAGTCCAGGGATTCTTCATCTTGGAGAGATACATAACCTGTCTGAAGTTCTCGGTATTTCTGTCGCGCTGCTCTATCCAGAGAGTGTAATACTCGCCCTTGTAGCGAAGTGCCGTTTCACCTGCGCACCAGTCGACATTGTTTACCCAATCGTGAGTATCGCTTACAAACTTCTCCGGTATTCCCTTTTCTCCTGTGATGGGATTTACCCAATCACCCTGCAGGTCATTTGTTGTGCATTTAAGCACATAACTACGGCGGCTTTTGCCGTCGGTTGCAGTGCTGGGAAGCTCGTCAAGCTCGCGGCTGAATGTTGAGAAGAAGAGATACCATCCCTCATATTCTGCGCCAAATGCTTCTGCCGGGAAGTATTCAAGCTTCGACGGCCAGATGCAATGCACACGGCTTCCGAGTGCATCATATGCCTTGGTTGCATCAAAAATCTGCTCACCGAGTGAGTATGCAAGGTCGGCAACGTTTGCAGCCTTGTACATGCTGAGAGTTGAAGAAGATGTATACATATAGAAATACATACCGTCAACAAGTGCGATACGCGGGTCTGCCGCCTTGCGGATGGGATTTGTATATGTGAATGTGCCGCTCTGCGCCGCACCAAGGTTGAAACCGTTGCCCGCAGTGAGAGTTGATTTGAGATTGCCGCCGAACTTTTCACCGCCAACAATATCTGTCAGATGTGTAAAGTCTCCTCCATTTACGGTGACGTTATACTCACCGTTCACTGTTGTATCATAGCGGGTGGCAACACGCATTTTGCCATAGAATGTTCCACCGTTTACAACTATATCAAGGCTGCCGTCAAACGTTTCTGTAGCAAGTGCAGCAACGCCGTATACGCCGCCATAAAATGTGCCGCTATTAATGGTAAGTGTTCCTTTTCCGGTTTGGTTGCCTGCACCCATAACGCAAACTCTGCCCATAAACTCTCCGCCGTTTATAGTGAGTGCAGTTGTCATGTTAGGAAAATTTGCAGCAGCGGTACTTGCGCCGTAGACATGATACCATTTACCGCCGTTAATAGTAAGGTCGGCTTTATTCAATTCGTAATTATTATGTCTTGTGCCACTGACGATGCATACATATGTTGTAACATTCGGCTCAAGTGTGCATCCTATATCTGCGCCAATAACACCCTTATAACCGTTGAAAACAATATAGGTTGCGTTTTTTCCCGAAAGAATATCTATACCGTCTATCACAGTATCACAGAACAAGAAAAGATTTCCCTCAAACAAGATATGTGCGCCGTTAGTCTTGCGGTAATCAACACCGTCATATACAGATGTAAGAGTGTATTGTGCATCGGATACGGGTGTATATGTATTGTTTACGGTAACAGGACCGCAAACAACGACCGTTCCTCCATTTGGAAGAGATGAAAAAGCATCAGCAAGATTTGAAACAGCATAATCCGGAGAAACGCCGCTTCCCTCTCCGTCGCCGGAAACAAATACTACATTCTCACTTTTAACCTTTGTAAAAAACGGTGTGAGTTTTGCAACGAGTGCGGCATCTGCCACCGGGCTTGCAACAAGCTCGGAATTTTTACAGTTTTCGATAGTGACATTACCGATTTTTCCATCCACAAGACGGAGAACAAAGCTATCGGTCTGGCCGACCTTGATTGCGCCGATATCAGCACCGTCAACTAGCATATTATCGCCGAGAACAGATACATTTTTAACGGTTGTATCAATAAGGCTTATATCCTTACCGCTGACAGTGCTGAATTCGCCGCCTTTAATAGAAATGGTATCTCCATTTACACTAATAGCACCGTTGATTTTTACATTCTCGGTAAACGATACCGAAGAACCGCAAACTGTAGCACTGCCAGCGAGCGTGACGGCATCAAAAATAACTTCGCCACCGGCCGTAAAAGTGCCGCTAAGGTTAACGGTGCCGCCAAAATAATTGACAGGCTGAGTATGTGTCGGCTCTGTAAAATTATCCGCCGTATATTCGCCGACAATTACAATATCACCGCCGCCGTTTGCAAGCAGTGAAACCGCCGCGGAAAGGTCGCCCATAGGAGTAGCTTCACTCATACCGTTGCCTTTTCCGCCTTGAGAAACATATACTACGCCAAAGCGCTCGGTAGCTGTCAGCCCCTCAATTGACTCCACAAACGCCGCAGAATGAACAATGGAATTATATCTGAGAAGAATCTGTTTTCCGTATGCCTGTGTCTTTATTGTATCATTGCCATATGTAACCTTTATTGCTTTTACCGTAAGAGCATCGAGCGTGATATCGGTATTACCGAGAACATTGTTAATGTAAAGTGTTGACACAATGTTTCCGGCATTTAGCTCAACATGTGCGTTTCCGTTCAAACGGCGAGTAGCGTCTCCGCCAAGGTATATCTCAGAAAAAGCACCGCCGTTTACAATAAGATTGAGATTTCCGCTATAGTGATTTGTGGTTGCGGCACCGTACAAACGGTCAATGCGCGCATTGTTTACAGTAACATTAGCCGTTCCTGTAAATGTATATGTACCTGCTCCTTTTTGATGGCCGAAGCAAATCACTCGGTGAAACTTGCCATTGTCAATAGTTATGTTTACGTCCTTATCAGACGGCAAGTCCGTGCTTACGGGAGAATGATATCCACCAATGACATAAAGCTTTTTCGCCTGTCCCTGTGTATTCTCACAGTCAAATCCCTCGCCGAACTCCATTGCATTGAAGTTGCCGGCAAGATATATGGGAGTTGCATCGCTGTAAAACACGATATTTTCAAAGCGGACATCACCGCTCATATCATATCCGTATGTCTCCGGAAAATATATACAAGCGCCGTCTTTACGATAATCATATTCCGGCGCAAGTGCGGTAACGGTTATCTTGCCGCCGTGCTCCGGTTCGACAAAGCGAGGAATATCAGAAATCACTCTATCGCGCTCGGTCACTGTATATTTATCAGTGATAACGATAGTACCGCCGTCTTTTACAGCTTCTATTGCAGTTTTAAGCGTCTTAAAAGGTGCCCCCATTGAGCCATTGTAACTGTCACTGCCTTCTGCTGCACTGAGATATACAACATTATCAGAGGCAAATGCCGCAAATGAAAATGCAATGCACATACATATAACGGCTACTATCAAAAAAACATAGGATTGTTTTCTCATCAAGACTTCCCCCATTGGTATATTTATGATATAAGAATATAACAAATACTCTGTTTTGTAAATGTAGCTTTAGGCGAATTTTGTATTTTTCGGATGTTGAATACTAAATATTAAATCTCAAATACACCTTGATAAATCGCCTTTTCTTTTTTATAATGCGCCCAGAATTTATCGCCGTAATCAAAATGCCACCACTCTGTAGGAAGGTTGGTAAAGCCCTCATTTATCATGAGATTATACAGCAATCGACGGTTATCACGCACACAAATATTGCGTCCTGATTTTTCAAAATATGTAGTGCTTGCCCGTTCGGTAAAATCATCAAATGAAGTGCCCATATCAAGCTCTGTGCCGTTGTGCGTGACTATTGTCAAGTCAACAGCGCCGCCTGTAGAATGAACAGGTGCAAGACGTGCATCTTTCTTCGGCAAAGAAACAAACTGCTGAGTAAGAATGTCTATTTCGTCCTCAGTTGCACTTTTGTGCGCAAGCGCAACCTGTTTTCTGTAATCGTTATACAGGCAAAGCTGCACCTCAAATGGGCGCCATGCATCAAAAATCTTCAGCTTCATTCCGTCAGGAAGTTTTTTTGATACATTAATTATCTTCTCTGCCACAGATTCACGCATATAACATTTATCAACCGCACACAAGATTCCCTGTAAAAAATACATTGGAGCAAAGATGATATTATTTTCCCGAAGTTCAACAAGCTTTTCGTCGGAGATACTATATTCAACATCCGGAAGCTCAAAACTATATTTTGGAATGGCTCTATTAATCATGCTTCAAGTACCTTCTTGCCGCAAATGTGCTCAGGCACAAGCTTCAGTAATAGAGTTTTTGAAGCATTCTCTTCTATCTCTTTTTTTATGTATTCTTCGTCAGTGGTGAATTTATAACAAAGCTTTGTTGTGATATCGACTATCTGAGCTATATCATCAATGATTTCCATTCTGCCAAATACAATGACGCTTCTGACATTCAACGCCCACTCACCATCTTTGCGATATCCACCGTCATACGCGCAAAATGAAACTTTATCATGCTTTTTGATGGCATCAAGGCGATGACCAAATTTACCGCAATGAAAATATATATTTCCGTCATCGGCAAAAAAATGATTCATTGGCATTCCGTATGGATAATCACCGTCACCAAGCACGGACAGTACCCCACGTGTTTCACTTTTCAGCACAGATATACATTCTTCAACTGTCAATTGCTTATTCTTTCTAACTAATTCTCTGAACATATTACCTCTCCAAAGTTTTATATAAAAATTATATCATATGCTTTAGCTTGGAGCAATAAATTTCTTATTTACAAAAGCCAATCTTTTTAGTATAATGCCATATAGACACTTAAAAAGAGGACAGCACATGAAACAGCGATCATTTATTTTTATCATTCTTGCAGGTATTCTATGGGGCACATCCGGCATTTTTGTTGAGTTCCTTGCTCCATACGGTTTTACCTCTTTGCAAATGACTTTTTTCAGAAGCGTGGTATCGTTTATCTCAATGCTGATTTTTGCATTGGTGCACGACAGAAAGCTGCTTAAGGTAAAGCTAAAAGACATAGTCATGTTTGCCTTCTCCGGTCTTGCTTTTTTCGGCACGGCAAGCTGCTACTATTTCTCAATGCAGGCAACATCTGTATCAACTGCAGTGGTGCTCATGTACACAGCACCGGTACTTGTCATGATATTCTCTGTGGCATTCCTCGGAGAAAAGCTTACACCATTAAAAACAATATCGGTTTTATGCATGATAGTCGGATGCGGTCTTGTATCCGGTATAATCGGCGGTCTTAAATTTGATATTTTTGGAATTGCCATCGGCTTTTTATCCGGAATTTCGTACAGCGCTTACAATATCTTTACTAAAATTGAAATGCGACGTGGCGGAAATCCACTTTCTGCTACTATGTATTGCTTTTTATTTTCTACCGTTATCTCATTCTTCACATGCAAGCCGCAAACTATCGCAGGAAACATCGCGGCATCTCCTGCTGTGACCTTGCCGCTTATCATAGCGCTTGGCATTTTCACCTGTATATTGCCATATCTGCTTTATACAATTGCGCTAAAAAACCTCCCTGCCGGAACAGCCTCGGCACTCAGCATTGTTGAACCAATGGCCGCCACGATTTTCAGCGTGGTACTGTTTAATGAAGCAATGAGTGTTGCATCCATTATAGGCATTATCCTCATTCTCGGTGCAGTATATCTGCTGAGCAAAAATGAAGCTTAAAAAAACACCCGCATAAGGGCGTTGTTCATAGGGGTTTTATGAAAATACTGTTTTTATGACCGACGCTTCAAGCGGAAGAGAAAGCACCACACGGTATATACCGTGTGGTGCTTTTGCTTATTTCTGATTTAAGCTATGGTATTTATTAAGCAACTGCTACCTTCAGCACACGAAGTACATCTATCAGTGACAAAGCACCGTCACCGTTCATATCACCGTTTTCAAGACGGCTTCCGTTCAAAACCGCTTTGAGAACAAGCAATACGTCAGC
This sequence comes from Clostridia bacterium, assembly GCA_017399305.1. GTDB lineage: Bacteria > Bacillota > Clostridia > Oscillospirales > CAG-272 > UMGS902. Next base: position 52,050 of record JAFQDK010000037.1, read on the forward strand.
AACTGTTACACTTCCGTCGCCATTGATATCTTCTGCTGCAGGTTCTTCAGGCTCTTCTTCTACGGGTTCGCCGAGAGCGTAGAAGCTGAAACTGCCCGACGTAAATGTAATGGTTCCGTTTACAGTATCTGCAGTAGCATCAATAACCTCTGCTGTACCGTCATCGGTAACATGGTAAAGCACAAGTGTGCCTGCCGCAACTGCCGCCGCATTCTCTGTGCCGACATTTACAGTGATAGTAAGCGACTCTCCCTCTGCATACTGATTAAGCTTATAGGGCTCTTCATACTCGTTGTAAATACGGATATCCAGAACAAGTGCGGTTTTATCAAGGTCAATAGACTTTGCAAGTTTCTTTATAATAGGCGTGTCCATAGCAGAATCGAAACCAACCTTGTCTATTTTAACCGTGACAGGTGTCTCGGTAACACTGTCTTCTCCGACAACAATATCTTCCTCGGCTATGGCTTCAATCTCAATTTCAATAGCATTCGGCGTTTCGCAAATACACTTGCGTTCAAACCACGTGTCCATGTTCATGTTACACGATGTAACGTAGTCTTTTACAGTGCAAAGACCGCAAACCGTGCAAGAATGAATACACGGAGGTGCAACCATCAGCATCTCAAAAGGTCCGTGCATTTCTTCCATAGTAGAAACAACACCATCGGCATAAGTGAATGTAGCAGATGCTCTTAAGTTTATGCTGCTATCCCAGCCTGCACCGACAAGTCCCTCTATAAAATCACTGTTTTCCTCGGTGATAAGATCTTCAAGGCGGAAGGTGGGATTGGTAGTGGTATACTCTCCCTGAATAGAGTCCCCATGATATATCTCATATAACCACGTATAAGAAGCCGATACGGGAGTGTAGTATCTCTCGTCAAAGGTTCCTGCCTCATAGTCGAGATAAGGTGCATGGTCAACAATGGTAATGGGAGTTGTGAGCGAAACTTCCTGAAGATGTTCCTGATACTCGCCGTTAAGTCCAAAGCCTATCTCTGCTTCTCTTGTATGCGCATCGTCAATGGAAACATTCACACCTTTAAAAGGCTCCCACATTTTTTCGTTTTCATACGTTGCACCAGAATAAGGTATTTTGTGCTTTGTTCCGCTGACATTAAAGCCAAAAGTAATGCCTGTTATATCGCCGCCGTCATAATCCTCTGCGGTTGCAATATAATCGGCGATTTCCTTTACTGTTGCATTAATATTAACCGTGAGTACAGAGCCGTTCTTTGACACGGTGACAAAGGGATTCTCGTCCATTTCATACACAAAATTCAGATAATCGGCATTGGCATTGCCTGAAAGGTCAACATCACTGTATGCATAAGTAGAGCTTACAAAGACCTGATAATTATACTCACCGGCTGTGTAAACAGTAAACGACACATTAAACTTAACTTTGCCGTTGTCGCCTTCATCGAGATGGTTGTATTCGCCCTGAATTTCATCATATTTTGCCTTTACAACATCAGCATCAAGCGTGAATGTGTAATTGAGTTTTACATCGTCTTTACTGCCGCTTTCGGCGGTTGCCGCTTTTAGAAAGTCAACTACAAACATGTCCCCGTCAAGAATGCTGAAGGTGCTGTCATTTTCGTTAACTACGGCAACCTCATCATCCCATCCGGCAAAGACGGTAAGACTAAGTAGTATTACCATCAAAAACGTTAATAATATCTTCTTCATGTAATATCTCCTATCAATGAACATTATGAACATTCTTCCCTGCAACATTTAAACACAACGGTGCCTTTTTTTCGGCACCGTTGTGTTTAAATATAAAATTAGTTGCCGCTAAGGTCCATAATAATCATTACATTAAACACTTCGCTTGTTACTGTCTTTCCGTTTGCATCTGTGATAACGCATCTGAACTTGCTTGTATCTTCAGAAGGTGTGAGCTTTATAGTACTCTGATTAGTGCCGAACACCTCAAAGGTATCTGAATCCTTTTTCGCATATGACCACTGATATGTGTAGGGCGCAGTACCGCCGACGGGCACAGCAATCAGCTCATAGCTCTTGCTTGTATACATAACCTCTCCGTAAGGTTCTTTCTTATCAATGTCTTCGGAGTAAACATAGGCTTTCTTCAAGTTGTCGGATCTTACCATGGAGAACGGACCGAACATAGCAATAGTGTTGTTTTTAATAATAGGCGTATAAACAACCTCACCTGTTTTTGCATCGGTTATCTTGCAGCGAACGTAAGGATGGCTTCTTGAATCCCTTTCGAGTGTAGCTTCGTTACCTGTCTTTTTCCAATTATCAACACCGTTTGTTGAATCCTGCCACTCATAGGTATAATTGCCTGAGCCATAGTATACGCTTGCCTTGTAGAACACCTTGTTGTCCTTGGCGGGGTTTACCATTGCAGTTACCTCGGCAACCAGCTCCTCCTTGAGATCGTTCTTACCCGAGCCTTCCTCTGCAATTAAAACGTAGTCAGACGTTACGGTTTGACCGGTTGCATCGGTTACAACACAACGGTATACGATATAGGTTGTATGTGTTATGACGGTAAGAGATGCCGTTTTAGAACCGCTGAAAAGTTCTGTGTATTTAGAACCGGTAGCACCGTCGGTCACACCAACCCAGCTATATCCGCCTCTACCATGAATCGTCGATGCCTTCTGCCACTGATATGTGTATGGCTCTTTGCCGCCTGTAACGGTTGCTTTAAGCTTTGCGGAGGATTTGTAAGTTTCCGCATCATAGGACTTTTCCGTTGCACTGACCGTTACCGAAAGAGGAAACTCTTCAGCCTTTAAGGAATAAACGGTAAACGTTCCTAAAGTTCTGCCGCCTTCCATAACGGTAAGCTCCTGACCCAAGTAGAACACACCGTTAAAGTTTGTAAATGTTACAACAACATTTTCCTTTGTTTCACCGGGATTCATAGTGCCGATGCCGGTGATCTTTCCTGTGAAATCGTGACCGTTTCTCTTGAACTGAGGTGCATAACCGTCAGAAACAGCTGTGGCTCTGCCGCCCTCTGCCGTGTCCAAAAGCTTAAGGGTACCTGTAAGAGCATTTGTTACGGTATGCGTTGTCTTGGCATTTACAACAGAGTCGCCGCGTGCTACCATAGTCTTTTCGATTTCAGTGCCGAATTGCAAACCGATATTGTCACCTTTTTCGGCACTGTCTAAAAATTTATTGAACATCTCAATTCCTGCAACTGTAGTTGTTTTCTCTGTACCGTCTGCAGAAATAATCTTGATGGTATCGCCCGTGTTCAGTTTGCCTTTTATAACTCTGCCCGTTGCAACCACAGCATTTCTGCCGGTAATGTAAAATACATCCTCAACATACATAAGGAAGTCTTCGTTTTTAAGTTCTTCGGATTCGCCCTGCTCAAATTTATCCTTTATGCCGCCGGTGGATTTTTCATTAAAGGTGACTTCAACGTTTTCTGTTGTTACAGATGCACCGTCTGCATCGGTAATCTTACAGGATATGGCTTTGATTGAGCCGGCTGATGCCAACGTTATTTTAAACGTATCAGTTTTTGCACCTTCATATTTACCTTCTTCATCCACAAAATCGGATGTAACCGATTTTGTAATTGTAACAGTCTTCTGCCACTGATATGTGTAAGGCGCTTTTCCGCCTTCAACTTCAACTTTAAGTTCGGCTGTTTCGCCTACGTTTACCGTAACAGCTGCAGGCTGAGTCTTAATTGCAAGAGGTGCAGTTTCCTCAGGCTTTTCATATCCGGGCATTATAACTTCAATACGCTTTTCCTCGTTCATCATACGGGTAAGAACAGCAGCAACCTCGCTTCTCTTAATGTTAGCCTTGGGATTACAATTTCTCTTTGCATCCACGCCGCCAACGATACCCGCTCTGTAAAGCTTGTAAATAGCCTCGTTATCGGGAACATCGGGAATAGAGCCGTCGGGAACATAGTTAACTTCTTCAAGTGCTTTGTCAGGGAGAGCATTTGCAAAAATTTCCATATATCCCTCTCTGGTTGCGGGAGCACCCAGGTCCAGACCGTGGTTCTTTGCAATAATCCCCTCATCGATACAATACTCAACGTAAGGCGCATACCAAGGATTACCTACGGTAAGTGTTACTTCACCCTCATTATAAAGCTGATTCATACAAGCCGCAAGCTTGATAGCTTCAACATAAGTAATGTTGAGGTCGGGTGCAAAAGTCGTTTCGGTCTTACCGTTTATAAGCTTGTCCTCGTATGCAGTTTTAACATCATTATAATACCATGCGCTTGTTGCCACATCGGTAAACGGCAGCTCTGCCGCAAAAACCATGCTTACCATAGCAAAGCACAACATTGCTGCAAAAACAAGTGATAAGATTCTTTTCATAATAACTCCTAATCTTTTGATTTACAAGGCGGTACCGACAAAGGCGATACCACCTTGCTTTAGTTTTATTTTTTAGTTACGGTAAACGTTACGATAAGTCTACCGCCTTCAAAATATATTTTTTAAGAACAACTGTTTTCTCAAAACTTAGGGGTTAACGCTTCCAAGAATCTTGAGGAATCCCTCGTCATCAATAGTAATAGATTCGTCGGCTGCATCAAGATATACAGATGCCTGATACTGATGCTCTCCTTCTGCCGTCCAAAGAAATGCGACGGTGTTATCCAAAACTTCAGCAGTAAAGCCGGTCCAAGTGTAATTACCGGCAGTTATGGGAGCAATATCTTCTGCTTCATCGTACCAATCCTTGGAAGGAGTCATCAAAGAACTTCCGGGACCGTAATAATCAATCTGTATATAGGGCTTTGAGAAAAGGTCAAATTCATTCTGACCGCCCTTGCAGATCTGAAGACAAGTATCTTTAATAGCATTTTCTTCTTCTGCAAATACATCTGCCACAGGGAAAGCCTTCCAGCCACCGGGAACGGTAACACTGAAAGCGCCGGTAGAATAAGTTTCGTCTTTTGCTGCGGATGCCTTTTCGCCGCCCTCAGCGCCATCCTTAGAACCACATGCGCTAAATACGCAAACTGCCATTAACATTGCCAAAACGATTGATAATAATTTTTTCATGATTTTTCTCCTTGAAATATTAAAATTTGTTTTTTATTTTTGTTTTTTAATTTTTATATATTTGACAATTTTATGTTATACAATATCGTCATTATCAAACTTATCGCCGCATTCGGGGCAGAACTTGGGAGGTGTAGCACCGGCCTCAGGCTCCCAGCCGCACTTATCACACTTATACTGCGGTGCGCCTGCGGGCTTCTTTGCTCCGCATTCCTGACAGAATTTGCCCTTATTTACTGCGCCGCATGCACAGGTCCAGCCGTCTTCTACAGGCTTCTTTGCTCCGCACTCGGGGCAGAATTTGCCCGTTGCAGTTGCGCCGCAAGAACACTTCCAGCCTGTCGGTGTCGAAGCGGCAACTTCATGCATTCTTTGCGTAGTAGCATCAACCATCTGCTGTGCATACGCTTGAGCCTGCTGTTGCTGTCCCATTGCAAAGAGGTTCTGTGCATTCATGCCGCCCGCGTTCATTGCCATTCCCATGCCCATAAAGCCTTGCATTGCGCCGCCTTCATTCGCTGCAGCAATACGCATTGAGTCTGCCTGACTGCCAACAAGTCTTGCACCTGCGACATTGGGATTGAGCGTCATGGCATTCTCTTCCCACTCGGTGATCTTCTTCTTCTGCTCTTCGGGAATAGAAAGAGAATTGATATTGAGCGAATAAATGGAGATACCGCGTTTTTCTCCCCACGTAACCGCAAGCTCGGTTTCAAGAGCGTTCTTTACGTCTCTGGAGTGACCGGGGATCTCGTAATACTCAACACCTGTCGCCGCAACTGCAGAGAATGCGGGCTGAAGTGCGTCGAGAAGCTCGGAGCGAACGATGTCCTCCATATCTGTACGCATAAATCTGTCGGATACGTTACCCATTACCTTTGTGTAAAGGAGAAGAGGGTTTGTGATGATATAGGAGAACTCACCGTTGCAACGGATATCCACGGAAAGCTTGAAGCCGAGTGCTTCATTTACAACTACACGGAAAGGAATAGGCGTTTTGGTGCCGAACTTGTTTCCGTCGATTTCCTTGGTGTTGAAGTAATAAATGCGCTGATCCTTACCTGTATCGCCGCCGTAGGTAAAGCGCTTGCCCACGGTCTTGAAGGTTTCTTTAATACTGTCGCCGAGGTTGCCGCAGAAAATGGATGGCTCGGTCGAGGTATCGTATGTAAATTCGCCGGGCTCTGCGCAGAATTCAACGATCTTGCCCTGCTCAACGATGACCATTGCCTGACCGTCTGCTACTGCAATACCCGATCCGTTTGAAATAATGTTGTCTTCGCCTTTAGTATTTGAGGAACGGCCGCTTGTACGCTTTTGTCCCTTTACCATCAAAGTTTCACTGTCAAGTGCCTCGCAATAGAAAAACTCTTTCCACTGATCAGCGAGAGTACCGCCGAGTGCACCAAGTCCAGCCTTAATAAGTCCCATAATGAACTCCTTTCTAAATTAAAACAGATTATTTATCTTCTTTATATGAATACGGATTTTTGTTTTCCTTTGGTTTGTCGGGTATGTTGCCGAGTGCGTTAAGTCTGCCGAAAATGTCTGTCCACAGAAGCACACTCAGCAACCATACAGCAAGCGCTACCCAGAACCATACAATGGGTACACCTAAAATGAAATGCAGTGCGAGCAATATCCAAGCCGGTATCGTCCATTCAAGATTCAATAGCATATTGAACAAGATACACAAGAGGAAATTGCATAGCCGCTTTATAAATCCAGCTACCTTTACGCCCATGGATTTGCTGATTTAGGCACACGGATGTCGGGGAGAAGCATCTGATCCCAGAGTAACCACTTTCCGTCGCCCTTGAGTCGAAGAATAACTTCTCTTGCACTGTCGGCACCGCCACTCTTGATAAAGAGCTTCATATATCCCTCGTTGTCGTCAGAATAGGGATTGCTCTCAACCGTTACGGTGAATGGCTCATCCGGAGTATAGTCATTCTCGGGGGTTGCTCCCTTGAAATAAGAAAACGGAACGTAAGTCTTGCCGTCACGGAGGCGGTCATCAATAAAGGAAATCTCAAACGGAGTAAGAGGCTTTGGGCCTTTAAGCCAGTTGAGCATCTCGATACCGATGTTTTTATCTGCCGCATATGCGCAAAGCGCACACACGGTAAGTGCGGCTGCTTTGAAAGGCGTGTCAAGCGAAGCTTCGGGAGTTGTCTGAAGCTCTGCAAGGCTTTCAGGGAGTTTTGCAAAGGTGAAAGTTTCTTTTTTGTTTCCCAAATTCAAAGCTGCGCCCTTTGCAGCATCGCCTACAGTCTTCTTAAGCTTATCAAAAATAGACATATGTTCCTCCTTAATATTATTTGCCGAGGTTTTCAGGAGCACCTACACGGAGTGAAGGGCTTGTGATTCTTGCAAGAACTGCCGCAACCTCCGCACGCTTGATATTAGCATAGAAGTTAAACGTACCTGCCTTGTCTACACCTGCAATAATGCCTGCACGGTAGAAGGTGTAGATTGCATTGCCAACGTCGCTCTTGTCTTCCTCTACGTCCGGAATAGAGCCTGCGGGAATTGTGTTTTTCGCCGCAAGATTCTTTGCAGGAATTGCCGCACAGAAGATGGTTACATACTCTGCACGGGAAATTGCCTGATTTGCACGGGCGCTGAGGTCTTCTTCGATAATACCATGCTTTACTGCATAGTCCATATAAGTACTGTACCAAACGGGTGTACCAACCTTGATGTCGGTATTGGGGTCGCCGCCATTAAAGAGAATGTTCATACAAACCGCAAGCTTGATTGCCTCAGCAACGGTCATGTTGTCCTCTGGCATAAACTTAGTCTCGGTCTTACCGTTGATAAGTCCGTCACGGTGTGCACTAAGTACGCTCTCGTAGTACCAGCTCTTTTCGGAAACGTCGGTGAACGGGAATACATATTCCTCTTCAACGCCCCTAGGAGCAAGAATTACAGAGAAAACAAGCGACTTTGCGGTGTTACCTACCATTGCGGTACAACGGTAATACTGCGGAACCATCATTTTGTCCTGCGCAATAGGACCTACAGTAACGCTGTCGCCCATGCTGAGAGGAATACCGTTACCGATCGTGTTGCCGTCCTTATCGCATGTAAACCACTGGAAGTCCGCATACTTATCGGTATTTGTTACTTTTGCTTTAAGAGTAACCTTTTCTTCCCAAGAATAAATAATTACGTCCTGCTCGCCGTCTGCAACGAGCTCAAACTTTTCTTCGGGAATCTCTTCTTCAGGAATTGTCTCGGGAATGAGCGTTACTGTAAAGATAACTTCGCTTTCTCCGCCGTAGATATTACCGATGCACTTGTAATAATGGGGAATATTTGCCTTTTCAAGCGGAATACCGCTTACGGTAAGTGTATCGGTGTTGCTGAGAACGTTATAACTGTCGGTGCTGAAATCAACGTTTCCGTCCTTGTCGCACGCAAACCATGTGTATAAAACGTCCTGCTTGCCATATCCCTCTGCCGCAACCTTGAGAGAGAACTCGGTGGGCTTTGTAACGGTTACGTCAACCTTACCTACAGGATAAATGAAGAAGTCCTTTGCAGTGCTTTCCGTAACTGTAACCTTTACAACGGGAGAATCCGAATGGTCAGAGGTATACTTTGAACCGTCAAATTCACAGGTCATAATACAATAGTAGTAATCTGTGCCAACCTCATAGGTGTGCGCCTGAAGTTGCTTTTTGTCGCCGCCTTCAACAGGCTCACCCGTGCCATAGATATTGCCGGTAGCCTTATACCACTGATAATGAATATTGCTGCAAAGCATAAGATCCATATCGTGCGTAAAATCGAGGATTACCTTTTCGCCCTGCTCTGCGGTAATATCATTTTCGTTATACTTGAGATTTATGTTGAATTCAGGCGTTGTTGTGCCGCCTATATAGGTGTCGCTTACATTAGTGTCCGTACCGGTGTTACCGTTCACATTTAAGACAGTTACAGGAGTTACCTTTGCGGGAATACTGTATGCAGAAGATTCAAACTTGTCCTTTACGCCGCCGGAACTCTTTTTCTCAAACTCTGTCTCCTTGCCGTCGATGCTTACAATAAACTTGTCTGTAAAGAAGTGGTCGTCGTCTACGTTGATGATAACATTAAGTCCGTACGTCTTGTCTTTTTCAAAAACTTCAAAGGTCTCGTCCCATTTAACCTCTTTTATTACAATACCCTTTGTATTTGCAAACGCAACGTTCATCGGCTTGTCACCTACAGTATAGGCGGGAAGAGCGATATAAACAAAATCTACGTACTGTTCGGGAAGAGCATCAACCTTATATGTGAAGGTGTATTCTACCTCGGTAGAACTGATAAGCTTTGTCTGTATGCTGTAAACACCTTGTTCTTTCCAATAAGCACGTCCTTCCGGATTGAATGTATTCTTGCCGTCCTTTGACCTTAGTCTTACGGTAATTCCTACGTTGTCGCCTTTTTTGAAAGCGTCGAGCTCTTTACTAAACATTGTGTACTTAACGCTTACAACTTCAAGTGCACTGTCAACAGTAACTTCCTTGTCAAGAGGTCCGTTGTGATACGGAGCATCAAGGTCTTTGACGTTTACTGTGTAAAATGCACCTTCACTGAAGGTTACATCAAGATATACCCAAAGTTCATTTTCTGCATAGCTGTTTTTAACATAAGGTGTGTATTTCTTGCCCTCGTACTCGACGGTATAAACGGTGCTCTCGTACGTTTTGCCGTCCTCATGACCAACAAACGCAAAAGACTGACCAACTTTGGGCTTGAGTGTTACACGAACATAATTGACAACAGTGCCTGCTTTGTAATGAGGAAGTGTGTCACCAACATAGTAATCGACCATTTCCTTATAGAAAGTCGCTTCTGTTACCTCGTACAATTTATTTGCGCCAACGGAAAATTCAGGAAAAGCTCTGCCGCCGCAAAATTCGCCCGACTCAAGCTTGATTGTTGTGTCCTCAATGGGAGTGGGGTACTTAATCTCGTAAGTTCTTGTAATTGTACCCTTCCTGGGAATAGGATTCTGACCGTCCCACAGATTCCAGTGGTTTGTAACTGTAAGTGTACCGGGCTTCAGAAACTGAATTGTGTCACGGTCAACTATTTTTGCAAGTGTTGGATCGCTTAACGTGTAATCGTTCAAAGCGGGACCGTAATCGTTTTCGGGGCCCTTGGGAAGAGACGCAGTGCCCCCGACTGCGACATTATACGTCACCGCGCTTGTCGCTATTGCCATAAGGCAGGTGATTGTGATTACCGCGATAATAACCGCCAGTATTCTGCTTGTTTTTTTCATGATTGGTTCTCCTTTTGTTATTTATTATTTTAAATTTGTTTTTTATTCAATGATCAGTCTGTCGTATATCCTGCTGTCAAGATTCTGTTTTGCGGACATATACTCATCCAGTATCTCTCTGCAGGAGGTAGCAACCACTCTCGGCTTGCCGTTCTTTTTCGCCTCGGCAAGCGGAATGTTCAAAAAGCTTTCAAGATTCTTAAAGTGGAAATCCTGCATTCCAACCCTAAGTTCGGCAACCTCGTCAATAGGTGTTCCGTTAAACGCAAACTCTTTGAAATCATGCGTTTGTCTGTTATAAACCACCTTAAGACCGTCCGAAAACTGATAGAACTCGGTATGCTCGCCGTTAAACGCCTCGTCACGAAGCATAAACCGTATCATTTCCTTAAACTGCTTGCCCGTCACCCTGAACATATGTATCGGGTCGTCATACGGAAAACATTCCGAAAGGTCGGAGTACTGAACGATAGGTCCAAGCTCCTCCTTACGTATGCTTCCCGAGCCGAGCAGCATAACGTCAAGCCCTAAGCTGTCACGTATAATATCCGAAAACAGGTTGCCAAGCTCGGTTTCTCTGTATCTCGTCGGATGCGTCAGCTTTTTTGTAAGCCTTGTTACAAGGCGGCTGTATTTCTTATCCGTGTGTCCCTTGTAGTGAAGCAGTATCTTTTCAATGTTTTCGTCCTTGGGACAATGTGCATCGTCTATAGGCACTATCTGCCATTTGTAACTGTGTATGCAGTTCTTTTCGGTATCAATTTCTATGTCAAAGCGTCCGATCTGGTCGGTGCCTGTGCCTGCCTGCACAATCGGTATACCGTTTACTACTGCAGGCTCTTCTGGGAGAGTGTGTGAATGACCGCCGATGATAAGGTCAACACCCCACGTTTTATCAAGAAGAGCCGCAAGCTTTTTATCCTCCTCAAAACCGATGTGCGTGAGCAAAACGGTAAGGTCAATGTCAAGTGCATTGTAGGTATTGCATATTCGTCCTACCTCGGTTGCCGCCTCTTCTATATCGACAAACGAACCGATAAGCCCCTCGCTCTTCGTCTGCGAAAGCACCTCCTCGGTGATGATACCGATAAACAGTATCTTCATGCCGCCAATCTCTATTATGTGGTACGGCTTGAACAGTCTTGCGCCGTTTGTATTGATATGTAAATTCGCATTGATGATCGGGAACTTTGCACATTTCTCAACGAAAAGCAGATGTGCAAGTCCGTAGTCGGTCTCATGATTGCCTATCGCCACAACGTCGGGAGAAATCATATTCATGATTTCGATGGTGGAAATACCGTGAAATTCAGAATCTATAACCGAGCCTCTGAACATATCGCCCGCTATGCAATAAATTGCATTTTCTTCTTCCTCACGTACCTTGCCGACATACCCCGACAGATAGGAAACGCCTCCTACAAGCCCGGTGTCAACGCTTTCGGCTACAAAATCGCCGTGCAGGTCATTTGAGTGAAGTATGGTTAACTTTTTCGTTGTTCCCATTGCAGCACCCTCCTTTTCTTTTCGATAAGTCTTGATTGAAACAAGATTTTGTGATATACTGTCTTTGAATATTTGTTTTGTATATATTTTCTTACAAATACAATTATATGTATTTTCTTATATTTGTCCCCCGCCGAAAAGTCGGAAAGGTTAGGTAAAAGCAAGTTTTTTTCTTTTTTTTCGCAAAAAAGGTTGGGAAAAAGTATGGGAAAAGGGGTGGCTACCCCCAAAAAGGAGATAAAAATGAAAAAAACAGCACTGCTTTTATTCGCCGCATTACTTGCTATACTCTGCTTTGTGAGTTGCAACAAACAAACTGAGCTTTCGCCAAACTCACCCGTTACACTGACCATGTGGCACGTCTACGGCGAGCAGGCGGATTCGCCGATGAACCGTCTGGTAGAAGAATTCAACCACACGGAAGGCGCGGCGAAAGGTATAATAATAAACGTTACCTCTATGTCAAACGCATCGCAGATAGGTCCGCAGCTTCTCGATGCGCAGGCGAATGTTCCGGGAGCTATAGATATGCCCGACCTTTTCTTCTGTCACTCAAACAATGCTGCCGCACTCGGCGTAGAGAATCTGCTCGACTGGAAGGATTACTTCACCGAGGATGAAATGAAGGCTTACGTTCCCGAATTTGTGGAAGACGGCATGGTTGGAGATGCACTTGCGGTATTCCCCGTTTCAAAATCAACACATCTGCTTTTCGTCGCAGGCGGACAGTTTGAGAGATTTTCCAAGGATACGGGTGTAACCTATGATACTCTTGCAACCTGGGACGGATTTTTCACCGCCGCGGAAAAATACCACGCATGGTCTGGCGGCAAGCCTTTTTGTGCTATCGACTATCTGCTCCGCTGCGTTGAGCTTAACGCAATGTCAAAGGGTGCAGCCGATTTTATGAGCGATAACGGCTGGTATGATTTTTCAAACGAAAAGCTTATGGCTTCGTGGGAAGAGTTTGCCTGTGCCATAGCCAAGGGACACGTCGTTGTATCCGATATGTATTCCAATACACAGGTTATGACAGGTGAAGTTGTTTGCGGTATCGGTTCCTCAGCATCCATTCTGTACTACAACGACACAATTACATACGAGGATAACACCAAGGAGACAATGCAGCTTTCCGTTTGCCCGCTGCCCCAGCCGATAGACGGCAAAAAGCTTGTTACACAGGCGGGCGTCGGTCTTTGTGCGTACAAAACCACCTCGCAGAAAGCAGAGGCGGCAGTTGTATTTGCAAAATGGCTCACTGAAAGCGACCGAAACCTTGCTTTTGTTGCAGAAACAGGATATATGCCCGTTCACAACGGTGCATTTGAAAGTATTGGCACCTATGAGTTTAAAAATGAAGCATACGCCTCACTGTATGCTGCACTGACAAGAACCAAAGAAAACTGCACTGCGGTTTCCGAGCCCTCTATAGGCGGATACTATAACAAGGTAAACGCACTTTACGCAGGTCTTCGCACAATGCAAAAGGAATTACCCGCCGACACTGCCACCTTTGTAAATGAAAGTATCGAACTGTTCAAATCTGTAGGATAAAAAGGAGACTACTATGCGTTTCCCTTCTTTCAGAAATTCAAAAACACGGCATTTACGTGACAAGCTGTTCAGTTATATGCTTGTTATGACAATAGTTATCCTTATTGTGTTAGGACTTTCTATGCTGATGTTTGGCGAATTTCCTACCACCGAGGATACAACCGTTGCATCTCTCAATCTGCAAATGGAAGTGTTTAACAGAGAGATAGTCGCTCATCAGGAAGAGCTTGCAATGCGCTCTACCGGTCTATCGGAAAGTCTTACCAGAGCGATAGAATCATATCTGTATACCAATAGTCTTATATTTGATGACCTCAACGACTCGCCTGAGCATCTCAACAATCTTCACAGCCACTTTCTCAGCACGGTGAGCGATGCTTTGCTTCAATCCGACAGTTCAGGAGCATTTGTGCTTCTGGATGCAACTGTAAACACGGGCTTAGACCACGCCTCCCTCTCCAAATCGGGCGTATATCTTCAAAAAAGTTCTCCGTCCCTTGCCGACAGCACCTTGCTGCTTTTGCGCGGAAATGCAAAGCTCGGCAAAGAAAACGGATTTATGCCGCACAGAAAATGGGGGCTTGAATTTAGTGCTGCGGATTTTCCAAGCTATGATACGCTGCTGCAGACTTCAAGCGACACCCCTTTGGACAAAGCCTATAGGGTTACCGAAGCTGTAATGATCCCCGGAACATCCGAGAGAGTTATGCTTGCGGCAGTTCCGCTTATTGGAAAGAACGGAGACATATACGGAATTTGCGGCTTTGAAATCGCTGAAACTTCTTTTAAAATAACGCATGCACAGCCGACTATGCTGGAGCGCATGATTTGTCTGTTCTCCCCTGCGGGCGAAAGCATCGACATGAGCAAGACTTTTTGCTGCGGCACCGAAGACGGATATTTTCTCCCGCCGTCAGGAATTTTGCATACCAAGCAGGAAGGCGAGCTTTGCATCTTTGAAAACGCTGACAACAAATACATCGGCGTGACAAAAGAATTCAGTGTACAAGAAGGCAATAACTTTATGCTCTCGCTGATGATCCCCTACAAAGATTACAAGGATGCCGTAGCCACAAGCACATCCCGTATAGTTGTTCTTGTAATCCTGCTTGCCGTATTTGCGGTAAGTTGCTGTTACTTTTTCAGCAAGCAGTTTATTGCCCCGATAATGAAGGGACTTGAGCAGATACACCGCTCCGAACATGGCTCTGCATATTCAGGCATACACGAAATCGACGACCTTTTTGCATTTCTTGCAGAGAAAGACAAGGATTATGAGGTCACGATAGATGCCCTTAACAGCGAAAAAGAGGAAATGCAGGAAAAAATGGAAAAGGTACAGGCAGAAATCGACCGCCTTTCCTACTCACGCAAAAAAGAAATCGACCCCGATGATTATGAGAACTTCCTTATCGGTATAAAATCGCTGACCAAAACCGAGCGCAACATTTTCGAGATGTATCTTGCCGGCAAAACTGCTCAGGAAATAACGGAGACAATCGGTATTAAAGAAAGCACTCTCAAATTCCACAATCACAACATTTACGAAAAGCTCGGCGTAAGCTCCCGCAAGCAAATGCTTCGCTTTGCGGCAATTTATTCTTCTTCGGAAGGAGGAAATATATAATGTTAGCTGACAGATTAAACCGAATTATCTGTGAAAAGAATATATCCAAACGTGAGTTTGCAAAAGCACTTGGCGTTTCCGAAAACTACGTGTACGTTCTGACCTCCGATATGCCGTCACGTGCGTCACGCAACAAGAAAATTTCCCCTTTGCTTGCAAAGCTTATAGCAAAGGAATACGGCTACGACGAAAACTGGATCTTATACGGCGAGGAGGAACACAAGCATGCTTAACGGCATTACGATAATATATGCCATTGTCACCGTGATTTCGCTTTTGCTTCTTATCAGCTATTGCGGCATTCTGAAAAAAAGAGACATATGGCTGACAATGCTTTACATTGCGGTTTTCATTGTAAATGCAGGATATTTGTCACTCTCCGTTTCAAAAACGGTTGAAGAGGCGTTGCTCGCCAACCGCATCTCCTATCTTGGCTCGGCATTTCTGCCGCTCTGCATGCTGATGACCATTGTAAACGTATGTAAGATCAAGTGGAGCCGAGTGTTTGCCGCCATCCTTATCCCCGTTAGCTGTGCAATGTTCATCATCACTGCAACTCCGGGATACCTCGACTGTTATTACAAATCGGTAACGCTCAGTTTTGAAAACGGCTTGACAACTCTTATAAAGGAATACGGACCGCTTCACAACCTGTATTTCGTATATCTCGTTACCTATTTCGGCATTATGCTCGCAGTAATTGCCTACTCTATTATTCGCAAGCGCATTACAAGCGGTTCGCACGTTACAATTCTCGCCTCTGCAGTGCTTGTAAACATTGCCGTTTGGGGCATTGAAAAGATAGTTGACAGTGACTTTGAGTTCCTTTCGATAACCTATATCATTACCGAACTGTTTTTACTGATGCTGTATATTATGCTGCAAGGAAGTGCGGAGCCCAAAAACGTTCCCGAACCTGTTTTGCAAATTGATAACACAGAGGAAGAGAAAGAGGAACTCAGCCCTATAGAAAAATTTGAAAAGGGCATTGCAACACTCACCGTTACCGAAAGAAGAATTTTTGACCTGTACCTTGCAGGCAAAAACACAAAAGAGACTGCCGAAGCGATAGGGATTAAGGAAAACACTTTAAAATTCCATAACAAGAACATCTACTCAAAGCTCGGTGTTTCTTCGAGAAAGGAATTGTTATTTTACGCACAACAATAAAAAACGCACTGCTTTTATAAAAAGCAGTGCATTTTTTGTTACTGAATATACCCTTCCAAAATCGAGCGTATTTTTCCCATACCTTCTCTGCCGTTTTCAGGCATACATGCATTGGAAACACGGATATAGCCCGTGCCGGTTTTAAATTTTACAGCCACATGCATGCCATCTTCGCTGACAGTGTTTCTCATCGTGTCCCAGCCGTGCATATGATACTCGTCGGCAATAAGGCCACACTCGTATGCGCCGTAGAATTTCGCATCATAGATGTTCTCCGTTTTGGTTCCGTCTGATTTAACTTCTGTCACACGAAGTTCGGTTCTGTCTTCCTGATTGCCTTCACTATCGGTTTCGGTTATATGGTAAAGACCGATGCTATAGGTTTCGGATTGCCCATCAGGAATAGCTGCCGTTGCACGGTAGTACTCATAAAGAAGACTTTCTTCCACGCCTTCCTTCGGCGGAGTATACACCATGTCGTTTCTCATCACACATTCAAGCTTTGCATCATAAGGAGGCATAATAAACTCCAGTTTATACCCGCCAATATCCGAATAGGTAGCATCTATGCTCTTGCCATTGAGGTAAAAGCTATAGCTTGTGTCGGTTGCAACAAACGGGAACCGCACGGTGACCTTTTGCCCTGCGCGGTAACTGCTTCTTGCACCGGAAAATCTCCCGGCCGTATCCAGTCTGTATCTCTCGCCGCCACAGGAATTAAGCGCAAATGCTCCGCAGCCGACAAAAATAACGACGGCAATAATTATAGCAATCTTCATTGTTTTTCCTTTTTTGAACATGTTTGCGGCTTAACCAATCATTCAGAATTTTCCGCCGCCGCCACCGTAGGTTTTGCCGGAGGAGGATGTATGTGTGCTTGAACCGCCGGAGGATTTGCTCTCCTTTTCCTCACGGTCAATATGTCTGTACAGGAAAAAGTCATTCGACTGTGTTACGTTAAGGCTACCCGCCTTCTGATAATTTGCCGCCTCTGTCTGCTTTTTCACGCTGGTCAAACTGCTTTTCCAGATACTTGTAACAATAGCAGCAATAATCAATCCGATAAAGAATGAAATAAGAAGGTTCAGGCCCACTGAGAAAGGCTCTTTAGGCATATTGCCATAGTCATAAGGCTCGCCTGTTTTCGCCTGCGTAATAAACTCATCCGTATATTTTACAAAGGCATTAAACGCTCCGCTATAATTTCCATCGGAAAGTGCAGAAACAAATTTATCGGATATGTAATCTATACCGGCATCGGTAATCGCCGTAATACCAAAGCCGCTTGTGAGAATATACCAGTCGCGCTCCTCCATGCTGATATAAAGCATAACGCCGTCGGTACCGTAGCCGAGATACTCATACCACTCGGTTGCATCCTGTTCTACTGTAAGTCCTTCTTCTACTGCGTCCACTGTCAGGATAACAATATCCATTCCTTGTCTTTCGCTCACGCTGTCAAGCGTTGCAAGGAGTTCTTCATTTTCCGTTTCGGTCAGTATCTCTGCAATATCCTGCAAGCGATAATACTCATCTTCTGCTGAAACGCTGAGTGTAAGTGTGCATAAAAGCACCGCAAAGAGAATTACAACTATCTTTTTCATAATCGACGCCTCCTTACATTAACCAGAGAAGATAGGAAAGTCCGTAGCACACGGCACCTATCACCGCAGTCAGTCCCCACAGCCAACGTTTATATGCGCCCTTATCAAGAGGAAGATTTCCGACGAGCTTTCCCGTCTGACCGTTCATTGCAAAGGTGTATTTTTCACCTTTCCAAGTGGTATTAAGTATCCATACGGGGAGAAGTGCATACTTAGAAGCTCCGTTTTGCAGATCAATAGTAGAATTAACGGGCGTAACTGTTGCATAGCCTGTTACCGTTGATGCAAAAGCATTTTCCGTACTCTTTTTGATTCTCTCGTTGGCACGTGTAATGCTTGCCTCAGCATCAACATCATACTTGTCTGCGAGATATCCCGACAGGTATGCCGTCTGAAAATCAACTGCTTCTGACATGTTAAAAGGCTCGATGGATTCCATAAGGTCGTCTGCCATCTTAGTAGAGCCGTCAACCGGTACATTTGCAAAGCCCACCGAACCCTGACGTATCGCCGCAAAGAAGCTGGTTTCGGTATATCTGTATCTCGAATCGCTCCACGTGCGGATGCGTGTAGCTTTGTATCTGACGTTTGCTTCTGCATCGGTGTCGAACAGCCAGAACGGAACGTACACTCCCTTGATCTCATCAATATGGTTCTGGTCCTTGAAAACCTTGGGTAAAAACTTCTTACCTTTATAATGGTTATTCAAGGCTTTCTTTGCCGCTTCCTTATCCAGTTTAAACGGAATAACGAAATCGGGTTTCAGTGCCCCCTGAAACTGTCCCATCATAATGACCTTATCGCCGCAGTAGGGACACTCTGTTGCCGCAAGCGTTTCATCGCCCACGATTTCACCGCCGCAGGACTTGCAGGCATACGTGCGAAGCCCATCGGTCTCGCCCTCCTGCCACTCGGCACCTGCCTCGGTTTCCCAGTTCATATTGCTTTCCTTGTCGCCTTTAAGCGCTTCGTCATATGAAGCAAGCGTTTCTACTGCATATTCGTTGCCGCAGTAGGGGCATTTCATCTGCTGAGAAGCACTGTCGAATTCGATTTCGCCATCGCAGCAGGGACATTTATACTGTTGTAAAGTAGACAAATCTTTCTCTCCTTTCTTAGCCTACGCCGTTAAACATAAACTGCTCGTATCCGTTTTCTTTCATAAACTCTGTAAAGGAATCGGAATTGCCGAGTATTGACAGGGTAAGAAGCTCACCGTCAAAGCTTATTCCGTATTCGCCGCCGAAACGCTCACCGTCTTCAGCAAAATCAAGATAAAGTGTCAAGCCTTCGGCACTCCAAGTGCCAAAAATATCTTTTTCGACAGTTTCATCTCTCGTTGCAGTAAAGCGTGCCTTGCCATCTACAAAAAGTTCGAGGTAGACTTCCGATTTTTCCGAAATTATCGCCCAAGTTCCGATAAGGTCTTCTGCGACATCCTCTTCGGCATCGGGCATTTGTATAAATTCAAAAGCAGCACCGTTTTTGCCAAAGAGTATCGGATCACCTTCTTCATGCGTGAGGCAAAGATATGTGCCGTCATCACGGTAGTCCATATCCCATTTGAATCCGCATTTCAGTTCATAAAACTCTGTATCCGAAAACTCTACACCGTCATATTGCGGTGGCGGTCCTCCCACCATATCGAGAAGAATCATGTCACGGTCGCTGTCATAATACCAATCGCCGCCAAAGATTTCTTCAACCTCGCTGTTTCCGATGCCGTATAAATACTCTGCGCTGCCGTCAGGATAAAGCGAAAGCAGCATAGTTTTGAGATTGCCGTCGCCGTCTGCCGCTTCACAGAACCATTCCCCACAATATATCGGGTCTACACCGTCAGCAAAGCCGTAATATATTGCCAATTCATCATACGGTGTAATGTCCAAAACGCCTTCTATAGTTACAAGAGAGCCATCTGCGCCGCTGATCTGTGGGCTATATGTAAAAGCGTTTCCGTTAAAATCATCTGCTGTAATAATTACATTGGAGATAATCTCGCTTTCATTGCATGAAAGCAATACAGGCATTGCATCAGTAGCGATGTAATACGCATCTCCTTTTTCAAGAGTGAAGCTTTCCTCGTCAAGCACCGCCTCGCATACAGACAATGTTACTCCATAGGCGGGAACCAACAAGTATAGCTCACCGCCCGCAAGATCCACAAATGCATCTTCTTTTAACTCCATTGCGAATAAAAACTGCTCATTGACGCCAAGATCTTCAAGATATGAGAGTGCATCCTCAAATGTACCGTCAAAATATCCGAGATATGCCACGCCAAGCATTGCGTCTGACGGCTCCATGTTTAAAAGAACAGATTTATGCGCTTCTTTCGCCGATTGTGACCATTCGTCGCTTTGCGGCTCGGTAGTTACAGGTGCTTCTGTTGTTGTAGGTGCTTCTGTTGTCACAACAGGTTTATCCGTGCAAGCACAAAGTAAGATAACCGACAATAAAAGCAATACGATAATACGTATTCTTTTCATCATTTTACTGTTGCAAGAGCAGCGTCTGCCTTGGCAATTAACTCTGTCCTGTCGCCTTCAAGATAATTTCCGACACTCTCTGCTGCCTGTGCCGCCTTCGCCTCTGCATCCTCTGCTCCGCTTGCAGCAGCCTTTACCGCACCTGCAACGTCTTTAATTGCTGCCCACTGTTTTTTTGCATTGTTCATCGCATTGCCCAGCGTCTTTTCAATGCCGAACATCTTGTCAAAGTATTCTGCAAGTTTCTTATATTCCAGACTGTTGCTGACATTAAAGCGGAAGTCGTAAAGCCCTGCGGTATTATGGAAGAACAAATGACAGTAATGCTTGGTTTCTTCCTTACCCTCGGAGTTCTTTACCTTTTCCTGCTCATACTCATATGCTGCAAGATCTGCAATTCTGTATACACACGCAAATTGACTTTTACCGAAAACGATAAACTTATATCTCGTTTCAACAAGTGCCATAAGCCCTGTCGAGGGGGATACGTAAATATCCGAGCCGAATCTCTTAAGCTTTTCTTCTTTTACCTTTGTCTTCTGGAGCGGAATGAAAATCTGATTCCACGCCTTTGTGCCTTTTTCCACCTGCTCAATGTGACTCCTCACTTCATCAAGGGTTGCAGGAACAAAGTCAAAATTTTTAAGACACTTTTTTGCGCATACCTTGCGGCAGATATAATTCTTATCTGCAAGCTGCTGCCCACTAAAAAGGTTAACCTCTGCTCCACAAATCGCACATACGTTTTTAGCCATCGTTAAATCCTCCTCAAAATTAATCAAAAATTACTTGCTTGCCGCACTGCGGACAATAACGGTATTCAGATGAAATAATCGCCTTGCACCCGCCGCAAACAAAATGGTTACGGATATAAAGGTCATAAAGCGTTTCAGCAGGAAGCATCTTGCCGCAGTCCGTGCAGAATGCAACCGTGAAATTACATGACGTTCCGCAAGACTTGCATACTTTAATCTGCTTCATGGCTTCCGGTCCGAAACCGAACTCCTCCATATGCATTACCCGCTTTTTTTCAAATACTTCTTTCATTTTTCAAGCACCCCCTGGTAGCGCAGATGAGAGCCGCATCTTTTGCACTTGTTTTCCTCACCGCTGACAGCTTCTCCGCAATGCGGGCAGTACTTAGGCTTATCTTCCCACGGTGCGCAAAAGACACATTCCAGAACGTCTGCGTTATACATAACGTCGCTTACCCACTTGCCGCATTTGTGACAATGATTAAAGCACTCACGTCCCTCGCTCTCCCAAGCCGACATAAGCTCCTGTTCAGAGTCCTTCCCGTCTTGCGGCTTTGTCGTGCATCCAACAGCACCGGATATATCGCAGAAAAACTGATATCTTCTTCTGCCATCTTCGTCTGTAATAATCCTGTATGTGGCTGTCTTATTTTTCTGCTGATACATATTTATATCTCCTCCTCTCAGAAAAAATCTGTTTTTACATTTACAATTTTATTATACTTTTATGAATATGTCCCCCGCCGCACTGCCCAAAAGGCGAGGAAAAAGCAAAAAAATCTCCCCTAAAAGCCGAAAACCGATGGGGGGAAAGTATGGGAAAAGTGTGGCTACACCTACAAACAATGAAAAACACCGTATGAATCCGAGCTTCAGTCGGACCCTACGGTGTTTTCGTGTTTACTATTTGTTTATACTGCTTATTTTTTGCTTTCCAATCTTCCGGAGTGTGAAAAGCTTATAGGATAATTGTTTAATTTTGAAGCCAATACGTAAGAACTGTTGCTTTGCTCAATCCATACGGTTTCGGTGCCATCCTTATCATCGGAATTATATTTGCCTGCGATAAATCCGTCTACATCGGAATAAAAGTACTTGATATAATTATACTTCAGC
Source organism: Clostridia bacterium (assembly GCA_017399305.1). Taxonomy (GTDB): domain Bacteria; phylum Bacillota; class Clostridia; order Oscillospirales; family CAG-272; genus UMGS902. Next base: position 74,185 of record JAFQDK010000037.1, read on the forward strand.
ACCTCAGAGCCTTCGGAGGTATAGACATAGAACACTTCATCTCGCCAATCCTCACTCGGCAAGTAATAACGATATCCGTTTTTTGTTTCTTCAAACACAATATCCCTCTGCGTGTCAAAGCGGCGGTCGGTTACGGTCGTCTCGCTTGTCAGGTCGTTGCGTTTTTCCTCCCTGACTCTGACACGACCACTGAGATAAAAGCCGTCTTGTTTGAGCCAGCAGCCATTTTCATAAAAGTTGGTTTCCGTTACCCACTCACGAGTGCTTCTTTGAAAAGTCTGGAATCCGTTTTTGATAGTAACAGAACCAAAAAACATTCCGCACTCCTCGCCAAGTTTTTCCATCGTTGAAAAATCATACGCAGCGATGTCTGTGTCATCGGGAAGCGTCATATTAGTCTGTACATAAATAAGCGGTCGGGTCTCCGGAGATCTTACAAAAGCTTCCAAATCCTCTACGCCTGCAGGAATTCCAAAATCAAACCCATAATTGAATTCGTAAGCGTGAAGCTCATGGTCTTCATCACGAAAAGGAGCAAGGACATAACATTCAAAGTAATCTTCGTCACCTTCCGGCGTGATTCCCATGGTTTTGTAAAGGAAGGCCGCGGCAATTTCATTTAGCTTTTCCTTCGTACTTTTGTCATTCTCAAAATATAACGCACCGGTCACGGTATCAATGGCAAAGACGATTTCTTTTTCGTTAAATAATATCCGCCCGGTCGCATAATCTGTCAGGTATAACCGGTTGGTATATCGGGCATTCGGGATAAAAGCCGAGCATTCTATAAGCTCCGCATCCGGCATATTCTCGTCAAGCCACGCCTGCATCATTTGCGTTCCATTTTCAACGATCCGGTCTGCGTCCTCCTGTTCATAATTCTCACAGCCTGCAACAAGAACTCCCAATACCAAAACAAGCGTGACGAATAAAAACAGTTTTTTCATAACATACCCCCTATCTGAAACAGAGTTGCTATATGCTATTATTCTGCTTTCATTATACCACACCGCTACTGCCGTTGTAAACAACGAAAAAGAGACCGCTATGCGATCTCTTGGGCCCTCTTGATTTCCCGATTTTTTGCGTGGCGCTCCACGCCCGTCTCGAGGACGAAAAGTTGTGGAGATTTTTACCCCCTATCCCCCTACCCCTAAAAGAAAGGAGCTGATGCTATGGAGGGAACAGTTTTTAACACAAAAGAAAAAATAATAGGCGACACACTGTACATAATAGAATCCGCATACAGCGACGACGCCAAAGAAACCGTGTACAGCAAACTGAAACGTCTGATACAAAGTAGTGCCAAACAACCGCTAAAAGACCACTTTGTTTGTTCTACATACCGAAAAATCAAAGGCGGCTGTTCCTCGCATCAGATACGCAATGATGTTATAGAGCAGCTGCTGCTTGACGGCATTCGCGGTATCACAGAATTTGCAAAGAAGCACGAGAATGAATTTGTTGCAATGGTTATGAAGCAAAGCCGTAGCGAGTCCGAGAAAGGACTTCGCGAATGCAAGCGAGAACTTGAGCAATCCGAAGCCCGTGTACACAAACTCGACGGCATTATTCAAAAACTGTACGAGGATAACCTCGAAGGCAAGATTACGGATGACCGTTTTGCCAAGATGAGTGCGAACTACGAGGCCGAGCAAAAGGCATTGGAAGCAAGAATCGCTGAACTGAAAGCGACAATCACTGCCGACAATCAGAATGCGCTCAATATCGAATACTTTTTGCGCCTTGTACGTAAGTACACATGTATTGAAGAACTCACTGCCGAGATTATCCGCGAGTTTGTTAACAAGATTTATGTACACAAGCCCGAGACTATTGACGGCAGAAAAGTGCAGCGTATCCGCATCTTTTACAACTGCATTGGCGAGTTCGCCGCACCTTGCAGCCTTGAGCAAAGAAAAACGGCATAGTCGTTAATACGACTATGCCGCAATTTTCTTTGAATATTAAATCCCTAATACCAACGCACCTTTGCGGGTGCTTTTTGTTTATACACATCTAAGAAGGCGAACTACCTCAATAATTGTAATCTCTGTGTTTTTGTGATTGATAAGGTCGCTGAGCAGAAGAAGTGCATCAACGAGATTGATGTTGCCATCACTGTTCATATCGCCATAGGTGAGGCCGTTATAGCTTACGCCCTGTGCAGTAGAGGTAGCAATAATGCCTCCTTTTACTGCATCCACCTTATATGTATGCCAGCCGAGTGTTGCCTCGGTATCGACATAATAATTATCGGTAATCGTACCAAGGAGCTTGCCGTCACGACGGACAATATAAAGCTGTGCGCCCTCAACAGGGTTAAAGCGTACCGTGGTTGCGCCGTTTTTAGTAATTGTATCTACGGTAAGAGTTGTAAATTCGCTCAGTTTACCTGCAATAGGCGTGGGGTTTACATTTGAAGTGTACACAGTAGAAAGCGGTGCAGGCTTGCCTGTGCCATTGCCGATAACAAGTCCGCTCTTGCTCGCGCTGTAAGGTTCTATAAATGCATGTCTCTGTGTATTAACGGTATCATCGGTGATATATCCGTGATACATTGCCCACTTTTTGCCGTCGGTATCAGTAACGTAACATGCATGAGCGCAACCGTTAATCTCATCGGATTTTGAGAAAATAGGAGTAGATTTCTTCTGCCAATTGGAAGCAACCATGGGGTCACCGCCAAGGAACTTAAGCTGTCCGATGCAGTAATACGGTGTCCAGTATGCACTACCCGCATATGAGATATAAATAGAACCGTCATCGCCGTAAACTGCGGTGGAACATTCTACAGTATATGGATGAACGCCGTCACCGCCGCCATATTTTTCCCAATCATAGGTAGGTGTGCAGAAAGTAACCGGTTCGCCCACGATAGTCCATGGATTCTCAAATTTTGCAATATTTAGTGTCTGATAGAAGTTGGATGTATCTCTGCCGACCTCACTTACAAATGTAAGATAGGGCTGACCGTTAACAACAAGCACCGACATACCGCCGCAAAGCTCGTTTTCGTTATAATCGCTGTCAACAAACTCTACCTTTTGAGGCACATTAACTTCACCAGTAATGGGATTGCCCCATCTGCCCATGAGATTGTCACCGTCAAGGCACTTTACAACATAGGCGCGCATACCGCTGTAGTTCCAGTCGTTTCCGTCATCACTGCAAAGGAGGAGATACCAGCCTGCATACTTTTCGCCTACCATATCGGCGCTGAAATAATGTATCTCGGGCGACCACATATTGCAGGACCACTCTTTGCCATCCTCGGGATCGTAAATAACAGTACCTGCCGCGGTGGAAAGGTCACCGATGTTTGCCGCTTTATAAAGTGTGAGATAATCGCCTGCGGTAGTAGTATAGTAATATGCGCCGTCATGGAAGAAAATCCATGGGTCTGCACCCCAATAACGGATTGGGTTTGTAAATGAATAGGTACCGGTTTCTTTTTCGTTGATATCAACATTTTTACCATAAGAAAGCGTACTTGTCATTGACGTTCCGATAGAAGAAGTGCCTACTATCTCAGCACAATGAGAAAACTCACCGCCGTTGATATTAATATTCCATGAGCCGGAGAGAGTTCCGTACTTTGTATACTGCGGACGGATTCTGCCACAGATATTACCGCCATTTATAGTAATAGTCATGTTGCCGCTGTAGGACAGTGTGTCAACAAGAGTAGTTGTGCCGTCCTCATTTTCCTGCTCAACAAGTGACATTGAAGCGCCGACAATACCCATTTTAAGAGTACCACCATTGACAGTGAGCAAAAAGTCGCCACTATGCGACTCGCCGCCGCTGAGATATACAAGCTCCATAACCGTGCCGTTATTGAAAGTGAGGCTGACATTTGAGTTGGTTGGCGAACCTGCAGAGTTGCCAAGACGGATTCTCTGCCATGTGCCGCCATTGACAACCACTTCTCCGGATGCATTTTTAACAGAACGATAACCGCCGCCAATGATACACGGATATACAGTATTCTCGCCGGAACACCCTGTGGTGACACCGGCGCCTACCGTCATCTTTTTATAGTTACCGAAAAGACCGACATATGACGCAGCGCTATTGACTTTAATATTATCAATAAGTGTTTCGCCTCCGCAATAATAGTTTGCCGCAAGCGTGAACGCCGCTTTATTTGTTTTGCGATAATCTACGCCGCCAAAAACAGACGTGATAGTCACTACGCCTGTATGGCTTTGAGCAACAAATGGTTCTGTCACGGTATATTCACCGCATACAACTATTGTTGCATCGTTGTTTCCTATTGCGGTATACGCATCTGAAAGGCTGCCGAGCGGTGCACTTGCCGATGTACCGTCACCTGTTCCGCCGTCTGCAATATAAACCACTGTACTATCGGCAGCCAAAGCGCAAAGGCAAAGAAGGCATGCAAGCACTGCCACACATAATACTTTTTTGATAACTGACTGCATTACAAACACCTCATGTAACAATTTATACAGATTAATAATAACATCTTTCGCTCTTTTCGTCAACATTTGCTATGACATAGAAATATATATTAAATTATTTTGTTGATAATTGCAACTAAATAAAAATAACGTGCACCGTAGTGCACGTTATTTTTATTTGATATCTGACATTATTTTTTCGTCAAGACTTTCGGATACTACAGCATTTGACGCTTTTACCATGTTTTCAGCTTCCTTGACAGATGGCAGTGCATGCTCTGTCAGGTTGCCTGCATTTGTCTGTTTTACAAGCAATCCATTTTTCTTTGCAAAAAGCACAAACACCGCTGCTATGGCAAGAAGCAGTACCGAAAATACAAGGTAATACCAACTGTTGCTCTGTGACTCCATAACAAGATTCTCATCCGTAAAACCAATCTCCAATGTAGTTACAGGCGACTTGCTATATTCAATCTCAAAGATATCACCGTATTTGTTCTTTAACTCCTCAATCATTGCGATAGTTTCGGGGTCGTTTTGTCTGTCCTCTAAAATACCAAGGTCTATCTCATTCTCCATTTCGTCAAGCGCCGACCACACAAGTCCGATTTGCTTTTCAAAATATGGCAGTAATTCTTCCTGCACCTTGGCAAGTTCGTTTCTGCTGATTTTCTGATATACAATGGTGACAGTAGCATCATTCTCAATCATATTCAGTATCTCTTGTTTTCCGGCTTCGCCATCTTCGTTATCGAGCACTGCAAATGTGAGATTCTCCATGCTTCCGTCGGTTGACCATACGCCGCAGACATATGACGGATATTCACCTTGCCACGACTGATAAAGGTCATTAGCTGTAGAATATGTCGGCTCCTCCTGTGCAAAGCATGAAATTGCAAACAGCATTATCATTAAAACGATTATTATTTTTTTCATCATGTTCCTCCTAAGTATTCCCGCAAAGCTGTAATTGCTTTACGGTATTTACGATATGTAGCAGGAAGCGAAAGCCCAACGATACGTGCTATTTGGGAAAATCCAAGCGAGCCGTTCAAATGCAATGACAGAATCTCACGCTCGTCACACGGAAGTTTGCCTATCGCAGTTTCAACATCCATGCGAGTTATAATGCCGGCGAGCGCATCTTCGGCAGGCTGCTGCACATCGTCAAGGTTTACGCTTTGCTTTGCCCGAAGCGCATCAATAGACAGATTACGCGTCATCTGAAATACCCATGCCCTCGGATTTCTGACAGTGGGTTCAGGCGGAGATGCAAACAGCTTGACAAAAACATCATGCGTGATGTCCTCGGCTACCTCCCTTGATTGCACTATGCGACAAGCAATAGTAAACACCGGAGTTTTCAGTTCATTGTATATGTATTTGAACGCTTCTTTGTCGCCGCCGCGCACTCTTGAAAAGTATTCTTTGATTTCCATGCCATCTCCCCCTTTCATTTACTATGACGATTTAAAAAGCTGATTTTTTCGCTCGGAATGAAAATTTTTCTTTATTATACCATAGATGTAGACATTTATCTCAGAAAATGGTATAATCCATATGATTTTGATTTAAAGGAATGACATTATGAAAAAAGGAAATCCATTTGCCCTTTTGCCTATAGGCGTTTTTCTTGTACTTTATCTTGGGCTTGGGCTGATATTTGAATACGCACTTAAAATACCGATGGGCTTTTACAATGTCCCGATAGTAGTAGCCTTTCTATGTGCGCTACTGACCGCGTGTATTCAAAACAAAAAACTCTCGTTTGACGAAAAACTTGAAATAATGGGACGCGGTATCGGCGACAAGAACATTGTAACAATGATTCTCATATTCTTAGCCGCCGGAATCTTTGTCGGCGTGGTCGGTCGCAGCAGTGCGGAAAGTGTTGCATACTTTATGCTCTCTATTGTACCTGCACGTTTTGCAGTAGCGGTACTGTTTATCGTAAGCTGTTTTGTTTCTGTTGCTATGGGGACATCAGTCGGAACTATCACGCTTATCGCGCCGATTGCCGTTGCTGTATCAAATGCAACAGAATTCAACATGCCACTGTGCATAGCATCTGTAATAGGCGGCTCAATGTTTGGCGACAACCTCTCATTTATCTCTGACACAACTATTGCGGCATGCAACGGTCAGGGATGCCAGATGAAGGACAAGTTCCGTGAAAACTTTTTAATAGCTCTGCCTGCAGCAATAGCTACTGTTGTGCTTATCCTTGTTTTCTCAGCGCAGACAGATGTATCTGGTACAGTTGCAAAAGAGTACGACCTTATAAAGACTATTCCGTACATCCTTGTTTTGTTTGGCGGAATAATCGGCATCAACGTTTTTGTAATTCTGCTTATCGGAATCATCTCCGGTTCAATAATCACACTTATAGTAGGCGGTACAACGTTTCCAGCCCTTACAGCCGGCATGGGTGCCGGTGCGGCAGGTATGTTTGAAACCATACTAGTTGCTGTTCTTGTTGCGGCAGTATGCGCTCTCATACGTGAGTACGGCGGATTTGACAGTATACTGTACGCCGTCAAAAAAATTTTCAAAGGTAAAAAAAGCGGTCAGCTTGGAATGGGGCTTCTTGTTGGCGCTATGGACATAGCAACCGCCAACAATACCGTTGCTATAGTAATGGCAAACCCGATTGCCAAAGATATGTCAAAGGAATACGGCATTTCCCCAAAGAAATCAGCTTCGTTGCTTGACACTTTCTCCTGCATTTTCCAAGGCATTATACCGTACGGCGCACAAATGCTTGTTGCAATCTCTACGGTTTCTGAACTTGGTACAAGCCTCAGCGCATTTGAGATACTTCCATATCTCTTTTATCCCGCAATGCTGCTTGTCAGCTCACTGATTTTCATCTATATAATTCCAGACAAAAAGACGGCTGATTAAGCCGTCTTTTTTATCTTATTAGATTTGATGAAGCTCGTTTGTAATACGCTCATAATATGAATCGTACTCATCCAATTCTTTCTGATACTGTTTAAACTGGGCAAACAGTTTTTGCATAACTGCGCTTGTAGACTTGATGCTTTCGGCGCACTTCTGTTCAAGCTGCTTCTTCTCTCCACTATTAGATATAAGTTTATATATACCGTATACTGCCCCACCGAAGGTAGCAACAAGCAATCCCATATGCACAAATAATGCCGCAACGAGCGCCGCAACGCCAATGCCAAAGCCGACAAATGCAGGCCAACTCTTGATAGTTGACATCGCCGCATTCTTCTTATCGGTGAAGTGCTTGTTTATCTTCTGATATTCCTCATCCTCACGCTTGAAGTTTGCAGTGGTTGAGTATTCACCTATGCTAATAGGATAATTTGCTTTTCTCTTTGCCCTATAGCTCTCAACATGACGATCAACCGCTTTTTCCTGAATTGCTTTTGTCAGGGTAAACATACTGAGTTTAATCTGTCCGTTAACATCCTGTGAATCTCTTTCATATATCCAGTCAATCATCTCAGCAACAAGATTGAGATCATCAGCTTTTTTCTCCTGCTCGGCAGCGAATTGAGCTTTTGCCGCTTCAACATCACCCTCATACTTTATGACAAGGTTATTGTAAGCAATCTCATCATATGTTTCTTTTTCAGCCGCATTAGGAGCATCGACAAGTTCATCAATGAAATTCTTAAGGAAAGTATTCTTCTCTTCTACAGGCACATTAACCGTCTTCAAAACGAACTCAAGAATATTGATATTATTCTTTGCCTGCATCATAAGATTAGTCAACTGTTCAAACTCGGAGCAATGCTTTCTGAGAAGTGCATACTCAAGCTGATCCGATGGCTGCATTCTGTTGAAATATGCCCTGATATGATCGACGATATCATCCTCATTATATCCGGATGCCGCCATGTTTTGCTGAATAACTTTTTTGATAAACGAGAAAACTTCGTTTCTTGTCTTATCATCAACATTATCGGCTATCGTCTTGCTGACAAGGGAAAACAGCATAAGGAATGTGCGCTGGTCACTACCCTTAAGCCCGCACTCCTGATATGTATAAAACCACTTCAGTGCCGCTTCTTCTCTGCCCATTCTGAGATTAAACAGCATATAGAAAATAGCACTGCTCTTTTTGTCAAGCTTAACCGCGCGAGCCATAGCACGATCAGCAAGCTCTTTATCATCATTGCGCCATGCCATAATGCTGATAAGTACACAGGTCAGCCAATAATCAGGTGTCTGAAGATGCTGAACTTCTACAGACTTGGTAATAGTCTTGTTGCTGACCATCTGCACATCAAGATTATCCATTATACCCTGCACGATTTTTCTCACAGTGCGATAATTGGAAAAATCATAATACTTTTTATTATTGCACGCTCTGATTTTTTTGTTTGCAAGTTCAACGTTCTTAAACTTGACATACAAACGCTCTATCTCGCCTTGCAGTGCAATTGAATCAATAGTGCGCTGATGCGATGAAACCATTCTGCCATTGGAATTGTCAAGCGAGTTGCGGATCTGAGCATTGTAATTTTCAAGAGTTCTGTCCGCTTGACTTACTCCGGCTGCAATAGTATTCAATTCACCACGCAGTTCCGCATTAATTTGTTGTGCCCGTCTTAACTCTGCTTCAAGCGCGTTAAGCTGGCTTTGCAATGCGTAATTACTCATTTTACGATACCTCCTGATTTACTCGATGCTGCAACAGCTCTTTCAATGCCCCACTCTCTTATCTTTTCCACGCTGTCCGGATTGGATTTTGAGATGGGAATGAGTTTATTAAACTGCTGTAACAACAATTCCTGCGTTACAACAGGCTGCCCTTTTATCAAAGCCAACTGCGCAATATCTTTTATAACATACTCGATATCCGAATATGAAAATCCTTCCGATGCATCAACAAGTTGACGCATCTCCTCATCGCTGATATCAATATGCAATGCCTTGGAAGAATACTGCTCTATCGTGGCCTTTCGCTCTGCGGCATTAGGTAAATCAACAAAAAATATTTCTGAGAAACGTCCTTTTCTGAACAGCTCATACGGCAGAAGTGAAATATCATTCGCCGTTGCTACTAAAAACACACGGCTTTTCGATTCCTGCAGCCAGAACAAAAACTGTCCAAGAACGCGCTTGCCTGTATCGTTGCCAGAGTCGGATACCGACAATGCTTTCTCAATTTCATCAACCCATACAACACAGGGTGAAACATTATCTATGAATTGGAGCGCTTCTTTCATCTTCTTTTCGCTTTCTCCAACCCACTTATCATAAATAGTGCCAAGATCAAACCTAAACAGCGGCAGATCCCATTCTTTTGCAACCATCTTTGCAGATAAAGATTTTCCGCAACCGGGTACACCGGCAAGCAAAATGCCCTTCGGTGTTGTCAAATCACGCGCATTTAATGCATCATCAGATGCAAAGAATACCGACTTTTTTTCACTGAGCCACGCCTTGAGATTATCAAGACCTGCCACGGTCAATGCACGGTTCACATTTACCATCTGGATGCTTGCGACGGCAGAATAAAGCTTGCTCTTCTGATCTGTCAGCTCGAAAAGATGTTCTTTACTAAGCTTTCTCTTGCTGACAAGCGTTGTTGACAGTATATTATCTATCTGTATTTCAGAAAAGCCCCTCAGCAATGTTGCTGCCATTCTGATATCATCTTTATCCCACTCAATCGTATACTTACCGCCAAACATATTTATAAATGCGTTTATCTGAGATATTCGCTCATCCATATCCGGGTACTCAAGTGTAGTAAGCATGCCGAACTGTGAAAGACGTGACCAAACGGTATCTGCGGTAATTAAAATGAGTGTGCAATTCGTTTCTTTAGCGAGATACAGTATGTTAAGCACTTCGCGGCTGTAAACATTATCCTCGCCTATACGCTTGATATCTCCGACCGCGAAAGTAGAATTGCGATTCTTTTTAAACTGAGCTGCAATAAAGCCGAGCGGATCGTTATCTACATCCTGCTTTATGTCACCGTTAAAGGTGCACACCTGCTTTGAATCTGTGTAATAGTTTATGCCGATATTAAGTTCGCTTGAGATTTCCTTCAGCATTCGCTCTACACGCTCGCGCTCTGATGAATCAACAATAATAAGCGGAGTTCTTGCGCATATGTAGTTTTTTATCTCTGCCTTTGTAGAAACATAATTGCCCATTTTCTCACCTGTACTTAAAAAAGATGGATGCGTTTTATCAAAAACAAAACATCTTCAAGATCGGAATTTAAAAACTCCAACGATTGGTCATGCAAAAAGCCGACCGTATCATTCCAAAATCTTGTCATTTGCGTTTTTACCGACTCGGAAAGCTCTGTCCGAAAGTTTTGGGGAAGAAAGAACAGATTCTCAAAAAACAACGTATTGTTTACATCGTTTTTAAACCGCCTGAACAAAACATTTATCTGCAAAAGTTCATTGAATGATATGCACTCGTTAACATCGCGGATAAACCGTTTTGCACTTCTGTCAAGAACTGCATTTACAGTTTCAACTAACTGCTTTTGCAAAGCAACAGCAGTTGCTTCACTTCCGCAGAATGTTCCGGTACTTGCCGCGGCAAATGCTTTGTCACGCGAGGTGCGATTGCCTTTCATCATTAAAAAGCAATCAAGCCACTCCTGATATGTAGTCGGAGATTTTACATCTGTCCGTTCTGCTAAAATACTCATTTAAGGAAGCTATACGGAGGTTCAAGGCTCCAGTCGGGAAGCTTTTTGCTCATTTCCTTAAGACGCTCATCGGAAATTTCGACACCGCCGCCTGCCGGAGTTGCAAAATTCTCACGAATACGCTGTTCCATCATCTGTTCAAAGTCCATATCCTGATTCTTATTCTCGTTACTCATGGTTATTCTCCTTTAGATAGATAAGTATTAAAGAAACTCTACGTTGCTGAGAAGTTCATCCTTCTTTGCACGGTTCTCATCAAAATAACGCTTAAACTCGGCAATTTCGCCCATACATGCATTAAGATTGTCAATTGCGGCTTTAATGCGCTTGGGATACGCTTTGAGCGCCTTAAGCACTCTGAATACAAGAAATCCTGCAGACAAAGCGGTGACGATAAGCGAATACAATGTTACAAACGCAAGTCCTGCCGATGCGATAAACAGAATAACTGCAAGCATATTTGGTGTATTTACAAACATATTCTGGAATTTATTGTTTTCAAAGTGATTCTTTATGCTCTGAACCTGCTCAGCCTGATCTGCACCATTGCTGGTACCACTCCATGTGTCAATATGCAGTTTGTATTCGTGCGGAAATTCATCCTGAAGCTTTCCGTCAAAGTTATTGACAGCTCCCTTGAACCATGTTTTGGTATTCTGGAATCCGAATTTTCTTACCTGTACATCGGTCTGGTCGCTATCATCATAGATAGCCCATTTTATCATCTGTTTACCGATGTTGAAGCGCTCGTTCTGGAGTTCTTCCATTGCTTGATACTGAGCTTCTGCTTGCTCAATAACACCATCGTTTTCAACGATGCAACGATAATACTCCTGCTCCATCTTGAGTTCAAGCTCTTCTGCGTCATAATTGGAGATAAGATTCATCAGAATAGCATCTACTCTGCTCTTGTAATTCTCATCATCCTGCGGTTCTGCCTCAACGTCAAGTGACTTTATAAAGTCAAGCAAAAGGTCAAACTTTGATACATCTTTATATGCCTTTTCAAGCTGACTTGCATTGGAGCAATACTTCAGGATCGACTGATAGCTAAACTTAACGGGCGCATTGAGATTTGCTATATATGTTTCATATCCGTCGAGAAGTTCATTTGAAATCTCTTCGTTTTCATTGATAATAGAAATCCATTCGTCAATGAGTTCAATAACTTCATGCTCAAGCTCTTTGTCCTTGCCAAAGATACCGTTCAAGAAGGACTGAAGAAGAATTGCCGTTTCCTGCTGAAGCATTGTAGGATCAAGTGTCTTGAAATACTCATAGAACCACTTTTTTGCCGCATCCATTCTGCCGAAGCGAAGATTCATAAGACAGAAGAAAAGTGTTGTCTTGATAGCATCTTTTCTGCCGCTCTCTGCAAGCGCATTCTTTGCAACTTCGGGATAATTGTTTACCCAAGCTGTAATTGCAATAAGTGCATATGAAAGCCAATATCTTGAGCTTGTTATCCACAGTTCCTCAGAAAGTTCCTGAATGGTGCTGTTTCTGACAAGATTGATATCAAAATCACGCACAACGCCCATAACCGTACGGCGAATTGCAACGTGATTGCTGAACTGCTCTTTGATGAGCTGGTCTATTCTCAGGATGTTCTCATGCGCAATCTGCTTCTGCTCACCGTGAAGCATATTGGTCTTGAACGCCTCGATATTTCTATATATCTCATTGGTTGTAGCTTGTATACTTGCCGTAGACGCGTTTACATCGTTGACCTTTACGTCTACTCTTGATTTAAAAGAATTAATAGTTTGGTTAAGACTATTAATTGCTTGTGAAGCACTAGACATACCTTACTTTCCTCCGTTTATTAAAATCTTTCAATCGCATTTAACAGATCTGCGTGTTTAGCATCTGCTTCTTTATATGCAGTTCTCCACTGCGAAAGCTCATCAAGAGCCTGTTTAAGAAGCAATTTACTCTTTCGTTTCTTTTCCTTGAGTATCTTGCCAAGGTCAACAATTCTGCGCCAGAGCAAAAAACTGCCGGTAAGACCGACCAGTATGCCAATTGTAAGAATTATGGGCGAGAAATATGCAAAAAGCACTAATATGAGAAGTAATGACAATCCGCAAAGTCCTGTATAAAGAAGAACCTGCTTATCATTGAAAATATTCTTGAGTTTGTTCTTGTCGTAATACTTTTCAACCTGTTTTTCGGCCTCAGAATAGCCATTCTCGTCACATGTCAGATTGCAACCATCAATATCGAATGAACACTTTTCGCATTCCTTCTCTCTGTACCGTGTGGCGAACTGTTCAAAGCCCTTGATAATTGATTCTTTCATAAGTGAAAGCGAAAATCTCTTGACTGAAACATCGGTCTGCGACATGTCATCGGCAAACGCCCATGACAAAAGCAGGTCGCCAAGGTTCTTCTTTTTCTTGCTGTCGGCAAACATCGCATCATAATTAGCTTTTGCCAAAGCAACATCGCCCCTTGCACGGACAATCGCTTCATTGTACTTGATGTTCTGTACTACTTTCAGCTCGTCACTGTCATAGTCATTAACAAGTGCGTAAAGCACATTTTCGATTCTCTGCGGCAATTCAACTTCCGCTTCGCTCTCTGCCTCGGCAATATCGTCATAGTACTTAGCTATCTCCGCATTCTTCTCAGCGGTAGACAAAAGCGTCATAAGCTCGGGGTATTCTTTACAAGTGCGTCCCAGGATTGTATACTCATATCTCGTCTTATGAACATAAAGTTCTGCAAACTCAATAGCCTTTTGAGTAAACTTCTTGGCAAAATCAACAGTAGACACTTCAACCTGTGCCATCATACTCTGGAAGCACTTTGCAACAGTTTCCTGAAACTCTTCGTCTGCACCGAAAGCACCAAACAAATATGCCTGAAGCAAATACTGCCACTCGTCACCAAGATTGTTCATATCGGCTCTGTCAAGATAATTGACATACCATTTCTTTGCCGCATCTACTCTATTGAAACGAAGATTGATAAGCAAATAGAATAAACAAGAATTAAAGTAGTCGATAGACAAGCTCTTGCTCATCGCTCTCTGCGCGGCTTCTTTTTCATTGCTGGACCAAAGCATTACAGCAGAGATACAATATGCAAGCCAGTATTCAGTATTCTGAAGGTACGCCTTTTCTACCTTCTTTCTCATGGTTTCGCTGCTGATAATGTTGGCATCAAGTCCTACAACAAAGCCAAGTGAGATTCTTCTAAGGTCATTGTAATACGAGAATTTTGTAAAATACTCATCGTTATACTGCGTAACATTCTTTGAAGCTGTAGACAAGCTCTTGAATGAAAAGTATTGAACTGTAAGCTCTTTCAATGCCTGGTAAACTTCTTTGGTGCTTATATCAGCTTGTCCGACGAATCCGGATAGATAACCCATTTCTTCATAAACAGCTTTATCCATTTCGCCGCAATTGCTGATAAGAATGCGTACATTTTGAAGCGCTATCTCAAGTTCGGCTTCAAGCTGTGCATTCTCTTGATTGGTGTAATTTATTCTGTTAATTACATCATTGATTTGTCTTCTTAATCGTTCCGCTTCGGCTTGTTCCGCACGGTATTCCTCTTCAGTCACGACAGAAAACCTCCTTTATTCAGTATTGCAAGTCTAAGTTTAGCTTGCCATGCTATAAATGTTAATGCTTTAAAACAGCATTGAATATACTTTATACTTTTCGCAAATAGCATTTGTGGTGCTGCCAAGGCTACCCTTGTTGGCAACAACATATTTCTTCAGCTTCATCACCGAACCCGAAACATTCATTTCTTCATTAATCTTTATTTTCTGTCTGCTGACAAGCTCATCTGCAATTTCAAACGCAGTTGCAAGCTCATCATCGGTGATAAGCAAGTATGCCTGCAACAAATTGCAGGTTATATCGTTGCCAAGATGAGAAACCTGACAAGTAATGTTTGCAGCCACACAGGACGAAAGCTCCAGAAGTGTTTTAAAATTCTGCGCCTTTATCGCCGCGCGATCCTTAAAGTCAAGCAAATAGTTTTCAATCGCTATCGCACTGAACGAACTTGCAGGAGTAAAAACAAGTGCAAACAGTTCGGAGCTGAATTCCTCAGCCTCGGTCTTCTCGAGATAAAGATTTGCGGCATCGCTTCTCATCTGCGCACCATTGCTCAACATTTTGTTGATAAACTTAATCTTATACTGAACCTCATCGTCAGATTCACAGATATAATCCACAAAAGATTGCGGATCAATTCTAAGTCCGATCTTAGAAAGCACATCTATAACTTCTGCCCTGACCTCCGATGTATCTATATCGGAATTCATGTACTTTGACAAAAGGTCGTTGAAGAAGCTTGTATTAAGCCCTTTATCAAACATCTGACTGATAATATTCGGCTTTTCGCTACCGTCTGCATCACACTTCAAAACATATGTTTCGACAGTTGCAGTAGGGAAAGTAACGGCTTTATCAAAGAGACATGCAAGTATATCTTTTCTTACTGTAGGATCATCTGTGTTATGGCACAGATATGTCGCAACCACTGATTCAAACGCCTTGTTCTCAAGTTTAAATTCAAAAGCGGTCTTGAGTAATGTAATCTTTTCCTGAGTGGAATAGCGACTTTCAGAAAGCAACGCTGTGAGATACTTTGCAGGAACTATAACGTACTGGTTAGTATCCTTAAGACAGGTGAGTGCCGCCATAGCAACATCAATTTTGCCGCAATCAAATGCAAATGACAGAATCCGAAGAGTTTCTTCATCATTTAGATTTGATTTACAAACGCAGGACAACACGCTCTTTGTCTGCTCGGCATCTGCTTTACACAGCACAGTATTTATAATCATTTCAACGCCGATTCTTATACCCGAATCGAGTGTGGATATCAGAATCAGCGCTTTGGTAGTAGCGGAATCGTCGGAAGAATTAAGATAATTCTCAATGACGGGCTTGCCGTCATCCTTAAGATGCCCTGTTGCAAGCAGTTTTGCGGCATTACCGCCTTTCTGCTCATTATCAGGATACTTGTTAAGTATCTCTCCAATGGCAATATGTACATCCAGATTGTCGGTATTTGCGATAACCGCATCTGCAAGTTCTGTGTTGCCGTTCTTTAACGAATAGCTTAACAGATTGGAGTTTGCATACTTTGAATAGATCTCTTTTGCATCTACAAGCTGCAATACATAATCGCGCCTTGCCGTATCATTCAGCGAATCGTATACCAACAACAGGGTTGCAAAGATATCCGATTCCTCAAGGAACTCATACAAAGCTTCCTCTTCTTCGGTAACGGTTGTGCTTATCTCTCTTAACTGCTCATAATTCTTTTTGAGCTGAGAAAAAATGTTTCTTACATCTCTATCATCACACGCACCCGGCGTTATGACGCTGATCATCTCAAAAGCAATCTTTGCGATTAAAGTACCTATGTATCTCGAATCGATCTTTTCGCACTCAACGAGATTCTTTTGTGCGCTGTCAAGTCTGCGATATGCAGTGTCCAAAAGAGATTGGCGAACAACATTTTTAATGGTAAATAGGCCGTCATACTGCTCTTCGCGCTCTATCTCTGCGCCACAATACAGGCATTGCCATATTTTTTTCTCTTTAATGTACTGCAGCCTTCCGGCGCATTGAGTACATTTTCTTGCTACAAAACTCACTGCCACTGTGACGGGTCTCCTTTTGTTTTACTTGGAAATAGCAAGCTTTTTATTTCTCTCTACATAAAGTCTTTCGAGATCTGCACATGCCTGCTTTGCATCGTCTATCTGGTTATCATCAAGACAGATCTGAAGTTCAGAAACCTTTCTTGTGATTCTCTGCTCTACACTTGCGATAGCTTCGTTTGACATGGGGTCAGAATACTTTACAGTTTCGGAAAGTTTTCTGAGAGCTACCTTGAGTTCGGGATCTGTGCATGAATCTCTCATCATTTCGATATCAACAAGCACAGACTTTAAATTAAATACATTTTCTTTTACTTTGTCGCTGATAGCCTGAACGGTATTAGCAGAAAGAACGGATATGATCGCAATAATCAAAAATGCCGCAAGCAGAAGAATCTGAATGATAAGTGCAAGGGTGAAGCTTACCTGTTGGAAAATCATGAATACTGCACCGATAACAAGCTCGGCACAGAGATAAAATACTGAAAAAGATGCAAGAGGTATCCCGAAAAATGCTGTTTCAACATCTGTCGGTACAAATGCAACAAACATGCTGACAATCTGCACAACAAATGCAAATGTCATAAAGCCGTAGCTAAGCCAGAAAACGTCTGTACGTGTTTTAAAAATAGTAAATGTAAGAAGATTGAAAACGCCAAGAAGGATTGCATAGATAAGACCTATGCCAACTGTATTTTTTACTTTAGTATTCTTCATTTTTTATTACTCCTTAGATTTTTTGTCCGCATTCAAGGCAGAATTTTGCACCGGCAGGCAATGTTGAACCGCACGAGGGGCAAACATTGTTTATCTCAAATTTATGTCCACACTCAAGGCAGAACTTACCTTTTTGAACTGTTTTGCCACATGCAGGGCAAACCACTGTGTCATCACTTGGAACTTCAACTTTTTCTCCGCAACTGAGGCAGAATTTAGCATTTTCAGGAAGATCACTGCCGCATTTCGCGCACTTGCCGCTGCCTGCAATTGTGGGAGCTGTGCCTGCGCCACCCTGCGCAGGATTGAAGAAGCTGTTCACATCAATTCCGGTAGCACTTGATCCAACATGTGAACCTGTGCCATTTGCATCCTTGGGTGGGGTTGTTGTAGGAATGTTCTGGGGATCGAGCGCGCCTCTTGCGATTTCTGCAATAGTGCCGCCCATTGCGCCACCCATCATGAAGCCGCCCATCATGCCGCCCATTTCACCCATGGCGCCAGTGTTGCCGGCAAACTTTTCAGAAATCATCATCTGGCGTTCTTCCTGCCATGTATAACCTTCGATCATTCGGCTGGTTCTACGCTCTTTTGCCTCGCTGACCTTTTGATAGTCTGCTTCGGGAACCTCAATAGTTTCAATATTGAAATACTCGATTCTGATGCCATATTCTTCAAATACAACGTCAAGTTTTTCCTTGATAACGCCGCTGAGTTCAAACAGATGAGCATTCATCATGAAGTAACTGAGTTTACCGTTAATCATGATTTTAGAGATATAATCTTTTACATGAGAAGAAATAATGCCTCTGAACTTGCTGACAAGCGTGGTGGAATCAAATCTATCACGGAAACCCACAAGCTTGAGCATAAATTTGCGGGAATTGTCAACGGAAACAGACATACTGCCGTTTGCCATAACATGCATGAAAATATCATAAAGAGGATCCTCAAGTGCAATCGGTCCCTGGGTGCCCCAGAGAAGATCCATCTGATGTACTTTGTTTATGAAAAATACTTTGCAAGGGAACGGAGATTTTCCGTCTGTGGGAATCTCAATAAGTTCTCTTGCCAAAGGAATATTGGGAACAGAGAGAGTTCTTCTGCCCGCGGTAAACAGGTCTGCGGCATTGCCGTTTACAACCAGCAGCGCTTCGTGTGTTTCATCAACGATGAGCTGTGATGTAGCATTAAAGTCTTCAACCGGGAACTTCCAGACTAAATCGTCTTGTTTTCCTTCAAATTTAATTACTTCTGCAATTGCCATGTTTAAGTTCTCCTTTTATATATTCTTTATTTTTAGATTAAAATAAAAATCCCAAGCACGCACCAACAATGTTTTTTCATCGTTCTCTATCTGTCCACTCCCAAAAATGCGACAGTCATTAATCAAGCGCGGCTTGGTTCTTTAACTGAATAAAACCATTTTTGCAAATATCGACCCGTATGGATATTATTCACCAATTTTTTACTAATTATAGCATGATTTTGTAGCAATGTCAACGGCGTTTGGGAACAAAATTCGCCGCTTTTGACGCATATTAACGCTAACCGAATGACAAATACATTAAGTTTTACCTCCGTGCCATTTTTTCATTTTGATTTATAATTAATCAACGTCGAATAAAATTATTTTTCGCATATAAATGTAAATAAAGAGACCTTTAGTGTCGCCATAAAGCAGACGACACTAAAGGTCTGATTTTTACTTATTAAAAACGTATTTGTTCAGCCGGTCAAAAGCTTCTTTCACTCTTGAAAGCGGTAGCGCCAGATTCATGCGAATATGAGTGTCACCGTGAAAAGGTCTGCCATCCTGCCATATCACGCCTTTATCCCAGCCGCTTTGCAATATATCGTCAAGCGTTACACCGTGCTTCTCCATATAGCCTTTGCAATCAATAAAAAGCATATATGTTCCCTCAGGGTGGCTGACATCCACACCGTCAAAATGAGAGTCTATATAATCACAAGCGAACTTTACATTGCCGCTTAACGTTTCACAAAGTTCGTCCACCCACTTATGTCCCTCGCTTTTATAAGCACCGATAAGTGCGTGCATTGATAGCACATTCATGCTGTTATAATGCGAAAGCGATGACTCGCGTTCTACCCTATCCATTAGCCAAGGATTATATATAATATGGTAAGCACCTATAAGTCCTGCGAGATTGAAAGTCTTTGACGGGGCATAAAGCGCCACTGTACGCATTTTTGCATCTTCACTGACAGACTGAGTTGGAATATGTCTATGTCCGTCAAGAAGAATATCTGACCATATTTCATCCGAAACAACGTATACATTATATTTCTCAAAAATCTGCATGGCGCGCTCAATTTCCCATTTCTCCCACACGCGACCGGTTGGATTGTGAGGTGAACAAAAAACAGCAATGTGAATATGATGCTCTGCTATCTTGGCTTCCATATCATCAAAGTTCATGCGCCAGATTCCACCATCGTCTTTCTCAAGAAGGCTGTGAACAATACTGTATCCGCAATTTGTAAGGCTATTTGTAAAGCCGATGTATGTAGGTGAATGTAAAAGTATTTTATCGCCACGACTGCTGATAGAATTGATTGCTGAGAGCAGACCGCCTAAAACGCCGTTCTGATACGCAATATTCTTCTTTTCAAGATCACATACGCCATTTCTCTCTTTGTGCCAACGTATTATTGAATCATAATACTCATCACGAACATTATAATATCCGTATGTCGGATGTGATGCTCGCGATATAAGTGCCTCGGTAACAGTGGGGACGGTGGCAAAATTCATATCGGCAACCCACATGGGTATTGCATCAAATCCGTCCTTGGGTGCAGGCGGTGCCCATCCATCGCCAAGTCCGTCAACAGCAAGTGCATCCATGCCGTGTCGGTCAATTATAGATGTAAAATCGTAAGTCATCATGTATCACTCCTTTATACACAACAATTATATCACATCTCCAAGGGATATGTAAACATTCGTATGCATATATGCAAATACATTAAAATAGCATTTTACTAAAAAAACATAGCAAAATGAAATAGAAACATATATAATGTTCTGTTATACTAAAGAAAAAACCTAAAAAGGAGAGCTGTGCATGAGCATTTATACATACACAAACGAGCAACTACGCATACAGATACTCTCAGACGGCATTGTAAGAATTGAAGAAGCCGAAAATGGAAATTTCACTGACAAGCCCACACTACTTGTTCCAAACCGTGAGAATTTCTGTGGCACAGAAGTTACACTGACACAAAAAGAGAAAGCAACTTTGCTTACCACAGATTCTTTTACCGTAAAAATCAACGGCAACACGGCAAGCTACGTTGAAATCATCGCAGATAATCGTTGCATTTTTGATTCAACGACGCCCATTAATGAACTCTACGCTTCTCTACCGGCGCCAAGCGAAACTCCCGATGTCTTTGCAATAGCTGACGGTGGCATTATTCCTGCTGACGGAGGTCTCACATATATCGGAAGTGAAAACGACAACAGTGATTGGGAGAGAAACGAGCACACCGACATTTATGTGTTGATACCTTTCGGCGATTCATTTAAACTGCGCGCTGACTTTGTTTCGCTCACAGGAAGCACTGCTCTTTCAAACATCAAAACGCTTGGATCATGGTGGTCAAAATGGTCACGCTATTCCGATGAAGATCGCTACAAAATAATAGCACGTTATCGCGAATCAGGTATTCCGTTTGACATAATGGTTGTTGACACCGAATGGAAGAACACATCTCAGAACGGCAACGACGGTGACGGCACAGGCTATATTGTAAATACCGACCTTTTCCCTGATATGGAAGGATTTTTAACAAAAGCAGAAGAGCTTGGATTGCTCATACTGTTTAACGACCATACACATAAAACAGATTTACTCATCACAAACCCGGAAGAACTCAAATGGCAGAGCCGTGGTATACGCTCACTGATGAATATCGGACTTGACGGCTGGTGGTATGACCGCAACTGGTCTTTCTCGGTAAAGTCCCCCTACAAGGATGTACGCTTCTCCACACTCGGACAGGTACTGTATTACGATACCATGCGTGCATTCCACAAGGATAATGCAAACGGCGCGCCCAAGCGCGTACTTATGCTCTCAAACGTTGACTGGCAAAAGCACGGTCATATCACAAACGATCCTTCACTTATCGGTCACCGCTACGGCGTGCAATGGACAGGCGACATCTACGGGCACCCACTGCAGCTAAAGCGCGAAATTGAAAACATGGTGCTTGGCGGCGTAAACGGTTCGTCACCATATATGTCAAGCGACCTCGGAGGTTTTTGGCACAACGACACCGTGACAGAAAACCACTATTTGCGCTGGGTACAGTACGGCACTTTCTCGCCTACTTTCCGTATTCATTCTACCCTCAGTTCGGTAAACGACCACTTCCCCTGGAGCTATGGCGACAAAGCAGAAAAGATTGCAAAGGATTTCCTTTCCATGCGTTATCACCTGATGCCATACTACTATGCAGCGGCACGCGAAAACTATGAAAACGGAATGCCGCTTATGCGCCGCCTTGACTTCTACTATCCGCAATATAAGGAATCAAAAGACAATTCTCAGTATATCATCGGGCGCGATATTCTTGTTGCACCTTTCTGGAGCACATCCGGCGACGGTTATGCCGCAGTTCCCACAGAGTGGCTGACCACAGAAGACGGCAAACAAGGCATCCGCGCACAGTACCGCAACTTCACCGAGGGCACACCGCGTGAAAAAGTATTTGGCGGTACCCCCGCACGTGATGTAATCGAACCCAATATAGAAAACTACTGGCTTACAACCCCTCCTTATGCGGTTGTAACTAAGGATTTCTTCTCTGCACGCTACACCGGTAAAATCACACCTACACGCGACTGCTACCTCGGTATTATCGCAGATGACGGCGCACGCATATATATAAACGGCGAAAAATGGGCAGAAGATTTTGAACCGTCTGAAGCCCGTTGCGCAATGAACCGCAAAACGCCTCTGCGCACAGGAGAAACCTATGATCTTGTAATGGAATACTATCAGCTTAAAGGCAAAATGATAGCCTATCTTGTATGGGAACCTGTACTGCCCGAAGACGTTTCCGTTCGCGAGGTATTTATCCCCGATGGAGCGTGGTACAACGTCTTCACCGGAGAAAAGGCTGTAGGCCCTGCCACTGTAACCGTCACAGGGAAAACCGATGTTATGCCGATATTTGTCCGCGAAGGTGCGGCTATTCCCGCATCCCCTATAATTTCACCTCTTAATGGCGGTCATTGGAATGAGTTATCAATAAACATGTACGGTCTTTCCGAAACCGAATTCACACTGTATGAAGATGACGGCGAAACCGAAAGCTACCTTGACGGCGGCTTCCGCAAGACCGAAGTTGCTGTACGCAATGACGGCGAAAACTGGTACGTAGACATTGGCGCCGCCGAGGGCAACTTTGCTACCGACTACGACACACGTATAGTAAAACTGCGTATACATTCAGATACTCCGATTGCGGGTGCCAAGCGCATTGCAAAGGATGAAAATGCACTGCCATTTGCTAACGAAGGCGCTTCACGCATTTCAGACGTTTATGAAATCACCGCCGCAGTTGAACTTGCAACCGGTGCTACTATCCAGATTAAAACAAAATAAACAAAAAGCAGCAAGGAGTACTCCTTGCTGCTTTTACTTCAATACTATTGTACGGCTATCTTTTTTAGCGCGGGAACGCATGCTTTCGCGCGGAGAAATTCCAAAATGCCGCTTATACATTTTAGAAAAGCACATAACATCACTATACCCTACTGCAGCAGCCGCCTGTGTTGCCGTATAGCCAAGTTCGCTCATCATCATTGTAGCAACCGACAAGCGCCGTTCGTCAATATATGCTTTCGGCGACTTGCCTGTTTTCTTTTTAAACTGCGCACCGAAATAAGAACGGTTGAGATACAAACAGTCGGCAAGCTCCTGCACAGTAACGGTGGCATACTCGCGCTGAATAATACTTATCGCACGGTCAATCGGGTCTTCGGCATTTTTGGATTGCTTTGCTTCCTTTGAATATAACCGAACAAACATGTTATAGAGCGCGGCGGCATAGTCTGTGGCGTCTCGTTTTTCGTAATTGCCATCTGCAAATAAAGAAAATGTATCTGTCACTGCTTCATCAGAAAAAACATAATTCTCAGAAAGAAGTTTTGGCAATGTAAGATCACAGGTAAAACCTACCCACACATATTCCCACGGATCCTCTTCGTCTGCGCGCAGAAGATGCACCTCATAAGGACGGATAATGAATGCTTCACCCGCATGAGCCTTGTGACAAACACCGTTTGCAGTATACTCGCCTTTTCCGCGAAAAATATATTCGATTATATAATACTCACGCATCACAGGACCAAAGGTATACCCCGGACGACACTGTTGCATTCCGCCCATTAATGGGCTAAGATGCGGCAAACTAAGATTTTGACAAAAGAAATGTGTAAAATAAGGTTTCATCACATCACCTCTGCATCATTATAACAAATAAACATAGCAAAATGCAATAGAAATGGAATAATTTCTTTGCTATACTTAATACAGTAAATCATTTTCGGAGGAAAGCTATGAAAAAATACCTTCTGATTATTTGTATGATCATTCTATTGTCAATAGGTGCTTCGGCGGCCACCGTCTATGTATCGGACGGCGGCACAGGCGACGGTGCGTCCTCTTCTGCCCCGCTCGGCTCACTCACCGATGCATACACGGCACTTGGAAGTGACGGTGGCGAAATCGTTATTGTTGGCACTGTTACAATTCCTGTAAACAAGGGAGACACCACACGTACTGCCTTTGTCGAGCCTTCTCATAGCGGTAAAATAACAGTACGCGGCTATAACAGTTCCGCAAAAATGCTTTTTGCTTCTCCGTATGAATACCATATGAGCGGCGAAACAGAAATCAAGAATATTATTATCTCCTCAGGTTCTTACACAAGCGGTATCAGCATCTGTGCTCGCGGTCACCACCTCACAATGGGTGACGGAATTACAATGCACTCTACAGGTACTGTAGGCAGCACAACTCAGATAGGTACCAAGGTGTACCTCCACGGCGGATGCATACCAAATGCAACTGTTGAAGGTTATCTTGAATGTAACAATCATCTTACCGTAAAAAGCGGTACATACTGGGGAATTATCGGATTTAACCGTGGCTTGAATGTAACCACCACAGGAAGCTCGAAAATTGAAGTTGGCGGTGATGTAAGCACACATTATCTTATTGCAGGTTCTTCGGGCTCTTGTAATTTTGCGTCCCCTGCTTCATCTGAAATTTACATAATCGGCGACCTTACTGTTACACAGCAGATCTCTCTCGGAAACCAGAACAGTGATGTCTCTTCGTTTGACTCAAACCTTATCGTGCTTGACGGTGTAGTAGATTTTACCGAAAATTTCATTGACTACACCGCGCGCAAGCGTATGACTACTCTCGACATCTACTATGATGATGCATCAACTACTGCCAAGACCTCTTTTGAAACTTACTTCAAGGGTTACGGTGACCGCGAGGGTACGCTTGCCGCTTATTGTGTAAACGAGCTTGGCGGACATACCTTTAAAAACAATAATTGTACCCGTTGTGGCGCAATTAAAGCGATTGAAAACGCAGATATTGTATATGTAACAGACGGCGGCGCGGGCACCGGTGCAAGCGCTGCTTCCCCGCTTGGTTCACTCACCGATGCATATGCAGCACTCGGAAGTGACGGCGGCGAAATCGTAATTGTTGACACTGTTACAGTTCCCGTAAACAAGGGAGACACCACACGTACTGCATTTGTTGAGCCTGCCCACAGCGGCAAAGTAACTGTACGCGGCAATGACGATAGTGCAGTAATGCTTTTCGCTTCTCCATATGAATATCACATGAGCGGCGAGACTGAAATCAAGGATATCACAATATCCTCCGGCGCTTATGTAAAAGGTATCAGCATCTGCGCACGCGGTCACCACCTGACAATGGGTGACGGAATTACAATGCACTCTACAGGCACTGTAAGCGGTACAACTCAGATTGGCACCAAGGTTTACCTCCATGGCGGATGCATTCCAAATGCTACCGTAGATGGCTACCTTGATTGCAACAACCACCTTACCGTAAAAAGCGGTATATACTGGGGAATCATAGGATTTAACCGTGGTTTGAATGTTTCAACTACGGGCAAGGCTACGATTGAGGTTGGCGGTGATGTAAGCACACACTATCTTGTTGCAGGTTCTTCAGGTACTTCAGGATTTGAAGGTGAAGCCGGTGCAACTATCCGCATCATAGGCGATCTTAATGTAACTCAGCAGATCTCACTCGGCAACCAGAATACCCGTCCCAAAGCATTTTCTGCAGTCGTTATCGTAGAAAACGGAAATGTCAATATGACAGGTACACTCGTAGACTTTTCTGCACGTACACGTCTTACCGATCTTGCAATATATGTAAATCCCGAGTCTGAAAGTGCTGTTCTTTCCTACAACCGCCTTTTTGCAGGATACGGCGACCGTGAAGGCACTATCTCGGATTACTGCACAAATGAGCTTTCGGGACACAGCTTCGCAAACGGTGTATGCACAGTTTGCGGCACCGACGGTGAAATTTGCGATACACACAGTTTTACTGAAAGTGTTAGCGGAACTATAACAACAAAGATATGTTCTGTATGTGGCTTTACTGTAAAAACCACCACAAAAACTAATTCTGTAAACGGTGTGTATACACATACTGTAGGCAATGTCCGTGTACAAATACTCTCTGACGGCATCGTGCGCACTGAAGAAAAATTTGAAAACACATTTACCGATGTGCCTACACTTATCGTGCCTGACCGTACCGTATTTACCGGAACTGCAGTAACGGTTGACGAGGACATGGACACCGTTATCCTTGCTACAGAGAAATTTACTGTAAATATTCCGAAAAACGGAACTGCAACCGATGTTCTCATTTTTGATGCCGACGGAAAGCTTCTCTACGATTACTACTCCGCAGATAAAGTGGCGATGTATTCTTCTCTCCCTGCACCAAGTGACACTCCTGATGCATATGCCGTTATCGACAATGGAATTCTCCCTGCAGATGGCGGTCTTACCTACACCGGTAGCGAAGATGACACAAGCGATTGGGAAAGAACAGACAATACCGACATCTATATCCTGCTCCCGCTTGGTGATGCCGTTGCTCTTCGTAAACAGTTTATCACCTTAACAGGACCTACTATGATGTCAAGCATAAAAACACTTGGCTCATGGTACTCAAAATGGACAAGGTACTCCGGTGAGGAACGCCTTGCACTCATTAAAGAATTCCGCACCCGCGGCATTCCGCTTGACGTACTGATAATTGACACCGAGTGGAAGGCATCCAGCACCAACGGAAACGACGGTGACGGTACAGGATATGACACGAATGATGAGCTTTACCCGGATATGCCCGGATTCCTTACCAAAGCGGAAGCGGCTGGTGTATATGTACTCTTTAATGACCATACTCACAGTACCACAGATCTCATAACCACTCCCGCAGAGCTCAAATGGCAAAGCGCGGGAATAAACTCGCTGATGGAAATGGGTCTTGACGGTTGGTGGTACGATCGTAACTGGTCTTACACCATAAAAACGCCTTACAGCGATGTTCTCTACACCACTCTCGGTCAGGTGCTCTACTACGACACAATGCAGAAATACCACTCTGAGAATTTAAACAGACGCGTACTTATGCTCACTAATGTTGACTGGATCCGCCACGGACATATCACTGGCTCCCCCGCAATTATCAGCCACCGTTACGGCACACAGTGGACAGGTGATATATACTGGGATCCCGCACAGCTTAAACGCGAAGTATCAAACATGGTACTTGGCGGTGTAAACGGCGCTTCCCCCTATATATCAAGTGACCTTGGCGGTTTCTGGGATAACGACTGGGTATCCGAAAACCACTTCTTACGCTGGATGCAGTACGGCGCTTTCTCGCCAGTATACCGTCCGCACTCCTCGCTTTCGTCTACCAACGAGCATCTGCCTTGGAGCTATGGTGAGGATTCTGCAGCGATAGTTAAGGACTTCCTGCTTATGCGTTATCACCTGATGCCCACATACTACTCTCTTGCACGCGAAAACTTCGAAACAGGTATGCCTCTTGCACGCCGTCTTGACTTCTACTATCCACAGTATGAAGAAGCAAAGGACAACTCGCAGTATCTGCTCGGCAAAGACATTCTCGTTGCTCCCTTCTGGGGCACATCGGGTGACGGCCACGATGTAGTTCCTACCGAATGGCTGACAACTGCTGACGGTGAACAGGGACTTGAGGCAAAATACTTCTCAATTGAATCAATCAGCGACCGCGAAAAGTATTATGACGGCACTCCGGTTGCAACCGAAATCGTTCCCACTGTAGATTTCTACTGGTACGCTGCCGCCGACGGAATGACAGGCGGCCCCGTAACAAGTCTGGGAGAAGACAATTTTGCCGCAAGCTTTACAGGAAAGATCACTCCTGCATACAATTGTTACATCGGTATGCTCGCAGATGAATGCGCACGTATATATATCGACGGTCAGTTGTGGGTAAACTGGAAGAGCGGTCAGATGGCACAGAACTTCAACACTACTACACCTCTTAAGGCAGGCGTTACTTACGACATTGTCGTAGAGTGTTATGAAAAGACCGGTAAGGCTGTTGCATACCTTATGTGCGAACCCGTACTCCCCAAAAACACATCCGAGCGCAGTGTATTTATCCCCGACGGTACATGGATAAATGCATTTACAGGCGAAAAAACTGTAGGTCCTAAGACAATAATAGTTACGGGTGGTACAGACGAAATGCCCGTATTTATTCGCGAAGGTGCAGCAATTCTCACAAGCGATGTTATCTCTCCGATGACTGGTGCTGATTGGCAAAAGCTTTCAGTAAACATCTACGGACTTGCAGAGGGTGAATTCAGCCTCTATGAAGACGACGGTACAACAGAGAGTTATCTTGACGGTAGCTATCGTTTCACCGATGGCAGCATTACCAAATCAGGCGATGAATGGAAGATTAATATCGGCAAAGCAGATGGTAGTTTTGCAACAGACTATACATCTCGTACTGTTAAACTTCGCATACATTCCAACGCTCCTATAATAGCAAGTATCGACGGAAAGGCGATAAGTGTAAATACTATCGCGAAGGATGCAGATGCGATTCCATTTGCCAATAGCGATGCATCCAACATTTCAGACGTATATGAAATCTCTGTTGAAGTTCCGCTGGCAGAAGGCGCAACAGTGACTGTAGCCGAACTTGAACAAGGTGACGTAAACCAAGATGGCAAAATCTCACTTGCAGATACGCTTATCGCATTAAACGCTATTCTAAACAAGAAAGCTTGCCCAGGTGCTGACATAAACGGCGACGGCAAAGTATCTCTGTTGGATGTTATTTCTATTTTGAAAAGGTCTGTAGCATAAAAAAATCTCGGCTCAAATGAGCCGAGATTTTTTTGCCGTACATTATGGCATAATAACAATATAATCGCCCTTAGAGGAGTAATCGGGTTCAAGGCTTACATTTGCATTATCGCTGAGGGTAACGCTTCCCTCAAGACTCTTAACCTCGTTGCCGTTTGCATCGGTTATCACGCAATAGCACTTAAAGCTGCCGTCAAAATACTTTCTGTCAACGCCTACTGTAAGTGTGTTTGTAGTTTCACCCTCTGCCCACTCGTGGTCCTTGGATACGGGGTAGAAGAACTCCATGCCATTAACAAAATAATACCATTTGTAAGTAAACGGCTTGTATCTGCCGTCTGCCTCTACGCTGAACTCGATATAAGTATCAGGCTTTGCCGCTACAACACCGGGCTGCTTTATGATGAAAGGCTTTTCGGGGAAAATAGTTGCCGCAGCCGTAATTGCCCCGTTTCCCTCTCCGTCAGTAACAACGCAATGATAATATACATGGCTTGTAAGCTCGGTCTTTTCCACCTGAATTGTAAGCGTATCGGTGTTATAACCGCTTGCCCATGTGTCAGTAGGCAAAATGTCCTTAAAGGTCTTGGCACCGTCATAGATATAACGCCACTTATAAGTCACATCACTGCCATTTTCGCCGAGTGCCTTTACTTTAAACTGAACGCTGTCGCCGTAGTTTGCATAAACGCTCTGGGGATGGTTTGCAATAACAAGATCATGCGGAGTGGGAATATATGCATCAGAATATGCAATATTGCCTGCAGCATCGGTTATCATGCAGCGGAAGGACATGCCGAATGCATACTGCTGCTCGGTGAGCAGTATATTAAGCGTATCTTTATCAAATCCGTTTGCCCATTCCTCCGATTTTGCGATGCTGGTAAGATTATAAGCGGACTTGCCGTCTTTAAGTGCCTGCCATACATATGTATAAGGCTCCATACCGCCTGTAGCATATACACTCATCTTTGTCCACTCGCCGATATTTCCTCTTGGAGTATAACTCACGCTTACGCTGAGAGCTTCTTTGATAGCAATATTCTTCTTGTCGCCGATAAGATTCTGAGTATCGTAATCAAGGACTGCGGCACGGGTATTGATAGTGCCGATTTCCTTAAACAAAAGTCCCACTCTGTCGCCTGCAGTGGCCATGTCGAGCTGTTTACCAAACATTTCTATAGCTTCAACCTTACCGCTGCCGTATGTGTATTTATCGTCAAAGGTAAATACAAGATGCTCGCCGGGAACTATCTTGCCTGTCTTAACTCTGCCGACAACTATAGTGCCAAGAGAATTCTTTACAATGTCCTCAAGCTCCATTGCAAAGGGTGCTTCAGGCATTTTAATAACATTTGAACTTACACTTTCGCCGTTTTCATCGGTAACTCTGCAGAAAAACCGCTTTTCAAGATAGGGGCTTTCCAAATCAAACTTAAGCGTGATAACGTCGCCGCTCAGCATCGCATATCCGTCATTTTTGAAGGTATCGGTCAGGTTCTTGTAGCCTGTATAATAGAGCCACTCAAATTTGTAGGGCTGCTTGCCGCCTTTGACAAATACCGAATAGGTTAAATAATCGCCATCTTTAGCCGATGCAATATACTCAGGCTGCTCGGTAATTGTAAGCTTTTCATAGGTCTCTGCAGGCTCCTCCTCGGCAGGTCCTTCGACATCAAAATATGCAGGAATATCAGTATATCCCGTGTCAATCTTTTCACCGTTTGCATCGGTAACCTCAAGTTTTACCTCTTTTCCAAGATAAGGATTATTCTCAGTGAAAATGAATGCTGCGGTTGCACCGCCTACTCCGTCATCTGTAAGGGTTACAAAGCTGTCACTTATAAGCTTTGTTCCCTTTTCGCCATCGCTGTAGTACCATGTATATGTATATGGAGCTTCTCCACCACTGACAGACGCAACGAATTTATAAGTTCCGAATTCCAGGTAGGAAGTAGCGCCCTTAAACCGAAGCGGCTCGGTTTCAGCAGGCTTTTCGCCGAGTGTAAACTCGATTCTTGCAGCCTTGTACATCATTCTTGTGAGAACTGCCGCAACCTCGCTTCGCTTGATGTTTGCAGTAGGGTTGCAGTTGCGTGCCGCATCGACACCGCCAACGATACCCGCACGGTAAAGCTTGTAGATAGCGGGGTCTTTCTTAACATCGGGGATTGCGTCTTCTGCAACGTAGTTAATCTCCTCAAGCGCCTCCGGGGGAAGCGAATATGCGAAAATGCGCATATATCCCTGTCTTGTTGCAGGCGCATTAAGATCGTAGCCGTGATCCTCTTTGAGAATACCGTTTTCAATACAGTAATCGAGATAAGGCTTATACCATGGATTGCCGACGGTAAGTGTTACCTTACCCTCGGTATATTTCTGATGCATACAAGCCGCAAGTTTGATAGCTTCAACATATGTGATATTGAGGTCAGGCGCAAAGGTTGTGTTTGTTTTACCGTTGATAAGTCCGTCATAATACGCACGGATCACGTCATTATAGAACCATGCGTTCTCGCTTACGTCGATAAACGGATTTGCAAATTTGTCATAGCCGCAAACCGTGCATTTGTCGTCTTTAAAGGTGTGATCCTTTACGTTAAAGCGCTCGAAGCAGACCTGACATTCTTCAAAGTGATAATCCATGTCTGCGCCATTCATCAGGATGTGCTCATGTCCGCCCTCTCCGCGAACCTCTGTGTCCTCATACCCGCAAACTGTACATACACCGTCTTTGAATACGTGGTTGCCTGCGTTTCTGATTTCGTAACACTTCTGGCATTCTTCATAGTGGCTTGTCATATTTCTCATTGACATAAAATCATGCTGACAGGTTGTATCGTCTGCAAATGCAACAACGGTAAGCATAATTGCCGCAAGCAATAGTGTAATTAATCTTTTCATATCTGCTCCTTATTTCTCGTAAAACATATACAGGAAGTATGCAATTCCTGCTCTCGGACAAGGCTCATCGGGAGAAACCACAAATTTGGTTCCGTCAAGCAGTCCCTCTTTCTTTGCCCAATCTCTCGCTTCCTCATACCAACCGTTTGTACCAATCTTCATTGCTCTGTAAAGCATTGTCATAATGTGCGCACTTGAGCAGGTCTGATGGGGAGTAAAGGTGGTTTTGGAAGTACCCACTATAATGCCCTCTTCAACACCCCAGAGCACCGATTTGTAGTAATAATCACTTTCCTTAACATCGGTGAAAGGATTATTGGAGCTCTTTGGCTCGGGACAGCCTGCCGCGCGCCAGAGGAACGTAACGCCTTGTGCTCTTGTACAGGTATCGTTAGGCGAAAATGTAGTCGCCGTTGTACCTACGGTAAGCCCTGTACCCTTTGCCCACATTACCGCATCAAAGAAGTAATCGCTTGCCTTAACGTCGGTAAAGGGATTTTCGCCATTTTTGTTATAGCCGCAGGTCTTGCAACGTCCGTTTGCATCAAAAACGTGGCTGCCTGCGTCCTTTACAGCACCGCAAACAAGGCACTCATAATGGTGGCTGTTTTCGTTGCGCATTGAAATGTAGTCGTGAGCGTGGTCAAGCTTCGGGAAGGTAAACTCAATCTTTGCAAAGTCCGGTCCAAGGTACTCAGCGGTAGCTGCATAACCGTTGACTGAAGCAGTAAGATTTTCAGCAAAGGAATAGTTTTCTTTGCTTCTGAAGCAAACAGTCAACTTATAAACGCCGCCCTCTTCAAATGTGCTGATTCTATTGCCTGTTTCAACGTTTACCCAGCTTATGCCGTCCGTATACCTTCCTGAGCGGTCACCAAGATTATCGCTGTAGAAACGCTTGGTGTCAAATTTGGTATAATCCGCCTTTGCACCGATTTCGGGAGCAGTAATGCTGAGTGCGATGTTTGAAATATACTCGCCGTCCTCGCCTAAAGAGTAAGAGCATATATCGCAAACAAGGTCGCGGTTAGCGTCTGCATGCGGTTCAACCGCAAACTCATTGCATCCGCTTACCATACAGTAGCTTCTGTGGTTTACGCCGTCCTGAGCCTTCCAGTCGGAGAATGCATGCTCGCCACCCTTTTGCGTGTAGCCGTATTTTACGTAAATTCCGCAAGTCGCACACTTTATATCGCCTGTATAGCCGTCATGCTGGCAGTTTGCCTCTTTGTAGTTAAGAGTCTGAAGTTTTGTATGTGTGGGTGCAATCAGCTTGCCCTCTTTTACAAGGTCACCGCATGAGCAATAGGTGTCACCTGTGTAACCGAAGTCAAAGCAGGTAGCCTTTTTTGCATTCTTAACGGTTATCGTTCCCGTATGCTTTTTCGGTGTGGTGTTACCCATAATCACCATGCCGCAATGCGAGCATTTGTATGAGCCTTCGTAGCCGCGCTGCTCACAGGTTGCTTTTACTACAGTGCTCTTGATAAGTGTGAGCGTACCTGTATGCTCGGTGCCACCCTCGATAGCTTCACCGTATTTTACAACGTAGCCGCAGTCGCAGCAGCGAAGGTCGCCGGTGTAGCCGTCCTTTACGCAGATTGGCTTATATGCACCGAAAATTCTTGTGCCGCTCTCATGCTTGCACTCGGCTTTATCAATTGCGGGAATAAATGTAAAGATGCCGCCGCCTGTGTATTCCTTAAAGCTCTTGATTGTGAAAGTCCACTTAGGCTCGCCATCAAGCTTTACCGAGGTTGCATAACCCGTTACATCAAGGTCATTAACACCGTTTCCGCTATAGTATACACGGAAAGCAAGGCATCTCGGATTGTTCATTTTGATGTAATCGCTCTTGTCATTGACAGTAGGTGCAAAGGTAATCTCAATGCTGTCGCCGATAACGTAAATATCACTCGATGCGTGGCCGTACTGTACATAAACAAGGTCATTTGACTTTGTCCAGTCGGTTGCAACATTTTTCTCGTTTACACTGTCAAATCGCATCGGCTTTTCGGTAGTAGTGTAAGAGCAAAGACTGCATTCTTTGTACGGTGCACCGATGCCGTTTGGAGCAGTGTGAGGTGTTCCTTGATTGCCCCATGCAAGCCATGTATGACTCTCCAAAGTAGTCTTTGTACATCCGTCATAGAGGCACTTCAGTCTGTGCTGTGTGCCGTTTTTATAGGTGTAGTCAACCACGCACTCGCCGGTTTCCTTATCCAGGAAATAGTGGTCATGGTTCTTGATATGCGTAGTAAATCCGCAGTCGCGGCAGGTGTATTTTGTCCATACACTGCCGTCTACGCTATCGGTAACTTCGCCCTCTGCCTTACCGAAGTTGTGCGGCTCTTCCTTTACCGCTTCGCAACCGTCGCCAATACACATTATTTCATGTACCTTGCTTTCGTACACGCCGATGTTGTTATTCTTGTTAGGCTGACGGATAATACCGATAAGCGCACCCTTATAGTAGGTGCTCTCTTTGTAAATATGCTTGGAAAGGATAGAAGCCTCGGCAGAATAAACGGTGTTTCCTTCCTCATCGGTAATCTCGCAGCGGTAAGAGTTCTCATCGTAGCAAGCCGTCGTCGGAACGGAGATCGTCAGCTTTTCGCTCTTTGCGCCGTGAACAACGTTGAACTTTTTGCCATTATTCCACGAACTTGTATAGTCCTCAAGAGCCGTCCACTTTCCGTTTCCGCATCTTTCGTACCACTGATAGCTGAGCTTGCTTGTTCCCTTAGCAAAAACAGAGAATGAGACCTTATTGTCCTCGATGTTGTAAGGTTCGCCCGCATCTGCTTCGTTGTCACTTACGTTTACAACTCTGCTCTGCGGTTGGGAGAGAATAAGTATCTTTGTGTGTGTATTGAAACCGCAAACGGTACAAATATCGTACTTGTTAAGCGTGTGCTTTGCCTTTGCGGTATAGTGTGCCGTACTTTCGCAATAACGGCACTTCACATAGTGATATGTTTCGTCAAATGACCATGAGTTCTGCGGCTTTGCACTGTGTTCGCCGCCATCTGTGTGCTCTGTAGCAATATGCTTGTCAAAATCGGGGTCGCTCACACACATGTCGCCGCAATCACAGCCCTCGTCCTCTGCATACATATGACAGCAATCCTCGCAACGAAGTTCGCCACTGCTGTAGCAGATTTCGCAAACATCCACGTCATGGAAGCACGCTCCACAGTCATTGCAGAAATGCTCGTCGTATTCATCGTCCATTACGCAAAGCCGCTCACTGCAATCGGAGTTACCCTCGCAGCAGTCAAGGCAGACCTCGCAAATGTCGCATTGCTCCACCGCACAAAACGGAGTTCCGCAGTCAAGGCAGATATGGTCATACCAATCGGAGCCTTCCACGCAGTATTCGCCGCACTCACAGCCCTCACTCTGTGCTTCTGCCTCACAGCATTCCTCGCAGGCATTACATTCATCACAGAGTTCAAGACCGTCATCAAAAACGCATCGCTCGCATTTTTCGCAAGGCAGGCAGCATTCCTTGCAGTGCTCGGCGCCATCTTCCTCGCATGCACCGTATGCGTTATAGCAGTAGCCGCACTCGGGGCAATGCACACCGCCTTCCAACTCCTGACAGCTCTCGCAACGGCCGCAATCATCACATAATGCGCCGGCGCAGCTCTCGCAGAACCAGCATATGCTGCATAGCGCATCCCGGTCGCCGGCATAGCACTCCTCACAGCCCATGCAATGGTATGCCTCGCCGACGTAGCAATCATCGCAAAGATGGCACTCCGTGCAGAATTTGGAACGTGTGTTAAAGCAGTCGCCACACTCCCAACAGTGCGTAGCCGCCCAGCAATCCGCAGGCTCTGCCTCAATACTGCAAAGTCCGCATTCGCAAAGCCAATCGCCAAAGCGATATGCGCCACAGTACATGCAGTTATCGCCGTCCTCGGCAAGCACCGTAAGTGCAAGCAGAGAAACAAGCAAGCACAAAATGAGAAGTCTGCCAAGTTTTTTCATTTCGATTTCCTCCGTTGACTAAAACATATATTTATGTTAATATATAAATATAAACATTAGGGGGCGGTCTCTGTTTCGTTGGCGCGCAACAGAAACATTTACATGAGTTTGTAAATGGGGTACCCCTTTTGAGCAAGGTTATATACCCCCCTTCTTATACCATGTAATTTAATTTTAAATTACAGAAACACATAAAGTCGCCACACAATGTCAAAATAAAAGTGTGGGTTTGCATTTTTATCAATAAAAAGTGTGGGAAAAAGTGTGGGGCTGCATTTCGCAGGGAAACATATTTCAAGGAGAGCTATTATGAGGAAGATTTTCAGCATTGTCGCATTTTTTACCACTTGTCTGCTCACGGGCTGTTCTGCCATCGGCGACAAGCCCATGGATATGTCGGCAATTTATTTGGCCACAACACTTCTTTCTATACTGATGCTTATAGGTTATCTTACTTTGATTCACAAAAAAGAGCTTTGGTTGATGGTGTTGTTCGCCTCCACAGTGGTGGTAAATATAGGATACCTTTGGCTTGCAAATTCAAATTCGCTTGACAGCGCTCTGATGGCAAACAGGCTTGCCTACTTAGGTTCTGTGTTTCTGCCACTTGCAATGCTGCTAACCATAATCAAAGTTTGTCGACTCAAGCACTTCAAATGGATGCCATATCAGCTTGTGGCTGTAAGTTTGTTTGTTTTTTTCATCGCAGCAAGTCCCGGATACTCGGACATTTACTATAAGGAAGTTTCTTTACGGACTGTGAACGGTGTTACCGTACTTGAAAAAGTATACGGTCCGTGGCATGTTCTCTTCCTTGTATTTTTGCTTGCATATTTTGCCGCAATGGTTGCCGCAATTATCCACGCTACTGTCAAAAAGTCTATGCCATCCCCTATACAAGCAGTGTTTCTTGCCTCCGCCGTATTTGCCAATCTCGGTGTCTGGCTTTTGGAACAGCTTGTTAAGATAGAGTTTGAATTCTTATCTGTATCATACATAATAAGCGAGATTTTTCTGCTTGAATTGTATCTCATGATGCAGGATGGAGAAAAGCTGTTTGTCGCGCCCTCACCGGAGCAACCGACAACGGAAAGCAAGCAACCAAAAGAACTGAGCGAACAGCAAGAATTGTTTGTTAAAGGCCTTAAAAAGCTTACTCCAACCGAAAAATCTATATATAACTTTTATTTAGAAGGTAAATCCACTAAAGAAATAATGGCTGAACTTAACATAAAAGAAAATACGCTTAAATTCCATAATAAGAACCTATATAGCAAGCTAGGCGTCTCTTCACGCAAGCAGTTAATAGAAATTGCGAAATATCTATAAATGAGCCGAACACAGATAAACGAACACTGAAATAAAAATCCCCCTGTTGTAGAATAAAACTACAACAAGGGGATTTTGTCATTGCAATTGTCTTTATTGCGCAATTATTTATAAAGTTTATTAAAGAATGTCTTATATACACCTGTGGTTTGTGCGCGCCAGACAGGCTCATAGCCGTAGAGAACTACCTCGCCCTCTCCCTTTTTGCAACTTACAAGTGCGCCCTTGCCCGTGATATACTCTTCGCCCGCGAGGAAGCCGCTCTTTAAAAGGGCACTATCCTTATAGCGGATGGAAACGCTGTACTTTTCCGCATCAAAGGTGTCGGTGACCGCAAATGACGGCGAATTATAGTTCAGCAACAGCGTTTCTTTTGGCATACCGTAACATGCAGGATCGTTTGTATCAACCTTTACACGTAGGGTAGATCCGTGTGCATTGTGAAGTGCAGGTGAAACGCCCTTGACCACATCACGTACAGAAACTCCGATATAATCAATAGCAAAGTTTGCGCTCTGGTTGAATGCGAGCAGTCTGCCTCCACGCTCGACGAACTTTTTGATTTCGGCAACGCCTGCCATACCGATACCGCTACGGTATTCAGGAGGCTGAGGACCTCCGAATTCGGTTATCCAGCGTACCCATCCGTTGATGGCGCTTGCGGGCGCTTCTTCAAGGCCCAGGATAAAGGCAAGTGATTCATGAGGAATGACCAGTACATCAATGTCCTTAAGTCCTCCGCGGATATCGGTATCATACGCGGACTTATAGTCAAAGCCGTAACGCTCCAGCTCCAGACGAATCCAACTTTCGTGGTCGTTACCGAAATAATAGCGGTGGAACACACCGACCTTCAGCGCTTCGACTTTCTGCAACAGTACGGGGGCTTCCGAAACCGCGGTATGCGTCGTAGGCGCTTCGCGAAGAATGCGCTCTACCGTATCCGCATCGCCCTCGGCATAGAAATCATGGTTCTCGCTGTCCGTGCGATAGACCTTAACGCCTGCCGCAAGCAGCATATTGACCGTCTTGTACGCGGAGTTTTCTCTCGCATCCAGAACGATCTTGCCGCTCTTTTGCACAGTGATATCCGTTTCTACGGCGCAAACAATTTCAAACGAGCCATCAAATTCCGCATTTGCGGGAATGACATCCACGCCGAGGAAATCGTTGACGGTATCGGTAAAGGAATCGTAGCCGCCGACGACGCCTGCTGCGTTCTTGGTCCACTGGTTGACGGGATACCGCGTCACGCCGAGCAGGTTTTTCACCACGCCGAACTTCGGCTGCGCGAGATAAACGGCATAAGTACCCGCGGAGTACACGGTGTCACCGACGGTGAACGCCACGGTCGCTCTGTGTACCTCAATGTTCTGGCGAAGCAAGAGACGGATGAGGTGCTTGACCTCTCCTGTATCATGCTGTTTTTCGGGGATCAGGTACGCAACCTCGGGACGTGCTCTGCCGCACTCGGTCTGGTACTTTGCCTTGATCGCCATATCCGCGAGCACCGTTTTGCGGTTGCGCGCCATAGTGTTCAATAGTTCGTACGCCGCTACATACTGGCGGTCGGTGATGTCGTGCAGGTGCCACCAGCCGCCCTGCCAGGGATTGGGGTACTGCGAATGCGGCTCCTTAGAAACGCCGTTGCTCTTAAGCTGTGTGGGATCAATATATTTCGGCGTCGCCATCTTTGCCGTTGCCGACTCGGTGAGCATACCGACGATATTGTGCTGGTTGGCAATGTTGGAAAATCCAAAATGCATCCAGCCGGGGTACGCCGAGCCGCTGGAAACGCCGGTAAGCCCCTTAGACTCCATGGCGCGCGCCATAGCCGCGCCGTACCAGGCAAGCTCGCGCCAGATGTGCGGCGCGGTGTCCTGGCGAATAGGATTCTTGTACGGAACCAACTCGATACGTGCGCCGTAACTGCCCGTATGATGGTGGTCCTGGAAAGTCTGCGGCATCCACTCATGGAACAGGATGTCTGCCATGTAGCGGGATTCGGGAATGTTCTGGTAGACCGCGTCGCGGTTGTTGTCGTGCCCTGCGTATCTGTGGAAGATCTCGGGTGCGTCACTGCCCTCATAAGGCGTGCCTTTTTGCGAATAGTACCACTCGGTTGCCTGCACTTCGCCGTCGGGATTGAGGCAAGGCACCATCACAAATACAACTTCATTGAGAATGCGGAGTGTATCCTCATCGTTTTTGGTTGCAAGATCATAGGCAAGGTTTATCGCCATCTGCGTACCGCCGACCTCGTTGCCGTGCATGGACATTGCCTGCACACAGACCGCTTTGCCGTTTTCGACAAGCGTCCCGATCTCGGCGTCGGAAAGTCCGCGCGGATCGGCAAGCGTCATGCTGATGCGACGCAGCTCATTAAGATTTGCAAGGTTCTTCGGCGCAGAAAAAGTTACCTTTAAAAACGGATATCCTTCTGTTGTCGGACCCATATTTTCTGTAAGTACTCGGTCAGACCTTTCGCTTAAATGGTTAAAATACTCAACGATCTTTGTCCAATGGGCAAGCTCATAGTCATCGCCCGGTGTAAAGCCGAAGAATTCCTTTGGGGTAAGTACTTTCATGATTTTCTCCTTTATTTTGCAAGGATACGGTCACACGCCGCACTCCACTCGGTGTCGATATCATATGCGCCGCGTTTTTCAAATGCTTCGAGCGTGGAACGCACGCCGTCCTCCAGCGAATAATCGCAGGTGAAATCGGGTACGGCACAAAGCAGTTTCGAATTGTCAAACACCCATGAGGTCGCCTTATCTGCCTTTAACATGCTGTACACATCGCCGTAGGTGGGGTACATCTCTCTTGCAATATCCACGATGGGGCAATAGGCAAACTCCGCTTTCTTGCCCACATAGTCGCCAATGATCTCGCCCACGCGCGCCCACGGATAGGTCTTGCCCGAGGTGATATGAAACGCTTCACCGTATGCCTTTTTGTTGCCGCAAAGTCCGAGGAACGCTTTTGCAAAATCTGCGGAGTGTGTGAGTGTGCAAATATTATGCGTATCGGGAAGGAGGAGCGGCTTTCCGTTCTTTACTCTGTCAACAAGCGTCCAGTGCTTTGACGGAACAAGCGGAAAAGGAATGCGCGTACCGCCGTATGTTACATACGGGCGTACTATTGTATAGCAAAATGACGGATCAAGTGCTTTGCGCATCTCAAGATACTTTTCGCACCCAATCTTACCTCTGCAATAATCCCAATCTACATTATTTGCAGGAGTAACATCTTCTCTTATAGGCGTTGTCTGATCGGCACGTGAATACACGGTTGCAGAGGAAATGAATATAAACTGGTCGCAGTGCGGATAAAATGCCTTGATATGCGCCGCAAGTTGCCCCGTTGAAAAAGCGACAAAATCCGCTATAACATCAAAGTGAAGTCCTGCAAGTTTTTCACCGATTTCGGGATCGTTTGCATCTCCTGTAATGACCTTTGCACCCTCGGGTAAAAATGCTGCGTGACGACCGCGGTTGAGGACAGTAATGTCCTCACCGCGTTTGATCGCAAGCTCTGTAATGCAGGTGCTGATAATTCCGCTGCCGCCTATCAAAAGAATTTTCATGGTTCTCTCCTTTAGGGTATCTTTACATAATTATATCTTAAAAGGTATTTTGCGTAAATGCAATTATCGTTTATATTTGCGAAAATCAAGCTATAAGTTGTTTGTTACTGAGTAATAAGCTTCAGAATACGGATAACGTCTATAAGATTTACCTTACCGTCACCGGTAACATCGCCTAAAGCATTATCATTTCCGTTGACTATATCGGTGAGCAGTTCAAGTGCATCAAAAACATCCGTAACAAAATCATTGTTTACATCGCCTAAAACCTTACCGATATTGTAGTTTTCACTTGTTCCGTCGGTAAAGTTAAGCGTTACAACATATCCTTCACTGTCAGAAGCAACTACAAATGCTTTGCCTCCTTCGGTGTTAACACTGTCATAAACAGTACCGTCAACGGTTGCACTTTCAACTGTCTTTCCTTCGGGAATTGCAACAGAGACATATGTTCCGTCAAGTCCAAGCTTTGCCGCGATAAAGCTTTCTGTCGAGCGATAAATGTCACTTGCATTAAGATATCCTGCCTTTACAAATGTAGCAGCGCCCTCTGCGGTATCATGGTTTTCAGGTTCAAACAAATTAGCAATAACATTTGCCTTATAACCGTCTACAGGAACAATATATGCAGGAGCATCGAGCGTAATCTGCTTTGCCTCTCCTACCGATGCCTGAGTTGCATCACCGCTATACTGTCCGAGTGTAAGTGTAGTACCTGCACAGAGCAGAAAATAGTTTACCCCATGACGGTCAAGAGTCTGTAAAACGCTTGCAACATTTTCACAGTCTGCACCAAAAACATATGCGGTAGGGCGTGTACGATACTTGATCGCAATGTTATAGTTGTCCTGACCAACCATATTTTCCGCATAACGAACCGTGCCGTCAGCTCCTACAAGCGGATCGTTCCAATACAGTATTTTGTCATACTTCTGTACAAATGCTTTTGCATGGTGTACAACTACAGGCTGCCTGTCATCATATATTTGTGCGCTCTCGGTAACGGTCTTTTGCGCCGAGCGAACCGCCTCATAGATTGCACCGTCCTGCTCAATTGCAAGGGCGATAACCGACTTCAGTCCTGCGATCTGTACAAACGAGCGTCTGCCGATATCGGCAGGGCCGCCA